>DBRO01000043.1:1342-12223 GCA_002306005.1 Ruminococcus sp. UBA1366 | reverse complement strand
TCCGCAAGCCGCTGGTGGCTTTTGCCGATAAATTCGGGCTGCAAGCTTCCATGATCAGCGCAGTGGATTTATTAAAAGGCATCGGAAAATTCTCCGGTATGCATGTTGTAAACGTACCGGGCGCAACCGGCTATATTGATACGGATTTTGCGGGAAAAGCCGCTGCCGCCATCACGGAATGGCAAAACGAACAGGACTTTGTTTACATTCATGTGGAAGCCCCCGACGAGTGCGGACACCGGCATGAAATCGAAAATAAAAAGCACGCGCTGGAGCTGATTGACGAGCAGATTTTAATGCCCGTCCTCGCCGCATTGGAACAGTTCGAGGATTACAAAGTGATGATTCTGCCCGACCATGCTACCCCGCTTGCCCTGCGCACCCATACCAACGACCCCGTTCCGTTTTTGATTTTCCACAAGAAAAAGCCAATCGCAGGCACGAAAAGCTTCTCTGAGGCGACAGCAAAAGCCACCGGCATTTTTGTGGAAAACGGGCATGAACTGATGGAGAGATTTGTGTTTGGATTCTAACCTGTACGCCACAGAAACACAGTCGTTTGTGCTAAGAATACATGAAAAATTTACAGAATGTTGGCGCTTTTGCACATTGACGAAAAACGGAAATTTTAATATAATGTAATACAGTCTGTGTGCGTGGAAATTCATGCACCAAAAACTAAGCAGGATAGGGGTAACGGTAGTGGTAAAGGTAGTCAAATTCGGCGGCAGTTCGCTTGCAAGCGCCGAACAGTTCATCAAAGTGGGCAATATCATCCGTGCGGACGAAACCAGAAGATATGTGGTTCCCTCCGCGCCGGGCAAACGCTTTTCGGCGGACACCAAAGTTACAGATATGTTGTACCAATGCTATGATCTTGCCGCAAAGGGAAAGGATTTTTCTGCGGAATTTGAAGCCATCCGTGCGCGGTATCAGGAAATTATTACGGAGCTTTCGCTCCATCTTTCGCTGGACGAACAGTTTGAAACCATTCGTGCCGGATTTATCGGCAAAGCCGGCAGGGACTACGCCGCCTCCCGCGGAGAGTACTTAAACGGCATTCTGCTTGCCGCTTATCTGGGCTATGCCTTTGTTGACGCCGCCGACGTGATTTTCTTTAACGAAAACGGTGCTTATGATGCGCGAAAAACCGTCCATACCTTGCGCGATACCCTTGCTGCCTATGAACGTGCAGTAATTCCGGGCTTTTACGGCTCCATGCCAAATGATACGATCAAAACTTTCTCGCGCGGCGGTTCGGACATTACAGGTTCCATTTTGGCAAGTGCCGTCAATGCGGATTTGTACGAAAATTGGACGGACGTTTCCGGCTTTTTAATTGCCGACCCGCGTGTGATTGAAAATCCCGAGCGGATTCGCGTGATTACCTACAAGGAACTGCGGGAGCTTTCCTACATGGGCGCAACCGTTCTGCACGAAGATGCGATTTTTCCGGTGCGCAAGGCGGGCATTCCCATTAACATTAAAAACACCAACGAGCCGGAAGACGAAGGCACGATGATTGTAGAAAGCACCAGCCAGAAGCCGCTGTTTACCATCACCGGAATTGCTGGAAAAACCGGCTTCACGGTTGTGAATATCGAAAAAGATATGATGAACGCCGAATTGGGTTTTGGCAGGCGTGTACTGGAAGTGTTCGAGAAAAACGGGATTTCGTTTGAGCATATGCCCTCCGGCATTGATACCATGAGTGTGATTGTCCACCAGTCGGAGTTCGGCACAAAGGAGCAGGAAATCCTCGCCGGACTGCACCGCAATGTTCACCCCGATACGATTGATATTGAAACAGATTTAGCACTGCTTGCCGTGGTCGGCCGCGGCATGAAATCCACCCGTGGCACGGCGGGAAGAATCTTCTCCGCGCTTGCGCACGCGCACGTCAACGTAAAAATGATAGACCAAGGTTCCAGCGAATTGAATATTATCATCGGTGTCAGCGAAAGCGATTTTTCTACTGCCATGAAAGCCATCTATGATATTTTCGTGATCCACCAACTTTAATCAACAAGATAAGGAAAACCGCCCCCCTCCGGAGCGGTTTTCCTTTTNNTGAACTCGTACAATTCTGTTTCTTCGGCTTTTGTTATTCCTCGTAAACTGATTTGTAGCCGTCATCTATGTAATTATCCGGAATAACCTCATTTGCATAGGCATCTTCAAACTCTGAAACAATCTTGGACTGGTCAAGGTTATCAGCGTTGATGCCGCTTTCGAGTTCGACGCTTGAGTTAATGCCAGAGCAATCAATCTGTCCGTCATCACGTGCGGAGCAAGTAAAGGCATAATACTTTCCTTTTTCAAGCATTACATCATCTTCGGTAATCTGGATGACATTTTGATCTTTCAACAGTCCGCCCCATTTCACCAGGCTGATTTCATCTTTCAGATTACCTTTGACTGGTTCTAAAATTTGAACCTGAAAATTTGTCATAGGGAATTCTTCACCGGAATTGTAATCGGTCACGCCGTCGCTTGTCACATAACCGATAAAGCAATAATCTCTGACGCCGACAGCGATATTCAGATTACTAACTTCATACTCGTATTGAGCGGGAGATTCATATACCGACACATTTGATGAACCGTCTTTGCTGTCATTTCCACAGGATGTCATTGCCAGAGAAAAGCAAACTGCAAGAGAAAAGATAGACCAGCGTTTCATACTTTTATTCATGATTATATCCTCCTTATATCTATTTAATTGAACGATAGGCTTTGTCATAGGATGCTTTATCAGCGCGACTTAAAGAGAGCGTTGTTGACGTGTATCCATACATTATCGATGATAAAAGGTATGAATCTCTAAGCCCGAGAGCGTGACCAAGTTCGTGTGTGATTACGTTTGTTATCTTCTTGGTATCTCCGCCTATAAGTTTTGTGCTAATATAAATCTTGTTAAAAACCGCGGATGTTCGTCCATTTATGTTTTGCCCCAAATCTGCGGAGCTCTTTGTAACAATCTTGACATCTTGAACAATCTTTGTGGTATCTTTTCTTATTACGCCAGACTTATATTGATTCCAAATTGCAACAGCATTTTTAATTTCAGATGAAAACACCTCAGCAGAAACTGACACTTCATAATCAAGATGACCACCACCGTCAATCATTATATTATCACCGCCCGAAAAAGTATCCTTATCATCTGGAGATTCAATGATCCACTCGTCAACAGCCTTCGGAATACTTGACAACGGATCAATTACAATATGAGCATTTTTATTGTTTGTTTCATTATATGGAATCAAACATTTGTTGGTGTATCTTTTTGATACAATCGAAACTGTACCACCAGTGCCATACTGCAATATCCATTTGGATGCAGAACTTGGATTAGCGCTTTTTTTCGCTTTTTTATTATTACTTCACAATTTGTAGATAAAATATTATTTCCAACAGACAAATCATATGCATAACCATCTTTAATGATACTGAATGTAAGACTTCCATCTTTTAATTTATTTATTGTCCAAGTTTGAGCTAACGTTGCATTTGTCGGGTATTGCTGAACGTAATTTCCAGTTTGTAAAGCTCCGCTTGCAACGTCCAAATACAGACCACTTTTACTATTTCTAATGTAATAAGTTTCACCCGAAACATAATTATGTTGATATGTTGCGGTTGCCTCTACCTTTTGAGGAACTTGCACATTTGGCAATATAAAACATAACGCCATTGGGAAAATTAGAATGATCATTACAGCTTTTCTCAACATATATTTTCTCCTTTTTATTGAGATTGTTATTAATTTATAAAGGCGTTTACCTTTATTATATGGACATATAAGCCTTTAATAGAAATATTATACCACTCAATAAATGATTTGTCAAGGTTTATTTTATACTTGTTAAATATTATCGCAATCGAGAGCAACGCACAAAAGAATCAACAGAAAACCATCTATGATATTTTCGTGATCCACCAACTTTAATCAACAAAATAAGGAAAACCGCCCCATACCGGAGCGGTTTTCCTTTTGCGTTNNTTTTATTGGAAATACGTTTGTATTATACCCCCATCGTGCAGGTTTCCGGCAACGTACTGCCGCCGTCGATCACAATCTGCGTGCCTGTAATATAGCTGGATTCCTCACAGCTTAGGAACGCCGCCAACTCGCCGATTTCCTCCGGACGTGCCAGCCTTTGCAAAGGAACCCCCGCCGCGATGCCTTGAATCACGCTTTCCGGATCCTCCGGGCAGGACTGTACCGCCATACCCTCTACAAGCGGCGTCCGAACATAACCGGGACAAATTGCATTGACGTTAATGTGGTTTGAGGCAAGCTCCCGCGCCATGGCTTTGGTGAAACCGACCAGTGCTGCTTTTGTCATGGCATAAGCCGCTTCGCCCGGATCTGCCACCATATCACCGGTCACGGAACTCATCACCACAATTTTTCCGCCGCCGTTTTTGATCATTTCCGGTGCGACAGCTTTTGTGACGTTCCACACGCCCTTGATATTGATATCAATGTGATAATCGCGGTTTTTTTCGCCCTCCGCTAGAAAATCCTCCAATACGCACACACCAGCATTATTCACCAGAATATCAATTTTGCCGAACGTTTTTACCGCCGTATTCACAAGCTGCCGCACACTGTCCGGATTGCTCACATCCGCCTGTACACCGATTGCCTCGCAGCCGGTTTTCTTCAGTTCTTCGGCAAATTCCAACACCTTTTCACCGCGTGCCGCCAGCACCAGCCTTGCACCGTATTTTGCAAACACCCGCGCAATGCCTTCGCCAATGCCTTTTGAAGCACCCGTAATAATGGCAGTTTTGCCTGCTAATTTTCCCATTGTTCTGCCTCCTTTTAAATTGCGTCTATGCCGCGCGCACCAGTGCGGATCTGCACCACCTCGTCCACCGGGCGGACAAAAATTTTACCGTCGCCAAAGCTACCCGTGTTCAGTTCCGCCACCACGGCATTGATAATCATTTCAACCTGATCATCCGGCACCACCGTGCGGTAGGAAAGCTTGGGCAGCAGCGTTCCTCCGATCACTTCATCCCGCGTATAAACCTGCTTCAAGCCTTTCTGATGTCCGTATCCGCTCAGGTACGTCACCGTAACGCCGCCCGCGCCGCAATTGCTTAAAATCCGGCTCAGGTTCTCCATTTTTTCCGGCTTGATAATGAACTCCATTTCTTTCATACTGCTGCTCCTTTCCTGAAAATCAACACCGCACAAACAGATTGCCCTAAAATCCGATTAAAATTCCTGATCGCCGTCCGGTGTTTTCATCCAAACCTTTTCGTGTTTCCATTTATGCAGAATCATGATCAGCCACAGCACCAGCCCAACCGCCATGTAGCCGGCAAAGCCCAGCCATGTTGTTTTTCCAATACCAATTGTGCAGAAAAACGCAATGGCAATCATCACAATCAGAGAAAGAATTTTAAGCACCTTCGGGCATTTGTAAGGGCGTGCCCATTCCGGATGCTTTTTATCAATTACCAGCGAGGAAATCGAAGTAATCACGTAACAAACCGCACAGGCAAACGCCATGAGGTCAAAGAACGAACGGATTTCCTGCATCGCAAGAAATGCCACGGAAACCACAAGAATCAGAATGTTCGGCAGAACAGGCTGACTAAAACGATTGGTTTTTGCAAATGCTTTTGGCAGGAAATTCTGCCGGCCCATCGCGTAAATCATCCGCACACCGGAATACCAGAATCCCAGTACGGAAGTACCAATCGGAAATACCACGCCGACAATGCCCATAATAAAAACAAACCAGCCGATTTTATCGCCGAACAGATATTGCAGCGCATCAAACGTAATGAACGCATGACAGTCGCCGTTGTTGGTCAGCATATCCCAAGGCATTGCACCCGCCATGCAGAAATAGAAGATCACATAGATTGCTCCGCAGGTAAGAACCGAGCCTAAAATCGCTTTCTTCTGGCTCTTGATCGGGAAGTCACCTTCCTCCACCATTGCCGGAACTGTTTCAAAACCAAAATACGGTGTAATCATAAACGAAGCGCCCACAATCCACGCAATTGCCGTCGTAAAGCTGCCGCCATATGCTTTTGCATTGCAGGAAGCAAAGAAATTTACAAAATTATCAAAGCTCCATTTTCCGCTGAACAAAAACGCCAGAGAGCAAATCAAAATACCAATGATTCCCGCAAACAGCATAAACGTCTGCACCTTACCGGCAACCACGTTTTTCAGCAAGCTGAGCACAAACCACAAGCAAAGCACCGCAGCGCCAAGTAACACGGAATACCAGCCCGTGATGTTTAACCCGAACTGATAATTCAGCCAGTCGATGATACCCAAAATACCCGCAGCCGGTACGGCAATCCATGCGCACATAATCAGCCAAGAACTCCAGAATCCCATATGCTTATTCAGTCCCACCGTGTTAAACACCAGGCAGGAACCCGCACTGGGCAGCATGGTGGAATATTCTGAATAGACGAATGCTGTCGGCAGCACCATCAATGTCATCAAAGCAAAGGCAAGGAACGTTGCCGGGCCGGTATAGGACATGAAAATGCCGTCCCAGTAACACATAAACGTAAAGATTGCACCCGTTGCCAAAGCATACACATAAATCAGTTTCAGCGATTTTGATAAGTTGTTGTTCTTGATTTCCTTTTCCATATGTAACCCCTTTCATTATCCAAACAGCCGGATAAACCGTTCCGTCAATCCGATTGTCCCGTCCAGATATCCCTCGGAAAGTGCCGCGACCGGTTCAGAATCCTGATGACTGGCAAGCCATGCCATTAACTGCATCCGGCGCATTAATATAAATGTGTCGATTTCTTCAAAATCCGTGTCAGTAAAAGGCATCACCTTCTTATAGCCTTTCAGCCATGCATTCACCAGCTTCGGCACAATTTCCTTATGTTCAATAAAGCTGATGGAAGACGCCAGATCATGCAAATGCCAGCCAAACCCGCAATCGTCAAAATCAATCACTTTGATGGATTCCCCTTCGACTAGAATATTTGCCAGCCGCAGATCCGCATGAATCAGTCCCCAGTTGTGCGGGCTTTTCCCGTAGCGAATCAACCGCTTTTCAATAATCCGCGCGGCATCGTTCAGCAGTTTTTCCGCATCCGGTGTTATGCTCGGAAACGCACTCCACTTTCCCCACACTGCTTTTTCTCCGATGATATGCGCAAAATCCCAACTCATCCGGTCAATGGTTTTTGTGCCGTTCCAAATGGAGGCCTGCCGGTGCAGATACGCAGTGGTTTCCCCCAGCACCTCAAAATTTCGCACAAATTCCGTTTCGTTTGCCTCATCCGGTTCACTGCCCGGGAGATAATCGCAAATAATGCAGTGATAGCAGCTACCATCCGGTGCCTTCACCTGCTGCACTTCTTGTCCATCCTTGCCAACAATCGGATTTGCCACAACAAGCGGCGTGTAGTCGTTAATCTGCCGCAGCCAGCGCATTTCCGATTCCAGCTCGGCACGCGTATGATATCCCGGACGGCTGATACGCAGCACGCCCAGTTTGCGGTCAGAATGCAAATCCTTCACTAGGTAGGTTGCATTTTCTGACAGCACAATCAGCTGTGCGCAAGTGTCCGTATTCCAATCGTAATGCTGCAATGTCTGTGCTGCAACAATGTCCAGACAAGCCTTGTCAAATACCATGCTTTCGCCCCCTTGTTTGCGCGGGTGAAACCCCGCCGGCGCACCCCGCCGAAAAGAAAATAGACGCAACTTCCCAATCTGTAAAGATTGCAAGTATACGCCTTTGTATACGATATTTTCAGCCTTACTCTGTAAATTGACCGGTTATGCCTTTGCCAAGATTTCGTCCCGCGCCTCGGAAATCCCTTTGCGGAGCTTTTCCAACAGTTCATCGCAATATGCCTTGGTTGCCAGCACACCGGGCTTAAATTGCAACACGCTCGGATCCAGCTGCGAATAGATTGCCCACACGCCGTTTTCATATAGATGCTGCATAACCGTTACCGCGCCATCCGCTCCCGCAAATTCCAGACCCATAATCAACCCATTCTGCCGAATTCCCACAAATGCACCGGCATTCTCTTGCTTGATTTCTTCCAATCCCTTGCGCAGATAGGAAGAAACAAAGGCCACGTTCTGCTTGGTTTCCTCCCGCGCCAGAATCTCAAATACTTTCAGTGCACACGCACAGCCCAGTTCGCTGCCGCCGAAGGTCGCCATATGCGCACTGCCGTCCTTGGTCATCCAGTACGATGCCTTTTCGTTCAGCACTACACAGGAAATCGGGTAAATACCACCGGAAAATCCCTTGGATGAAACAATGATATCCGGTGTGACCCCGTAGGTTTCAATGCACCACATTTTTCCGCTGCGCAGCAGTCCGGTCTGTACTTCGTCGGCAATATACAGCGCGCCGTACTTTTCGCATAACTTTTTCACGGCAGGCAGATATCCATCCAGCGGCATCACAAACCCGTAAGTCGCCGGAATCGTCTCTAACAAGACTGCGGCGATATCGTCATTTGCGGCAAAAGCCGCCTCCATCGCACGAATGTCATTAAACGGCACCTTGATAAATTCGTCCGGGCGCTCAGCATGGAAAAGCTGACAGTACCGCGGCGCACCGGCAGCAACAGCAAGTCCCGTATGTCCGTGATAGCAATTATTCACACAAATGATTCTCTTTTTACCGGTGGCGCTCCGTGCGCATTTGATGGACAAATCCGCAACCTCACCGCCGGAAGAACCGTATATGACGTGTTTCATGCCTGCGGGAGATGCCTCAACCACAGTTTTGGCGAGCAAAGCCTTCAGCGGAGACGGAAAGTGATGATTGCCGATATCCACATGCTCTGTCGCCTCAACCAGCGCGGAAATCACTTCCGGATTGCGGTGTCCCAAACTGTACGTACCGCCATTCAGGTGCACGTCCATCAACTTTTTACCGTCCATATCCCAAAAATAGTAACCCTCGCGCTTCCCCATCACCAAATCAATGCCAAGATCCAGCCATTCCTTTGTTTTTCCGCTGTTCCAATACTGTATCGATTGTGCAAACACCTCTTTTTTCGTGGTATTCTGAAATACCTCTGAAACCGTCATGATTCTTACTCNNTCCGATTGATCCGTAGGCGGACGTCCTGTTGAAAACCCGCGCACCAGCCTTAATTCCAGCTGAAAAAAGCAGAGCTTACAGCGCCCTTGCTGTAAGCTCCATTGCTTTTCATGCTTTCATTATAATCCGCACAAAAAAGTTTTGCAATATAAAATATTCAGCACATCGTCCAGAATATTCAGGTGCAGTTCCGGATATAGCATTGATACTCCTGCGGCGTCCTGCCGGTATGCTGTTTNNACGGTCATTTCCGGATAATGCAGCAGGGTTTTTGCCCGATCAATTTTCACATCCAGCACAAAATCATTAAAACGAATGCCAGTCTTTTCTTTAAAAATCTGCGAAATATACGTCCGGTTCAGATACACATCCCGGGCAACGGATTCCAGCGTGACTTTTTGATCCACCTGCTTAATCACGCTTTTTCCGATGGTATAAATCGTTTTGTTCACGTCAATGACATTGTACTTCACAAACAGCGTGTTCACCTCGGAATAATACCGGCACAGCTCGCGGGTAATTTCTTCCCGCGGCTTGATATCAAAACCAATTTCCCGAATATAATCCCCGCGGTAAATGAATTTCTCCAGCCATGGTTTCATCCGTACAAAGCTCTTGTACGATTCCAGCTTTACACGCTCCACCACTTGCTGACAATCAATGCTGTCCGCATGCCAATCCTCGTAAATGCAGTCCACAATGTCACGGACAATATCCTCTACGCGATTTCCTCCGTCAAAAATGTGCTTCATCAGCACCTGNNCTTGGTTTCTAGATTTTCAAAGCCCAAATAGTCAAACGCACCCCGTAAAAACGCATGACGAACTTCCTCGTATTCCAGATTGCCGCTGATAAAAATCGCCGGGATCTGCGGATAATTCGTCATAATCTTGCGGATAAAATCCGTTTGCGAAAACGACCCGCCATACAGTACGCATAGTAGTACATCGGCCTTTTTCTGCCGGATTGCCTGTTCAATTTCCTCCGGCGTACCGCTGCCGCAAAAAAACAGTTCCCGCGCCTCCTGCCAAAACGCAAATGTCGCAATGGTATCTGTCAGTTTGTTTTCCGGGTCATAGGATATCATCTGCAGCACAGTCCTCACCTCCGCGGCTTATGCAATCGGCAACATGAAAAATTCCTTCGGCGCTTTCGTTAAATTCTCACAGCCGGTTTCCGTCACGCACACAAAATCCTCAATCCGCACGCCAAACTCGCCCGGAAGATAAATGCCGGGCTCCACCGTTACCACCATGCCGGAACGAAATACCGTCCGGGTGCGCGGTGCGGCATTGGGCTGCTCGTGAATTTCCATGCCCACGCCATGCCCCAAAGAATGCCCAAAATACGCACCCCAGCCTGCCTGTTCAATCACATCGCGGGCGGCTTTGTCCGCGGTTTTTCCCGTAATGCCCGCACGGATACAATCCAGCCCCGCCTGCTGTGCGCGGAGAACCGTTTCGTACACCGCACGCATCTGCTCCGTGGGTTCACCCACGCAAACCGTGCGCGTCATGTCGCTGTGATAGCCTTCCCATACCGCGCCGAAATCCATCAGCACAAATTCCCCCGCCGCAACCGGCTTGTCGGAAGGCACCCCATGCGGCATGGAGGTGTTCGCGCCCGAAAGCGCAATCGTGTCAAACGAAAGCGCCTCCGCACCCTTGCTTAACATCAAAAAATCCAGCCGCAGTGCGATTTCCCGCTCTGTCACTCCCGCTTTTATGTAGTTCAGCAGTTCGGCGTAAGCCTCCTCCGCAATGCGCTGTGCTTTTGTAATCGCCGCAATTTCCTCCGG
>DBRO01000043.1:1051-1283 GCA_002306005.1 Ruminococcus sp. UBA1366 | reverse complement strand
TCAATCATCACGGCTTTCGCATGGTGTTTTTTCAATAAATCATTCAGCTGCTCCGGCAAATCCCGCAGCAAAAGCACCTCGCAGTCCGTCACCACGCGGGAAGCTTTCTCATAGTACCGCGAATCAATCAACAAATACTGCGCGTCGCGGAACACCGCAACCACCCCCGCCGAGCTTTTCATGCCCGTAAAATACCGCCGGTTGATGTCCGAGGTAATCAGCAGACAGTCCG
>DBRO01000043.1:775-1024 GCA_002306005.1 Ruminococcus sp. UBA1366 | reverse complement strand
GTCCTGCGCAAACTGGTTTTGATATAAATTCGCATAAAAACCGTTCTTTGCAATCAGTTCTTCATGCGTCCCCTGCTCCACAATGCTGCCTTGGTTCATCACAAGAATACAATCCGCCCCCTGTATGGTGGAAAGCCGGTGCGCCACAATAAAGCTGGTGCGCCCCTTTGTCATGCGGTCAAATGCCTGCCGGATACGGATTTCCGTCATCGTATCAATGCTGGAAGTCGCCTCGTCTAAAATCAGCAT
>DBRO01000043.1:621-758 GCA_002306005.1 Ruminococcus sp. UBA1366 | reverse complement strand
TCATATCCTTGCGGCAGTCGGCGGATAAAGCTATCCGCAAACGCACGTTTTGCCGCTTGTTCAATCTGTTCCCGTGTTGCCGCCGGAAAGCCGTACGCAATGTTCTCCGCGACCGTTGCGGTTTTCAGCCACGTATC
>DBRO01000043.1:0-615 GCA_002306005.1 Ruminococcus sp. UBA1366 | reverse complement strand
CCCAACCGGATTTCCCCAGCCGTTACATCATAAAACCGCATCAGCAGGTTGATGAACGTCGTTTTTCCACAGCCGGTCGGTCCGACAAGCGCAATCATTTCACCGGTACGCACCCGCAAATTCAGCCCCTCAATCAATTTCTGGTCAGGACGATACGAAAAGCCCACGTTTTCCAGCACTGCACTGTCATCCGCCGGCAACGCTCCTGTGTCAGGGCTTTCCTCCTGCTCAAAGCGATCAATAATCTCCAACACCCGTTTTGCCGAAGCCAAAGCACTTTGCAGTTCGGTAATGACACCACTGATTTCGTTAAACGGCTTGGCGAACTGGTTTGCATAGCTTAAAAACGCGGAAAGCTGTCCCACGGTAATGCCGCCGGAAATCACCGTAAACGCGCCAAAAATCCCCACGCCCGCATAAACAAGACCATTTATAAACCGCGTGCAGGGGTTCACCAGCGCGGAGAAAAACAACGCCCGCACCCCACAGACCTTCAGCCGCTGATTGATTTCCTCAAAATGCGCGGCGGTAGGTTCTTCCATGCCGAACGCCCGAACCAACTTCTGATTGCCAAGAATTTCGTTGATATAGCCGGTCAGTTCCCCACGGGTTTCG
>DBRO01000030.1:15686-18385 GCA_002306005.1 Ruminococcus sp. UBA1366 | reverse complement strand
CTGGAGGATTGTCAGACGGCTTCTGCCAAAGAAGCCATGTATATGACGGGTGTGACCGCAGCGATTATCCGGAATTTGGTGAAAGCCAAAGTGCTGGAAGAATATGAGTGCGAAACGCTGCGGACCGTCTGTGACGAGCCGGCGGAGCAGGAAATGCCACCCGTGCTCACGGAGGAGCAGCAGCAGGCATTTGAGGGGATTTCCCGGCTGATTGACGATAAAAAGCCGGCGGGCGCGCTGCTGTTTGGTGTAACGGGCAGCGGGAAAACCGCTGTATTTATTCGGCTGATTGCGCATACGATCAAACAAGGCCGTGCGGCACTGCTTTTGGTGCCGGAAATTGCACTGACACCGCAAATGGTCGGAAAGTTTCGACGGATTTTCGGACAAACCGTTGCAGTCATTCATTCGGCACTGTCACTTGGACAGCGCGTGGATGAGTTTAAGCGGATTAAAAACGGCGATGCCCGCATTGTGATTGGCACGCGGAGCGCAGTTTTTGCACCGGCGGAAAACATCGGGCTGGTGATCATGGACGAGGAGGGCGAACACACCTACAAATCGGAGGCATCTCCCCGCTATCATGCGCGGGATGCGGCAAGATTTCGGTGCGGATTTCACAATGCCCTGCTGCTCATGGCTTCTGCAACGCCGAGCATTGAAAGCTTTTATTACGCGCAAAAAGGACGGTATTCGCTGTTTGAATTAAAAGAGCGCTATGCCGGGGCAAGCCTGCCGCAGGTGGTTATTGCCGATATGCAAACCGAGACGGAGGAGGGCAACACGGGATTGTTTTCCCGCGTGATGCTGGATCAAATTACCGCAACGCTGGCAAGGCGCGAACAGGTGATTTTGCTGCTCAACCGACGGGGATTTAGTACGCACGTCAGTTGCATGGACTGCAAAAAGCACGAGGAATGCCCAAACTGCAACATTCTGTTGACCTACCATAAAAAGAACAACCGGCTGATGTGCCATTACTGCGGGTATTCCCGTAGTTATACAGGGAAATGCACAGCTTGCGGCTCCACGCACCTGCGAATTACAGGTACGGGAACGCAGCGTGTGGAGGACGAAATTGCAAAGAATTTTCCTGATGCAAGGCTGCTGCGCATGGATGCGGACACCGCATATTCCCGTTATGCATACGAAAAAAGCTTTTCGGCATTTGCGCGCGGGGAGTATGACATCCTGCTTGGCACGCAGATGATTGCAAAGGGACTGGATTTTCCCAATGTGACGCTGGTTGGCGTGATTTCGCTGGATAAGGCACTGTTTACGGGGGATTTTCGCAGCTATGAGCGCACATTTTCGCTGATTACACAGGTTGTGGGGCGCGGCGGCAGGGGCGAAAAGGCTGGAACTGCCGTTTTGCAGACCTTTGTGCCGGAGCATTATGTCATTGAACTTGCAGCACAGCAGGATTACCGCGGCTTTTACGAAAGCGAAATTGCCCTGCGGCATACGCTGATTTATCCGCCGTTCTGCGATATTTGCGTGGTGGGGTTCAGCGCAGTGATTGAGGCGGATTCCAACCGTGCCTCGCGGGCATTTGTGGAACTCATCCGCGGGTATTTGCAGGAAAATGAAGTGAAATTCCCCATGCGGGTGCTGGGACCTGCGCCCAATACGCTGGGACGGATCAACAACCGTTACCGTCACAGGATTATCATAAAAACGCGCAACACACGGGATTTTCGCGAAATGATGAGTCTTTTATTGAAAAAAACTGCACGGGCAAAGGAATTTGTAAATGTGCGGGTGTTCGCCGACATCAACGGCGATATTGGATTGTAATGAAAAGGGAGTCTTGAGCATGGCATTGAGAAAAGTAATTACGCAGGGCGATGATACACTGCGGAAAAAATGCAAGCCGGTTACGGTGTTTGATGCAAAACTGCACGCACTGCTGGACGATTTAAAGGAAACACTGTACGAGGAAAACGGCTACGGGCTGGCAGCCCCACAAGTCGCGGTGCTGAGAAGAATTACCGTGATTGACGTGGGCGAAGGCTTCATGGAGCTAATTAATCCGGAGATTATTGAAAGTTCCGGCGAACAGCGGGATTTAGAAGGATGCCTTTCCTGCCCGGGACAGTGGGGCTATGTGGTGCGTCCGGATAAGGTGAAATTTAAGGCGCAGAACCGCAACGGCGATACTTATGAAAAAGAAGTCACCGGTTTGTTTGCACGGTGCGTGTGCCATGAGCTGGATCATTTGGATGGCAAGCTGTTTGTGGACGTTGCGGACGAGATGGTACCGGAGGAGCAATTAAGGGAGAAAAAAGAGCAAAAAGCATGAGAATTGTTTTTATGGGAACGCCGGATTTCGCGGTGAAATCACTGGAAGCGCTTTATGCACACGGTTACGAAATCGCGGCGGTGTTTACGCAGTCGGATAAACCGAAGGGCAGGGGATATAAGCTTACGCCGCCCCCTGTAAAAGTTCTGGCGCAGGCGCATGGCACACCGGTGTATCAGCCGCAAAGCCTGAAAAAAAATGACGGCGGCTGTGTGGAGATTCTGCGGGAAATAAAGCCGGATGTGATTGTTGTTGCCGCTTATGGCAAGATTCTACCCAAGGAAGTGCTGGAAATTCCGCGGCTGGGGTGTGTCAATGTGCATGGTTCTCTTTTGCCAAAATACCGTGGCGCGGCACCGATTCAGCACGCGATTCTCAACGGGGATCCAGTCACGGG
>DBRO01000030.1:14244-15670 GCA_002306005.1 Ruminococcus sp. UBA1366 | reverse complement strand
GAGTTGTTTGAACGGCTTGCGGTGATGGGCGGAACGCTGCTGGTGGAAACGCTGGAGGCGTTGGAGCAAGGACGGGTAACGCCGCAAAAGCAGGATGAACACTGTGCGTGTTATGCCTCCATGCTGTGCAAGGAAATGTGCCGGATTGATTTTACGCAGAGCGCCTATCAGGTACAGCGGAAAATCTGCGGGCTTTCTGACTGGCCGTGCGCGTATGCTTTGCTTGCGGGTAAACGCCTGAAAATTTACCGTGCAGAACTGATTACGGAAGAACAAACCGGTGCGGAACCCGGCACGGTGCTGGACACGGCACAATTTGTGGTTGCCTGCAATCCGGGCGCGGTGCGGTTTACGCAAGTGCAAGCAGAGGGCGCAAAGCGCCTGTGCGCGGAGGATTTTCTGCGCGGCAGACCGCTTGCCGCCGGAACGAAGCTGGAATAATTCAAAACAAAAACGGGAAAGGATTTGTTTATGCCGTATCTGTATTACCCTTACGACTGGACTTTGCTGATTTTGATTCCGCCGATGCTGCTTGCGCTGTATGCGCAGTTTTCGGTGAAAAACACGTTCAATAAATTCTCCCGCGTGTTTAGTATGCGCGGAGTGACGGGCAGTGCGGTGGCACGGGAGATTCTCGACCGCAACGGGCTGCGCGATGTGCGCGTGGAGCACATCAGCGGCAACCTGACAGACCATTTTGACCCGAGCGCGAACGTGGTGCGGCTTTCGGATGCAACCTACAACAACACTTCTGTGGCGGCAATTGGCGTTGCCGCGCACGAGGTGGGGCATGCTATTCAGCACCAAACAGGCTATGCGCCGGTGAAAATCCGCACCGCGCTGGTGAAGGTCACAAACATCAGCGCGTCGCTTTCATATCTTCTGATTTTTATCGGACTGATTATGGCGACATCGGTGCAGTATGGGCAGATTGGCTTTACCGTTGCCGTGATTGGCGTTGCAATGTTTGCAATGCTTTCGGTGTTCCAGCTGGTTACTTTGCCGGTGGAATTCAATGCCAGTGCGCGGGCGCTCCGCACGCTGGAGGATTATAATATTTTGCAATTTGACGAACTGGACGGTGCAAAAAAAGTGCTGCGAGCGGCGGCACTGACGTATGTGGCGGCGCTGGTGAGTTCGCTTGCATCGCTGCTGCGGCTGATTTTAATTGTGCTGAATGCCAGCGGCAGGAATAGGAGAAATTAATGCCGGACGCGAGAACAACCGCACTGAAGCTTTTACGCCGACTGGAGAATCAATCGGCGTATTCCAACATAATATTAGATGAGGGACTTGCCCGTTCGCCGCTTTCGCCGCAGGAGAAAAAATTCTGTGCGGCGTTGTTTTACGGCGTACTGGAGCGCCGGCTGACTTTGGACAGGGTAATCGAAAGCCTGCTCGACCGGCGCGGCGCAAAGCTTTCCGA
>DBRO01000030.1:4208-14068 GCA_002306005.1 Ruminococcus sp. UBA1366 | reverse complement strand
AACACCACAAAAATCACTGCGTCGGCTTTGGCGGAGCGGTTGGTTGCCGAGGATTTTGTCTGTAAGAAAGTTGCCGGCTTTCCCGATGCGTTGCAAATTAGTTATTCCGGTGCGTTGGAGCAGTGCGCGGCGTATGCCGAGGGGCTGTTCCATGTGCAGGACTTGTCCTCACAGCTTTGCTGTGCGGTGCTGGGGGCGAAGCCGGAGGAAACGGTGTTTGACTTATGTGCGGCACCGGGCGGCAAGAGCTTTACGATTGCCGAACAGATGGAAAACAAAGGACGGCTGCTGGCGTTTGATTTACACGAAAATCGTGTGCGCCTGATTAAAAAAGGCGCAAGTCGGCTTGGGCTGGATTGCATTCGCGCCGCGGCGGCGGATGCGAAATGTTTTCATGACGAGCTGGGGTTGGCGGACCGCGTTTTGTGCGATGTACCGTGTTCGGGTTTGGGCGTGATTCGTCGCAAACCGGAAATCAAATATAGAAATCCGGCGGACTATGCCGCGCTGCCGGACGTGCAGTATGAGATTCTTTGCAATGCCGCGCGGTATGTGAAGCCCGGCGGAATGCTGCTGTATTCGACCTGCACGCTCTCCCGTGCGGAGAATAACGAGGTTGCCGAGCGATTTTTGAAAGAACACACGGATTTTCATGCTGGAAAGCTGCCGAAATATAAAGCGCTTGCGGGTGCGGAAATCATCGGCGGGTTTCAGGCAACCATCACGCCGGAACTTTTTAATGGAGACGGATTTTTTCTGGCGCTGTTTGGGCGCGGGGAGTAGCTTGTGGAAATAAAACAGGAATGCGAAAAAATTGATATTTTAAGCCTTTCGCTGGCGGAACTGGAACAGGAGATGGCATCCCTCGGTGAACCAAAATTCCGTGCAAAACAAGTTTTTGAGTGGCTGCACCAGCGTAGAGTAGAGTCATTTGCGGGAATGACAAATCTTTCTATACAATTACGTACAAGGTTAAGCGATTTATTTTGTATAAAATCACTATTTATCATCAAAAAGCTTGAATCTTATACTGATAATACTGTAAAATATCTGTATGAGTTATCTGATACAGACCATGTGGAAACCGTTTTGATGGATTATCATCACGGAACGAGCATTTGTATCTCCACGCAGGTGGGGTGCAAAATGGGCTGTCAGTTCTGTGCATCCACGATTGCAGGCTATAAACGCAATCTGGAACCTTCGGAAATGCTGCTGCAAATCTATCAGGCGCAGCGCGATTCCGGCAGAAAAATTTCCAGTGTGGTGCTGATGGGCATTGGCGAGCCGCTGGATAATTATGATAACGTTTTAAAATTTCTAAGGCTGATTTCTGCGCCGGAAGGGTACGGGCTGAGTTTGCGGCACGTTTCGCTTTCCACCTGCGGGCTTGTTCCCATGATAGACAAGCTTGCGGAGGAAAAATTGGGACTCACACTTTCGGTTTCCCTCCACGCGGCGGACGATGCGGCGCGCAGTGCGATTATGCCGGTGAATTTAAAATATCCCCTTGCAACATTACTGGCTTCCTGCACACACTATTTCCAAAGGACGGGCAGGCGGATTTCATTTGAGTACGCCGTGATAGAAGGCGTGAATGATTCCCAAGCAGCGGCACGACAGCTTGCGGCGTTGATTGGGAAATCCGGCAGTCATGTAAATTTGATTCCGGTGAACAAGGTCAAGGAGCGAAAATTCAGCGGCAGCAGAAAAAGCGCGGAGCGATTCTGCGGCTATTTAACAGCAGCGGGCGTGAACGCGACCGTGAGAAGAACGCTGGGTGCCGGAATTGATGCCGCCTGTGGACAGCTTCGGCGTTCGCACGAGGCGGAACCAAAAACCAAGTCGGAAAACGCATAAAGGACGGTGAACTGCTTGTACGTCACATCACATACGGATCAAGGCTTAGTCAGAAAAGAAAATCAGGACCGCGTACGGACAGATTTGCTTGGAGACAGCACCGCCGTGGCAGTGGTTTGCGACGGTATGGGTGGTGCTGCTCACGGCAGTGAGGCAAGCCAGACTGCGATTGAGATCATTTTTGAACGGCTGACTGAAAATTACCGACCGGGCATGAGCTTTAACAGTATCCGGAATTTACTGCTGACCAGTATTGGCGCGGCAAATGCCGTGGTATATCGCAAAAGCACCGAGGAAAGCGAAAAAGCCGGCATGGGAACCACCTGTGTGGCGGTTTTGGCAACTGCGGACACTGCCTTTGTGGCAAGCGTGGGCGACAGCCGGGCGTATCGAATTGACGACGATGGAATCACGCAGATTACGGTGGATCACACCTATGTGGAAATGCTGCTGGAACAAGGGCAGATTGATAAGGACACGGTTCGCAGCCACAGTATGCGGAATGTGATTACCAAAGCCGTCGGCGTAGAGCCGGAAGTGGAAGCGGATTATTTTGAAATAGAACTTACGGAGCATTCCGTGGTTTTGCTTTGTAGCGACGGACTGACAAGCTGCTGCACGGACGAGGAGATTTTACAAACCATCCGTGAAAATAACGGCGACGCGGCGCAGGCTCTGGTGGAACTTGCAAAACGTAACAGCAGCAGTGACAATATCACGGTAGCATTTATTTATCAGGAGGATTCAGTAGAATAGCCAGCGGCGGAAAATGCTGCGGGTTTGATACGAAGAAATAGGAGGCAGACAGATGGATCTCAATATCGGAAAGAAGTTGGACGGCCGCTATGAAATTACCGAGCTGATTGGCATCGGCGGCATGGCGGACGTTTATAAAGCGGTGGATCTGATGGAAAACAGAACCGTTGCAGTAAAAATTCTGAAGAATGAATTTTCCGGAAGCGAGGAGTTCTTAAGAAGATTCCGGAACGAAAGCAAAGCAATTGCGGTGCTTTCCCACCCGAATATTGTGAAAATCTATGATCTGGGCTTTTCCGATGAAATTCAATATATCGTGATGGAATATATTGACGGAATCACCCTGAAAGAATTCATGGAACAGCAGGGCGCGCTGCGCTGGAAGGATGCGCTGCATTTTATTACGCAGGTGCTGCGTGCGTTGCAGCATGCCCATGATCGGGGCATTGTACACAGGGATATTAAACCGCAGAATATCATGATTTTTGCCGACGGAACGGTGAAAGTCATGGATTTTGGCATTGCGCGGTTCTCCCGCGTGGATGGCAAAACACTGTCTGATAAGACGATTGGTTCCGTACATTATATTTCGCCCGAACAGGCACGGGGGGATATTACCGACGAGCGCAGTGATATTTATTCCGTGGGTGTGATGCTGTATGAAATGCTCACCGGAACAAAGCCGTTTGATGGGGATAATCCGGTGGCGATTGCCCTGATGCATATGCAGGAAACCGCTCCGTACCCACGGGATATTGTTTCCACCATACCGGCGGCGCTGGAGGAAATTGTGGTGCACGCCATGGAGAAAAATCCGGCGAAGCGCTATCAGTCCGCAGCGGAAATGATTAAGGATATTGACACATTTAAAATGAACCCGACTGTGGTGTTCGGCTATATGACAAAAGTCTATGCCGGCGCGGATGAATCCGGTTCCACGCGGTATTTTAAGCCGGTTACGCCTGCCGAAAACACGCCGTATGCGGAGGAATACGAGGATGATGACGAGTATTACGACGATGAGGAAGTGGAAGAAAAACGTTCCTATGTTGTGCCGATCTTAGCGGCTTCTGCTGTGGGTATTGTGATTATTGCCGCAGTGGTAATCCTGATTACGATTTTAAGTTCCGGAGATGATAACAGTACCGCTAAAAATATAAATGTTCCGAATTTTGTGGGGATGTCCTACGAAGACGCGGTGGATCAGTACAGTGAAAAGTTTAACTTAAAAGCAACTGAAGAGTATAACTCCGATTACGACAGCGGCATTATTTTTGAGCAGGACGTAAAAGAAGGCAAAAGCGTTGCGGAAGGTAAAGTCATTAATTTGACGGTCAGCAAGGGCGCAAAGCAGATCTCTGCACCCGATGTCGTGGGTGAGGTTTATGATGATGATTTAGTGAATCGCATCAAGCAGTACGGCTTTGGCAAGGTGATTGCCGCCGAGGAGTACAGCGATGAGGACGAGGGCAAGGTCATTCGCACCAATCCTGCGGCTGGTGAGGACGCAGCAAAGGGCAGTTCGATGACGGTATATGTCAGCAAGGGCCCGGCTTCCGATGGCAGCAAGCCCGTACCCAATGTTGTGGATATGGAACAGCAGGAAGCAATTGATGCACTGAAGGCCGCCGGATTTGAGAACATAAAGATTACCGAAGTCAATATTACGGAAAACGCCGGCAAGGTAATTACGCAGTCGCCGACTGGAAAAACGTATGCGAAAACCAGTGACGAAGTGGAGCTTCAGGTTTCTACCGGAAAAGAAGTCACACAGACGGTGAAGATCAAACTGCCAATTCCAGAAGGTGTTGATGGCACATTTGAGATGATTGTTTACAAATATGCCACGAAGTATGATTCGCAAACATTGGACGAGGCTGCGTTGATCGCGGGCGGAAAACTGGAGTTTTCCGTAGAGGGCGAGGGCGACGGCGAAGTTACCGTCAAGATGAAGAACGCGAAGACTGGCAAGACGGTTGTTTACGCAAAATACAAGGTGGATTATGCCAACCAAAAAGCCACCCAAACCTTGTTGGACGAGGATGCGTTCCTGAGCATTAACGATGTGGAGGAAACTACGACGACAACAACGGCACCGCCAGCAACGACAACAACGACAACAACGACAACAACACCGGCGCCAACGACAACAACACCGACGCCAACGGCATCGGATCATGAGCCGGCAAATGCGGAAACCGACAACGAGGAAGCAGAATAGATATGGATGCCGATACGCAGAAACTGTACGGCATGATTACAAAAGCAACCGGAGGATTCTACACTGTAGAAACCTCCGTTGGCGTATATCTATGTAAAGCGCGGGGCGTGTTCCGGAAGAAGGGCATTACGCCGGTTTGCGGTGACCGCGTAGAGATTTTGCCGGAGGATGCGCTGATTGTGGAAGTTTTAACGCGCAAAAATGAACTGGTACGTCCGCCGCTTGCCAATTTGGATTGTCTGGTGTTTGTCAATTCTGTGACGGAACCGGCGCCAAATCTGCTTTTGTTGGACAAGTTTCTTGCCATTGCCGAATACAAACAGATTGCTCCGGTAATCGTGTTCACAAAAACGGATTTGGCAGATTCGCAAAGCTATGCTGCACTGTATCGTCGTGCGGGGTTTCCGGTGTTTGAGGCGGATAATTCCACCGGGGTAGGTGTGCCGCCAATCAAGGAATTCCTGCAAGGAAAGTTTGCTGCTTTTACGGGCAACACCGGCGTGGGGAAAAGTTCGCTTCTGAATTGGATGCTGCCGGATTTGGGGCTTGCTACGGGAGAAATTAGCCGGAAGCTGGGCAGGGGCAAGCACACGACTCGCCATGTGGAGCTGTATCCGCTGGACGGGGGCGGGTATCTTGCTGATACACCGGGGTTTTCCACGTTGGAAACCGATCGGTATGAGTATATTCGCAAAGAAGATTTAGCGGATTGTTTTCGAGAATTTACGCCGTTTATGGGGAATTGCCGGTTCCGGGGATGCTCGCACACCGTGGAGAAGGGCTGTGCGGTGCTGGAAGCAGTTCAAAATGGGGAAGTGTCGCAGTCGCGGCACGAAAGCTATGCAAAAATGTATGAGGAGGCACGGCAGTACCGGGAATGGGAACACAAAAGTTAAGCTGTTTGATTGTCGCCGGCGGCGAGGCGGGTGAGCCGGATTTGTCCGTGCTGTGCCGGCAAAAACCGTTTGTGATTGCCGCAGATTCGGGATACACGACGGCAAAGCGGCTGGGAATTGCGGTGGATTTGCTGGTAGGCGATTTTGATTCCAGTGCGTTTCCGGAGGATTACAGAGGAGAGGCAATCCGCACGCCTGCTGAAAAGGATGACACGGACACCATGCTGGCAGTTCGGTTGGCGTTGGCGCGTGGATTTACGGATATTACGATTCTAGGCGGGCTGGGCGGCAGGCTGGACCATACGATGGCGAATATCCAGACGCTTGCGTATTTACTGGAACACGGCGCTGCGGGCAGGATTTTTACGCAGGATTGCGAAGTGCGGCTGTTATGCGCGGGAGAATATCAATTTCCGCGACGGGCGGGTTTTACGCTTTCTGTATTTGCTTATGGCGGTGCGTTGGAGGGCGTGACTTTGCGCGGGGTGAAATATCCGCTGAAAAATGCCCGGATTACGGATGGATTTCCCATTGGTATTTCCAATGAAATTACCGCAGATTATGCCGGAATTTCGTTTCTTTCCGGAAAAATGCTTGTCATTCAAGCAAATAATGAGGAACAGTTTTTTTAACAGGGCATACCATAATACAAAGAGCCGCAGAGCGTTGCGGCTTGCGTGATTTGCGAAAGGACGGTTTGCCATGAAAGTGATTGTTGTGAAAAGTCCAAAACTGCTCTCCGGGTTTTTCCGGCTGATTTTTGGAATTAAAAAAGAAGCAGAGTAGCACAAATGCCGTTACGGCAAAAAAACGCCCTCTTTGTTTGGATTCCGTTTGTATCAAACGATACCGGAACGCAGCAAAAGGGGCGTGTTTTTTTGTTGGATTTAGTCCGCAAGTTTCTTTACGGATTCTTTGAGAATTAACTTGCCGATGAGCATTTTTCGCACCGGACTGCTGTCCTTAGAACGGATTTTATCCACGATGGTTTGCGCAGCGGTTGTTGCCATGTCGACGATGCTGATTTCAAACGTGGTAATGGACGGTGTTTCCATACTGTGCGCAACATAGTTATCGTAGCCCACAAGGGAAATATCCTCCGGGATCTGGTAACCGGCTTCCTTCAACTGGCGCATAAAGATATATGCAACCTCATCGCAGTTGCAGACAAAGGCGGTCGGCATCTTTTCCGGCAGTGGAATGGTGATATACACGCCGCTTTCGTCCCGATCCGGCAAGGTCCATTCCGCACAGACTTCCAGAGCATTCTCGTTCATTGCCTTCACATAGCCCATATAGCGATCCTGGATGCTTTGCGTAGCGTGTACGGAGCCGATAAAGCCGATTTCGCGGTGGCCCATGCTAATGAGATAATCCGTCAATCGATACATTCCGTAATAGCTGTCGGTCACAATGCAGTCCGCATCGATATATTTGTCATAGAAATCCACAAAAATATAGGGCGAAAAGTTCTTGCTGATAAACGCGGCATATTCGCTGGAAACCTGCCCGATAATAATCAAGCCGGAGATTTTGCCCTCTGTAATCATGTTGGGCGTTTTCAGTTCTTTTTCCGAATCATATTTTATGATTTCAAGCATGCAATAGCAATGCAGTTTCATCAGTTCTTGAATGATGGAATTATACAGTGCCCAGTAAAACGATCCATACGGCCCGATATAGCGTTCCGGGATGATGACACCGATGTTTTCCGATTTCAACTGCTTATCGCCTTTTCTGCCGGGGGTGAATTTGTAACCGATTTCAGCAGCGGTTTGTTTGATCTTTTCGCGCAGTTCCTCACTAACGCCATCCTTATCGGAAAGCGCATTCGAAACGGTTACGTTGCTGATTTTTAGCCGTTTTGCGATATCACTCATAGTTACACTTTTTTTCATGCCGGTATAATTCCTTCTTTAATTAATATCTTATTCTATGATATAGTTTTTTTCACGCAATTTCAAGACTTTTAAGCAGATTTAATGAAAAATGTTTGTTTGTACAAAAGCGCAGCGGTTTCTTTGTATGATATGATAAACGTTTTCGTACCTTTTGGGCGTTTTGATTCCGCCATACGAAAAACCTGCGAAAGCATTTGCCTTCGCAGGAAACAGTGCTTACCGGAGATACCGGAATTATTCCTTGATGTAATTTTCTGAAACCTCGTCGTAGTTTTTGCAGAATCGTGCATGGCTGATGGAGGAGCCGGACATATTGTCATCCACCTGCGGGTCGAACACATATACCGTGCCGTCCAGCGTGACTTCCACCCAAGTGTGTTCGCCATAGCCGCCGCCCGACATGGAGGTGAGTCCGGATACTGTTGTTGCATCAAATCCGATATAGCGCATCATTGCCATATACACNNGCGCTCCAGCCGCCGTAATCATAATAAGTATTTTCAATCAGATAATCATAGCAAGCAAGCGCTTTTTCATAATTGCTCATATCATCCGTAATAATTTTATCCAGATACTTTGTCAGAATTTCTTCTTCTTCTCCATCCAAAAACCGATCGGGTTTTACGGTTACGGATTCCAGCCGGGCTTCTTCTTTAGAATCGTAAGATTTCTTTTTTTCAGTGGCTTTGGTTTCCGCGGTTGTTTTTTTTGTGCTTGCAGAAGTTGTTTTAGTCGTTGTTTTGGTCGTTGTTTGTGCCGGTTCTCTCGTGGTTGTCGGCGCTGTTGTGACAGCGGATTGGCTTTCAGCGCTGTTGATCTGCATGGAAGCGGAAAATCCGCTGATTTTTGCCGTTACGGTTGCCGTGTCCGATGGGGTCTGATCGGCAGATTCCTGCATGGCATAGACATTTGCGGATGTGGTTTTAACGGGTTCGCTTTCCGCGCCAAAATGCAGCATTCCCAAGGCAGAAAGAGAAATTGCCAGGATGCCAAGCGCGCCCATGCCGATTGGTTTGCGGTGGGCTTTTATGCGGATACCCAGTGCGTTTCCCTTTCCTTTTACAAGCGCGGGCAGGGCTTTTATTTTTTCAATGAAAGGCATATGAATGCTCCTCTCCGTGAGTTTTGCAAAGAGTTTTTTCGGATCTGTTTGTATTATATACGAAAGGATTACAGTTGTCAAGCTTTTTAGTAATCAAAATGTAATAAATGCGGGGATTTCTATCAAAATAGATACAAAATCAGAACTTCTTCTTGCAGATTTTATATGCAAATTTATTGAATATGCCGAAAAATCAAGCCTAAAATGGCGATAAAATAACGGATGCTACAAAGTTTTTGTAATAATCGTCTTTGCGCTTTCTTTGCAATGGTTACAGAAAAGTATCAAGGCGGATTTTCCCGGCGCTGAGCCGGTAAAGAATCCCCAGAAATCTTCGGAAAGCACTTGCCTTTTTCGTCGAAAAATAGTATGATATAAACAATAATGTTTCATTGCGGGGCGATTTTTGCCGTGTAATGAAAATGGAAGCCGGAAAGCACTTTGTTTTCGGGGAAAGGGAGTAATCGTATGCCAATCAAGTACATTTTCGTAACAGGAGGTGTCGTTTCCGGACTGGGAAAGGGCATCACAGCCGCTTCGCTGGGCAGGCTGCTGAAAGCGCGTGGATACCGTGTGACCATTCAGAAATTTGACCCATATATCAATGTGGACCCGGGTACGATGTCGCCCTATCAGCATGGAGAGGTTTTTGTTACGGATGACGGTGCGGAAACGGATTTGGACTTGGGACACTACGAGCGCTTTATTGATGAGAATCTGTCGGTGAATTCCAATGTAACAACGGGCAAGATTTACTGGACGGTGCTGAACAAAGAGCGCAGGGGGGATTATCTGGGCGGTACGGTGCAGGTGATTCCGCACATTACGAATGAAATTAAAGAACGCGTGTATCGTGTGGGCAAGGATGGCAACACCGATGTGGTGATTACTGAGGTTGGCGGCACGGTGGGCGATATTGAATCCACACCTTTTCTGGAAGCCATTCGGCAGGCGGCAATTGAAGTTGGCAGGGAGAACGCGCTGTTTATTCATGTTACGCTGGTACCGTATATTCATGGTTCGAACGAACTGAAATCCAAGCCGACGCAGCATTCCGTAAAAGAACTGCTTTCATTGGGGATTCAGCCGAATGTGCTGGTGTTGCGTTCCGAGCTGGAAATTCC
>DBRO01000030.1:0-4203 GCA_002306005.1 Ruminococcus sp. UBA1366 | reverse complement strand
TATGAGGTTCCGCTGTGGCTGGAGGAAGCCGGACTTGCCAATGTGGTTTGCGAGCATTTAAAGCTGGAAAACCGCAAGCCGGATTTAACTGAATGGACGGAGATGGTTCGCACGCAAAAAAGCGCGACGCGCTGTGTGACGATCGGTTTGGTGGGAAAATACGTGGAACTGGGTGATGCGTATCTTTCTGTTGCCGAGGCGCTGCGGCACGCGGGCTTTGAGAATGATTCCAATGTGGAAATTCAGTGGATACAATCCGAGGAAATCTGCGCGGACAACGTTGCCGAAATGCTTGCCGGCTGTGATGGCATCATTGTGCCGGGCGGATTTGGCGACCGCGGCATTGAGGGCATGATTGAGTCTATTCGCTATGCGCGGGAACAGAAAATTCCGATGTTCGGCATTTGCCTTGGAATGCAGATGAGTGTGATTGAATTTGCGCGGAACGTGGCGGGCTTAAAGGGCGCGAATTCATCCGAGTTTGGCGAAACGCCTTATCCTGTGATTGATATTATGGACGACCAGCGGGATGTAACCGAAAAGGGCGGTACGATGCGGCTTGGTTTGTATCCGTGCAAGCTTGTGGAGGGAACCCATTCCCGCGAGGTTTACAACGAGGATTTGATTTACGAGCGCCATCGCCATCGGTTTGAGTTTAATAATGCATTCCGGAATGAATTTGCGGCAAAGGGGCTTGTGATTGCGGGGGTTTCGCCCGATAACAAGCTGGTGGAAATTGTGGAATTACAGCGAGAGGTTCACCCGTGGTTTGTGGGGGTACAGTTCCATCCGGAATTTAAATCCCGTCCGAACCGCGCACAGCGGTTGTTCAAAGACTTTATCCGCGCTTCTCTGGAAAACAGTGGGAAATAACAAAAGGGGAGAGGGCTTTCTAACGGCAGTTTGGGCTTTATGCGGGCTGTTTAATTCGCAACAACGTCCGGAGCAATCCGGGCGTTTTTGTTTACAAAAAGCGCTTTACGAAAGGCGGCTTTTGTGGTATCATGGAAAGTAAGTGAAAGGGGAAATGTGCGGTGAAAATTGATTTAGCGGGTAAAAAGGCACTGGTAACGGGCGGCTCGGGCGAGCTGGGACGGTGCATTGTTCGTGCGCTTGCCGAATGCGGCGCGGACGTTGCCGTGCATTATTTCGGGAATCAAGAGAAAGCTGAGCGCGTTGCGGAGGAAGTTCGCGCGATGGGGCGGCAGTCCGGCACATTTTGTGCGGATATTACAAAAGAAACGAGCGTGCTTGCCATGCGCGACCGTGTGTACGGGGAATTCGGCAAGCCGGAAATATTAATCAATAACGCTGTGATACAGTTCCCGTGGAAAAGCGTGCTGGAACAGCCGGAGCAGGATTTTTACAGCCAGTTTGAAAGCTGTGTGATGCACAACGTGTGGATGTTCAAGGCATTTGTGCCGGCAATGCGTGCGCGCGGTTATGGCAGGATTGTGGTTATGAACACCGAATGTGCCGCAATGTGCGAACCGAACGCGGCGGCGTATTCCTTGGCAAAACGGGGCTTAGACGGACTGGTGCGCAGTTTTGCAAAGGAAGTTGGACCGGACGGGATTACGGTCAATCAAGTTGCACCGGGCTGGACGGTGAGCGAACGGGAACGCGCGGAAGGCGTGGGCGACTACCCCGATTATGTGAACAGCGTACCGCTGCGCCGTCGCGGGATGGATACGGACGTGGCAAATATGGTTTGCTTTTTGGCATCTGATTTGGCTGGGTTTACCACGGGCGCGTATATTCCGGTTTCCGGCGGCAGGGTTATGCCGGCGATTTAGCAAATACGGGGTGCTGTTTTCCATGAGGAAAGCATACCGATGATGATAAAAAACAAGAAAGGGCGAACGGCGATTCAGACGGTAAAAATCGGAACGATTGCAATTGAAAA
Organism: Ruminococcus sp. UBA1366; assembly: GCA_002306005.1. Classification (GTDB taxonomy): domain Bacteria; phylum Bacillota; class Clostridia; order Oscillospirales; family Ruminococcaceae; genus UBA1366. The sequence goes on along the minus strand of DBRO01000030.1, from coordinate 2,297 downwards.
AACAGCCTGCCTTGCGCCAATGGCTTCTGTTGCCGACCGTGCGTATCGGGAAATCTGCAAGGAATCCGGCGCGGCTTATCTGGTGAGCGAGATGATTTCCGCAAAGGGGCTGACTTATGGCGATAAAAAAACGCGGGTGCTTTGCGAAATTGCCGCGGAAGAACGCCCCATGGCATTGCAGTTGTTTGGGGAAGACCCTGACTGTGTGGGGCGTGCGGCGGCGATGCTGGGGGAGTTTCAGCCGGATGCGATTGATTTGAATATGGGGTGTCCTGTCCCGAAAATTACCGGACAGGGCAGCGGCAGTGCGCTCATGAAAAATCCGGCGCTTGCCGAAAAAATTGCGCGGGCGGCGGTGCTTCATGCTGCTTGTCCGGTGACGGTAAAAATCCGTGCCGGCTGGGATGAACAGCAGAAAAACGCGGTGGAATTCGCCAAAATGCTGGAACAATGCGGCGTTTCCGCTGTTGCCGTGCATGGCAGGACGAAAACGCAGATGTATTCCGGCAGGGCGGATTGGGAAATCATTCGTGCGGTAAAACAGGCGGTGCGGATTCCGGTAATTGGCAATGGCGATGTGGGAACGGCACAAGATTGTGCGGCGATGTATGCACAGACCGGCTGTGATTTAGTGATGATTGGGCGTGGCAGTTACGGCAGGCCTTGGGTGTTTTCGCAGGTACGGGAATTTTTGCAAAGCGGCAGAATTTTGCCCGAGCCGGATTACAAGGAACGCCTTGCGGGGATGCTTCGGCACGCGGAGCGAATTTGCCTTTACAACGGCGAAAGCAAGGGGATACGGGAGGCGCGCAAGCACGCGATGTGGTATATCAAGGGCATGCCGGGCGCGGCGGCGTTTCGCAACCGTGCGGCAACCCTAAACAGCTTGGATGAACTGCGGCAGATGGCGGAGGAAATTCTTTGCGCTGCAAACCGGCGCGGACGGGAGTGAACAGCATGGCGGGTACGCTTTTTGTGGTGGGAACACCCATCGGGAATTTGGGCGACATGACGTACCGTGCGGTGGAAACACTGCAAAGTGTGGATTTTATTTGCGCGGAGGACACGCGCGTAACGGCAAAGCTACTGCACTATTTTGAAATCAAGCGGCCTTTGGTGAGCTATCACGAGCATAACGCACGGGAGAGCGGCGAGGTGATTTTGGGGCGGCTGTTGGCGGGCGAAAGCGGCGCGATTGTCACGGATGCGGGAATGCCTTGCATTTCTGATCCCGGAGAGGGGCTTGTGCGGCTTTGTGCCGAACACGGCGTGGTAGTTTGCGCAGTGCCGGGACCAAGTGCGGCGATTTCTGCACTGGCAATCAGCGGGCTTTCCACGGCACGGTTTTCGTTTGAGGGATTTCTTTCCGTCAGCAAAAAGGCGCGGTTTTCACATTTGGCGGAGGCGGCAAAATTGCCGTACACGCTGATTTTTTATGAAGCACCGCACAAGCTTCGCGCAACGCTTGCGGATATGCTGGAAGCGTTCGGCGACCGGAAAATTGCGCTTTGTCGCGAACTCACCAAGCTCCATGAGGAGGTTTTCCGCACAACGATTGCCGGCGCGGTGGAATTTTACCGTGAAAACAACCCGCGTGGGGAGTTTGTGCTGATTATTGAGGGCGCAAAGCAGGAAGTGCCGGAATTCACCTGCGAACAGGCGGGGGAGGAAGTTTTACGGCTGGTGGCGCAGGGAATGCGCGCGGCGGATGCATGCCGGCAGGTTGCAAAGGGTACGGGATTTTCTAAAGGCGAACTTTACACGCAGTACCAAAAGCGCACCGGCGAATGAGAAACGGGGATGGCGGATGGAACAGGCGGAAACGATAGTATTTCGGCAGATGCGGGCGGGAGATATTGCCGCGGTACAGGCGATTGAAGCAGAATGTTTTACCAATCCGTGGAGCATACAGGCATTTGCGGATGAGATGAAAAACCCGCAGGCGGTCACGTTTGTGGCGGAATCGGGCGGCAGGATTTGTGCGTTTATCAATGCGCGGATTGTGCTGGACGAGGTGTATATTAATAATATTGCCGTTACAATGGCTTGGCGCGGGCGCGGAATTGGCTTTGCACTGTTGGGCGAATTTGAACGCGCACTGCCGGAATTTGTGACGTTTATCACGCTGGAAGTGCGTGCGGGAAATATGCCTGCGCAGGGACTGTACCGAAAGAGCGGCTACACGCAGGTGGGCATCCGGCGGGAATTTTATACCGAGCCGCCGGAGGATGCATTCTTGATGACAAAATATATGGAAAAGAACAAAGAGGGAGAACGGTCATGAAGATTCTTGCAAT
>DBRO01000057.1:14267-15129 GCA_002306005.1 Ruminococcus sp. UBA1366 | reverse complement strand
AAAAATCTCTAACCGCATATAAAGCCCTCCTAAATGCACTTATGTACTTAACTAATATTATCACAAATCGCGCAAAAAGTCAAGCCTTTTTCCTTTATTTTCGGGATTTTTTTAGATTTTTTTGTTTTTGGTAAGTGGCAAAGTCGGGTTGAAATCATCATGAAGCCGAGTAAAAAGCATAGGATAATTTCTTTTCCCATTTACAACACGGTAAAAAATGACCTGCTTTGTTTCGTCGAAAACTCTGTAAAACATAAGGTAGCTTTCGACAACAATCATACGGTAGCCTACTTTAGCAAGCTTGTCATAAGGTACTGTTACACCTGAATACGGGTGCGCCCCAATTTGTTCGGAAGCCTTAATCATTTTACTGCGTATACGCTGTGCGCCCTGCTTGCTGCCAAGCATAGCAAAGGATGATATAATTTCGCTCATATCATTCAAAGCAGCAGGGAGAAATTTAACGGAGTAGTTTTCATTCAATTCCATCAATAATTTCTACCAATCTGTTATTTACATCATCAATGGAATACAGAGCCGCACCGCTAAGTCGCTGTGCTTCGGCTTCAAGCAGTTTTTCACGCAAATCAAGCATTTCTTCACGATAGGAATATGCATTCATACTCATAACAACAAGATCACCCTCACCGTTCTTCGTAAGAAAAATCGGCTGGTTATCCTTTTTGCAGAGTGCGGAGATGTCATTGTATTCATTTCTAAGGCAGGTTGATGGTTTTATAAGCATAGTACCAGCTCCTTTTTTGTATTGTTCAGAATTATTCTATACATATTATATCATTATTATATGCGCTTTGTCAAGCGATATACAAACTTAATTTGAAAGAGAGGTAGAAATATTGAG
>DBRO01000057.1:12048-14185 GCA_002306005.1 Ruminococcus sp. UBA1366 | reverse complement strand
CCGCGAAACCGGCTTGCCCCGTTTTCCCTTCGTTTCGCTTCGTTTCGCTACGCTCCACTCCGAAAAAACGGGGCAAGCGCGCAATCTCAAAGTAATATTGGTTTTTGGGTCTACTTTCGACTGCACATTTCTTGACAAGTCCAACTTGATATTTTATTTTTGGCATATGATACACCCCTATTAAAGTATATCATACTATCGAAATTTATTAAAGTAATAGATTTAACAATGTACTAGTCTTGATTCTTTATAATGTAAGGTAGCTAATCCAGTGTTTTCTTCGCAGAGTATTTTGTGCTTTTCCGTTCATAAAAACGCAGACGAAAACGCTGTACCTCGTTTTTCGTCTGCGGTCTGTTTATATATGCCATTCAATTTCTGTTCCATCATTCAGTTTGAGCACGATTTTCTTTTTGCTGTAAACCGTCATAGTGTCCACCGCGTCACGGACATAATATTGTGGAAGATGCTCATCCTCCAGCATGGCGATTTTGTTGCTGTTGACGCTGCCGCCGAGCCATTTATGAGCAATCGACTGCTACCATGTACGGTTTTGTGAAAAACTGTGTAAATACGTTGATCAGCTAAAATCTATTTCCAAACTTCATCGGTTTTCAAGCAGGGCAAAACGGCGTCATAACCCAGCATATTCACAATGAATAACACATAGAGCGAGTAAGTCGTTATGCTTTACTCGCTCTCAAACTGCATATTCCACTATCGGGGTTCTTTTTGTACTGTCTGCACAATCTGTTGCAGTTCTCAGTTTGCAATGGGCAAGTTTTAATAATATTTATTTTGTTGGGTATGATTTTTCTTCTACATTCATATTGTTGTAAATTTTGAGTAATCCATCAGTATATTCATCAGACACCTTATAAAATGAATCATTAACTTTAAGTGTATTACCTAAAACACTAATTTGAGTACCATCACTTAAGTTTATTAATATATTCCATCCCTTTGTTCCATCATTTTTTATTGGAATGCTTTTACCGCCATCTATATATTTGATAATTTCTTTTATTGTTGATGCTTCCGTTGTCGTTTTAGATTTAGGAGGAGATGGATATTTAATAAAAGTTAAACTTGTTACTGATTTATTTTCTTTAATGGACGATGAAATGTCAGAAGTTACCTTAGCTGCTGCAGTATCAACTGCTGAAGTACTGTTGGTTGAAGCAAAACTTGATTGTGTTTCATCAGAAATTTTACCACATCCAACAAATAGTGATACAGTCATCATTATAGAAAAGCCAATTAAAATTTTTGTTTTCATATTATTTCACCTCAATTATGAAAGCTCTGTTATGTAAACGCAACTATCAACATATGATTTTGATATGATAACACCATTATTTTTTTATCGAAACTCTAAATAAAATTTAGAAACAAATTGGAGAACCTACAAATATTATATCCTCATAAAAGGAATAAGTCAATGGGCTTATTCTCCAATTTTTTATGCATAATATATTTAATTTAGTTATTTATGACAAAGAGCCCGTCAATGGGCTGATTCATTGGAGTGGTTTTCTTTCGGTTAACCCGCTCTCCTTTTTCGTTGGTAACTCGGATACTTTCCACCATACGGATATACCGCGTTTGATTATTATCAAAAATATCTAACCGCATATAAAGCCCTCCTAAATGCACTTATGTACATAACTAATATCATCACAAATCGCGCAAAAAGTTAAGCCTTTTTTTCTTTATTTTCGGGATTCTTTTAGATTTTTTTGTTTTTGGTAAGTGGCAAAGTCGGGCGGATTGTTCTTTTTGCGGCGCTGGGACAGCCTGCAAGCCGTGGTGGAGAACCGCACGGAAGCAGTGAAGTTGGAATACCGGTATATTCCACAGGCAGTTTTACTTTGTGTTTGCGCGTTGGGAATTGCGGTCGGGGTGTATCAAGGAATCGTTGCGCCGCTCAATCCTGCGGATCGTTCTGAAAAAATCACAACGGAGCTGCAATCTATGGAAATTCTAAAAAAGGCCGGTGTGGCAAATGAGATCCATCTATATGATGAGGATCTGGCTGCCCCACAGGAAAATGAGAATATTCGGTTGATACCGCGAGAAATTTCACAAGCGCAAACAACTCTCGCACCGGAAACGACCGCGCCTGAATCACAGGATG
>DBRO01000057.1:7526-12005 GCA_002306005.1 Ruminococcus sp. UBA1366 | reverse complement strand
TGCCATTGCAGGAACGCTTTTACTGGCAGTCGTGTTGCGAGAAGTGGTGCGTCGTGTTCGGTTCCGGCGAACGCTGGCTTTGGAACCGGTTGAGCAGGTTCAACGGTTTTTCCGGCAATATGTACGACGAATGCGTATGCTGGGCTTTCGTCGGAAACCGTCTGAAACTTGGACGGAGTACGCACAGAAAACTAGTGGAAAGCTAAAAATCAGCGGGTTGGATTTCTTTACGGAGGTGTATTTGCGTGCCCGTTACGGCGGCATTGCACCCACGCAGGAGGAATATCGGCAGATGCTCTGCCTTGCAAGGGGATTCCCTGCCGAACTGAGAAAATCCTATGGGTTAGGGAAATATCTTCGTTGTTATTTTCAATTGCACGCGGGGTTGGGATCATTTACACAGAGCATTGTTGTGGAGTGAAAGTTTGCGCTGAAATCCGAATGATTGATCCCCAATGTTTATTTAATCTAAAAGCCGTACAAGGGCGCTTGACAGTTTCTGTGATTGATCTCTTTGTGTCCTTCATCCTCCATCTCTCCAGGCGTGGGATGAACTGCGTTGCTGCATGTTGCTTGACAATCGGTACAGGAAGCTCTATAATGAAGTGAAATCTTCCCCCACCGAAGAGGTTGGGGGCTTCCTTTTGTGAGATCATGTTGTCCAAGACTTTTGGGGTAACGAAAGGGAGTTAATGAATCAAGGAAAAGCAATCAGAGACTGGATCTTTGAACAACTGTTGAACTGTGTGACTTCCATATTCTAGAATAGAACTAATTTGGATCGTGGTTTTTACCTCCTGTATCGGAAGATCAGTTTGCTGAAAGTATCACATCGGAGAATCTATTATGCTAAAAAATATAGACTTGGCCGAAATGGTTCCGGCGCTGCTGGCGTGGTTTGATGCCAATGCGCGAATTTTGCCATGGCGGGAAAATAGCGATCCGTATCGGGTGTGGGTTTCTGAAATTATGCTCCAACAAACGCGCGTGGAAACGGTAAAGCCCTATTTTGACCGTTTTATGAGGGCACTCCCGGAGGTACAAAGCCTTGCTGCCGCGCCATTGGATCAGGTGCTCAAGCTTTGGGAGGGACTGGGTTATTACAGCCGTGCGCGGAATTTGCACCGTGCCGCACAGGTCATTGTTGAGCAGCACGGCGGTGTGTTTCCGCAAACGCCGGAGGAAATCCAAGCTTTACCCGGGGTGGGGGACTATACCGCCGGTGCAATCGGTTCCATTTGTTTTGGATTAAAAACCCCTGCCGTGGACGGCAATGTTTTGCGCGTGATGGCGCGGCTGACGGGTTTTACCGAGCCGGTACAGACGCAGGCGGCGAAAAAACACTTTACCTGCCTGCTTGCGGAGATTTATCCGGAAAATCGTGCCGATGCGGTTACGCAGAGCTTAATGGAACTTGGCGCGATGGTGTGTGTACCAAACGGCGCACCGCGTTGCGGGGAATGTCCTGTGCGGCATTTGTGCGAGGCGTACCACATCGAAAAGACAACAGAAATTCCAGTAAAGCTGCCCAAAAAGCCGCGCAGGAAAGAACAAAAAACGGTATTCCTGTTGTACTGCCGGGGGAAATTAGCACTTTGCCGCCGTGCAGAGAGCGGTTTACTGGGCGGTTTGTGGGAACTGCCAAATACAGCGGAATTTCTTTCGCCGGCGCAGGCACGGGATTGGCTGATCGTACAGGGACTGCGTTGTATTTCCATAAAAGCAGGGCGCACCGGTAAGCATATTTTTACCCACATTGAGTGGGAAATGCAAAGCTTTGTGTGCGAATGCGCAGAGGAATCCAGCGCGTTTTTCTGGGCGGACGAGCAGGATTTACAGCAAAACCTAACCTTGCCCACGGCGTTCCAGATTCTTTTGCAATAAAAAATTATCAAAAACCGTACAGATTCATTGTACGGTTTTGCTTTGTTATGTAACGTTTTATACAAGGAAAAATTCGCAGGTTGTTACATATCAACAAGATTCGAGGCTGCCTTTAGAATGTTTTGTATCGCTACGTGTATTGTGAAAGCAGCGCAAAGAGCGTATCATTATAAAATAAACAAAACGGTAAAATAGAACATAGTCGTTTTACTTTGTCGGGGAGGTGTTCCGAAACAATGACAAATTGGAACAAAACAGTAATCAGCTGCTTCATTTTATCGGGGTTCTTTTTGTTTCTTACCGGGTGCGCGCCAAAAGTGAATGATAAAAATTCCCCGAAAGTAACGGATGTGCAGATATCCAGCGAAAATGACGGCACGGAAGAGGGGCAATTCGTGAATGTGAAGCTGGAATTTGACCGAAATATTGCAGTTGCCGATGAAGTGGATGACAGCTTGCGGATTACAATTGCAGGGAACCGGGTTGCCAAGGATGACTTGACATTTCTAGAAAGCAATGATCGGGAAGTAACGATAAAAATACGCACGCAGTCGGTGACAGCCGGAAATTTGGAAATTTCCCGCGCACCGGACAGCGATGTAATTTCCCAAATAACGGATGGCGATGGAAAATACGCGGTGCGGGATTTTACCACGGAAGCACAAGTGCCATCGGGGGTAACGATGGGAGTCAGCTATGCCGAGGACGGTTCTGCCACGGTGGAGGTGCTGACAAAATGGAATATCAGGAGCATTGCGTGGGTGCGGTTTACCGATGACGGCGCTGTTCCGGAAATAAAGAATGCCAATGACGGTGAAGTCCGAGAGGACGCGATTGCCGTTCATGGGCATGATTTTTTATATGAGGACACCGAATCTACCGCGAAGCTTTTTGCTGAAACGCTTACCGCATATTTTGGCGACCGGTACAGCTTTGTGCCGGAGGGCAGCAAAATTACCGTTACGCGGCTGGATTCGGCTTCCACAGCACCGCTGGGTCTATCCATCGTCGGTTATGTAAAACTAAACGGCACGACGCTTACGGACGAAACTTAACAAAACAGGGGGGATCGGTTTGAAACTTCAAAAGATATTGGGTGCGGTATCGGCAGGAATTTTGCTTTCCGGCTTGCTGGTGCCGATACAGGCGGGGGCGTATTTCGACCGCGGGTATGTTAAAGTGACCGCGGCCTCAGATTCTGTCACGATAAAAGAGGGCGAAAGCATGGTGGTAAGCCTCAGCCTTTCGCCCGCGCAGGATACCCAGCTGCCCGGCTGCGGTATGGCGGAATGTCCTCAAACCTGCGGCGAAGGCTGCCTGAACGAAGACGGAGAATGTATGTGTGCGGGTTTGGACGAGACTACTTACTACACGGATGTGGAAGTCGTTTCTTCCAACACTTCTGTGGCTTACGGCGAATACAAAAACTCGGCGGTTACCATCCACGCGGCAGGTGTGGGCACGGCTGTGATTACACTGAAAGCCTCGCTGCGGCAATATACCTCCACTTCGGATAAAATTCTTGTCACGGTGGAAAAGAAACCGGCAACGACCACCACGGCAACGTCCAAAAAAAACACAACGCAGACAAAGAAAACATCGCAGTCTTCTATGAAGATTTCCGCGGTAACCACCGCGCCAAAAACAACGGTAAAAGCAACGGACAAAAAGACGGTTAAAACAACGGAAAATGAAACATTGAAAACGGTTTCTGCAAGTCAGAATGCAACCAAGCAGATTACGCAAAAAGAAGATGCGAGCCAACAAACGGTGGGTTCTTCCGGGACTTCTACTACGGAAAGCTCAACGAACAGCACCAGCAGCCCGGAAACAACCGCGTTAGCACAGACAACCACCGATATGGAGCAAACCGCAGATCAGTCCGAAACTACTGCGAGTTCCGGAACAACACAGGGCGCAAATTCTATAAAAAGCGAAAAGGGCATGGTGTATTTCTATGAAATCACGGGCACGGCGCAGGGCGCGGACGCACTTGCCGCCATTGCAGGAACGGATGAATATGCAGTTTTCCGGAAAATGGATAGCACCGGCACCGTACTGTATTCCTATGAATTTTCAGGGGCGGAGATTGATACAGCCTCGGATATTAATTATGAAATGACAATCTCTTCTGATGTGCCGGAATGGGGCGCTCAAGCACCGGAAGGCAGTGTGTTTTTGCAATTTGCACAGGATGCCGACCTGCCCGGGACTTCGGATACCTACATAAAAATTGCGGATTTGCTGCCGGATGCACAAAGCTTGTATCTCTATCAGGTGACGAGCGCCGGCGGGCTGGAGCAGGTTACGGATACGGTGAACCTTTCCGGCGGGTATGCGCAAATGAGCCTGAATCAGCTGGAAAACTATGTGCTTTCTCCGGAAAAAATATCGCAAACCACGCAGACCAAAACCACGCAGAACGATTCCGGCAAGGCATGGTACTGGCTTTTGCTGATTCCCGCGGCGGCGGTGATTATTGTAATTTTTGTGGTTATGAGAAAACGCCGCAGATAAAATTTTGCGAAAGGCGGTTTTGGGAATGCTGCATGTGCGAGAACTTTCAAAAAGCTTTGGGACAACGCGGATTTTGGA
>DBRO01000057.1:3123-7429 GCA_002306005.1 Ruminococcus sp. UBA1366 | reverse complement strand
AAAAAGCAGGAGATTTTTTTAATGACTGAGGAAGTTGCGTATTTTCCACAGTGGACATTGCCCGATATGCGCTGGTTTTTTCGTGGCTTTTACCCCACATGGAACGACAAAACCTATTACGGGCTGCTGGATTTTTTCCAATTACCGCAAAAGCAAAAAATCCAAAGCTTTTCTAAAGGTATGCAGCGCCAAGCAGGACTGATTGCGGCGTTTTCTTCTAATGCGCGGTTGCTGTTGCTGGACGAGGCGTTTGACGGGCTGGATATGACAAGCCGTGCGGCAGTGCGGAGCTTATTGCGGTTTTATACCGCACATTTTGGTGCGGCGGCAGTGGTGACTTCGCACAATTTGGCGGAACTGGAACTGTTCGCGGACGATGTTGGGATGCTCTCGGATGGAAAACTGAAGTTGAATCGAAATCTTGCAGAGCTGCAAAAAAGCTGCTTTCGGGTGCAAACTTCCGTACCGTTGCCGGAGGAAAGTTTTTCTTGGCGGACGCTTCCAGCGCAGGCGGGGTATGCCTACTTGGCAGAACAGCCGGAGGCACAAATTCGTGCGGCACTGGAAAACCTGCCGGTTTCCTATACGCTGACGGCGGCAACGTTGGAGGATTATTTTGCAAAGGGAAGGTCGGGTGAGGCGCTTGACTGGAAGGAAATTTTCTGACCGTGGTTTTTGCACGGCGGGAAGGCATATAGCAGGACAGGACTTGCGCTTTGCGGCAGGAAAAGCCACCGCACCAGCAGCGGCGGGGCTTGCCATTATGCTCGTGCTCATCCCGTTTTCTACGGCGGCAATCCCGCAAAAATCGGTTTTCAATATCAACTACACCCATCAGCAGCTGAAATTCCGGTTCTTTTTGGAAGACCTATCCGGTGCTGTGGCAGCGGCGGCGGTGCTGATTGGCGTGGTGCTGGCGCTGGCGCTGTTTGGGTTTTTACATGACAAGCGCGAAACCACGGTGTTTTTTGCGCTGCCGGTTACGCGAACGGCACTGCTTGCACATCGGTTGTTGGTTGGTGCTGGGGCTATTTTACTTATTCATACTATTCCAATGGGAATTTCTTTGGCGCTTAACTGCAAGGCGCTGGGGTATTATCCGGGGGAGGGCGCACGGTGCGGGTATCTCATCGCCGGGTTGGTATTGGTTTCGTTGGTGAGTATGCTGATTACCACAGCGGGGTGCGTGCTTTCCGGCACGCGGGGCGAGGCGGTGCTGGCGGCGGCAGGGCTGCTGCTTTTGCCCTATCTGGTGCTGTTTGGCGTACAGCGGCTGTTTTCTGTGCTTTTTTTTGGAAACCCGTACGGTGCGGTCAGTTACACCGGCATGGCGGCGGAGGATTCCGCAGAAACGATTTTGCCTGATTTAACGGAAAAATTTGCGTTTCTCAATCCGTTTGGATTTTTCACCGATGCGCTTACAAAACACAATCGGTTTTACCGTCCGCTGGCAACTGAAATTCCGGAGCAAATCCACCCGGCGGTGCTGTATGGTTGGCTTGCCGTTGCAGTGGGACTGGTGCTTGCTGATTTGCTGTTTTTGCGGTTTCGCAAAAATGAGAACGCCGGTATTTCCGGTGCGGGACGGGCGATTCCCGCGTTGTTGGTTGCCGAAACCGCTTTTGCGTCGTTTTCCACCGTGCTGAACGTGCTGTACCCGATGAAGAAATCCCTTGCTTGGGCGGGCGCGCTGATTTGCGTGGCGGCAGTGTGGTTGGTGTGGAAGTTTGCAGTTTTTCGCAGTCCGGTTTCCGCACAAAGTTTTCGGCAGAAATGCTTCCGCATGGCAATCTTACCGTGCGCGTGCATTGGGATATGTCTTGGTGCGGCGGGCGTGGTGCGTGGGGTTTCGCAAAGCCATACGCAGGACTATATTCAAAGCACGGCTGTCACGTCCGTACAGGTCTCTGCGGTGGGTGATCCTTCCCAAACACCGGCGGTGCTTTCCGGCACCAGCACGGGCAGGGGATTTTATTTTACCGCACAATACACGCTTACCAGTTCTGCGGAAATTTCCGCCGCACAGTCCATTCACGAGGAAATTTTACAGGCGCGTGCACAAACCATCGGCAAAGACACAGCGGATTTTACCCGCTCGGTTGTGCCGTATGATATTTGTTTTTCCTATACAAAGACGGATGGCAGTACAGCGGTTTTTTATTACGATACCGTACAGCTTTCGGCATTGGCGGAACTGCTTACGCTGGAAGATACGGACTCTGTTTCCACGGCGCGTGCGGGAATGTTATCGGGCGAAACTACCGACAGCCGCACCGCACTTGTTTGTCAAACAGGGGAAATTTATCTGACGGACCGGCTGTATGCGGGGGCTTTCCAGTTGCAGCCGGATGACACACAGCGTGCGGAATTGCTGGACTGCTTGGCGGCGGATTTGAAAGAATTGACGGTTCAGCAGCGGTATTTTCCGCAAACAACGGTGCAGGGAATTCTCCTGTTTACGCAGGATGCGGATTATGATTTGGCGCATTTTGGCTACCGGCTGAACAACGCGGTGTTTGTGCTGACGGAGGATTACACGCACACGCTGGATTTTCTGGAACAGCAGGGCGCGCTTGCGTTGCTGGAGGAAACTCCAACCGTGGAAACGCTGGTTTTACAGCCGTTTGACCCGTTTACAAAAGTAAAGGCTTTTGATACGCCGATGTCGTTTGATTTTCTCAGCTACACAGATACGGGTGTGGACAGCTTTTTGGTGGCGCGTGAGTACGGCAAAAATATCGTCATAACCAATCCGGAGCGAATTGCGGCGATTTTGCCGAATTTGAAAAACAATTGGTTTATGGGTGGCGGGGGATTTCTTGCCGCGGTGAAAGTAANNAAAAATTCGCAAAAGGGGGAATCCGGATGAAAACCACGCGGCAGGTGCGGGTGCTATTTGTTGCGTTAAGCGCAGCGCTGATTTTGCTAGCGGCGGCATCCGTATTTTGGGGCAGGTACGGGATTTCTCCCGAAGAATTATTGGCTGTATTGAAAAGCTGGTTTACAGGCACTGCGCCGGCAAATAAATCCGCCTATGCGGTGCTGATTGCTGTGCGGATTCCCCGCATTGTGTGCGCAATACTCATTGGTGCGGCACTTTCTGCGGCGGGTGCGGCGTATCAGGGCATTTTTCGCAACCCCATGGTTTCGCCGGATATTCTTGGCGCCTCCGCCGGTGCGGGCTTTGGCGCGGCGCTGGGTTTTCTGCTGGGATTGAACAGCACGGCATTTTGGGCGCTTTCGTTTTTCAGCGGACTGGCGGCGGTTGGAATTGCCTGCGCGATGAACGGGATGGTCAGCCGGCACTGGCAGGGGGATAAAATGGTTTTCATGCTTTGCGGCGTGGTGACGGGTTCTCTTTTTCAGGCGCTGATTGGCTTGGTGAAATACGCCGCAGACCCGTTTGATACCATGCCCTCCATCAGTTTCTGGCTGATGGGCGGGCTAACGTATATTACCGCTGCGGATGTTCCCCGGCTTGCGCTGGTAACATTGGGCGGTATGATTCCGCTCATCTTGCTGCGCTGGCGGATTAATGTCCTTTCCCTCGGCGGCGATGAGGCACGTTCGCTGGGACTTCGCACCGGTTTTATGAAAGCGGCGGTGGTGCTTTGCGCCACGCTGATGACGGCGGGCTGTGTGGCGGTTTCCGGCATGGTTGGCTGGGTGGGACTTGTCATTCCCCACATTGCGCGAATGCTTGCAGGTGCGGATTTTCGCCGGCTGCTGCCTTGCTCGGCTTTGCTGGGTGCGCTGTTTTTGCTGGCGGTGGATAACGTGGCGCGGGGGGCATTCGCGCAGGAACTGCCGATTGGGATTCTTACAGCGCTGATAGGCGCGCCGGTGTTTATTAAACTGCTTGCCGGCGGACAAAGGGAGTTGGGTTCGGAATGAAACGGTTCTTTTACCGCACACTTGCGGGGATGATTGCTACGGTGCTGTTCATGCCGCTGCTGTCCGGCTGTACGCTGACGGAAAAGCCGCTTGTTTATGAAATCACGGTTTCCGGCACGCTGGAAGAAGCGGGCGCGGTGTATTTTTTGGGCTATTCGTTCAATGTTTATCAGGACGAAGCCTCCAATCCTTGCGGAACCTGCTCGGTGCAGCCCGCGCATCTCTATGTGGGGGCAACTGCTGCGGATGTGGTGGAAACGATTCGCACGGTGGTGGAAAAAGCCGACGACCTATGGAAAGTCAACAGCACGGACGGCAGCAGCATTGTTTTGGAGGAAAAATCAAAGGATACCGTCAGCGAAATCGGGGAACTTTCCGCACCGGCTGGCATTAAGATTACAGGGAAAATCAC
>DBRO01000057.1:0-3065 GCA_002306005.1 Ruminococcus sp. UBA1366 | reverse complement strand
GACCGAATTGTCCTGCGTGCCGATGTGCAGACGGAAAACCTGCCTTGGGCCAAGGTGGTTTTCAAACGCATTTCCGGCGTAACGGCGCTGCTGAATGTCCATACTTCTGTGAACGCGGAGGAGGCGGCAAAAGCAAATCCGGATTTGGTGTTTTCCTTCCCGCGGCAGAATGAGTTAGACCAATTTGCGGCACTTGGCATTGCCGCTTACAGTGCCGAATCCCCGCAAAACTTGCAGGAGGTAAAATCCGACCTTGCCGGATATGCCGCAGTACTGGGCGGGGATGCGCCCGAACGTGCGCGGGCTTACGCACAGTATTTTGACGAAAAGCTTGCAAGCATTACAGAAAAAACCGCAGGACTTTCGGATGCCGAGCGCCCACGGGTGTATTACGCGGGCATGGAAATTCTCACCACCTACGGAAAGTACTCTGATATTACGGATGTGATAGACGCGGCGGGCGGGATTTCGGTTTCGGCACAACTCAATGCCGGAAACCGTTCGCAGATTAATTACGAACAGCTGATTGCTTATAATCCGGACTGGATTTTTATTGACCACGGCGGGGTAAACGGCGGAAAAACCGTTGCCGAAATCAAGGCGGAACTGCTTTCTGACGGCGCATATGGCGGGATTAACGCGGTGGAGCAGGGCAATGTGGTGCTTACCCCCTCCGGCGTGTTTTACTGGGATATGGGCTTGCAGAAAATTCTGCTGGTGATGTACATGGCAAAAACCCTGCATCCGGATTTGTTTGCAGATTTGGACATGAACGCTGAGGTGCGGGAATTTTACGAAAAATTCTATGACTATCCGCTCACGGAGGAGCAGGCGGAGAAAATCCTAAATTCAGAAAATCCCTGATGGCGAAAGGGTGAGGGCATTGATTGAACTTCGAAACGTCCGTGCCGGATACCGGCGGGGTAAGCGCGAAAAAACGGTGCTGGAAAGTGTGAGTTTTTCCATACAAAAGGGCGAATTGCTGATGGTGCTGGGCGCAAACGGCTGTGGAAAAACCACGGTATTCCGGACGTTGCTGGGGTTTATTCCGACACTAGCGGGAGAAATTTTGGTGGATGGCACACCGCTTGGGAAAATTCCGCGAAAACAGCTTGCGCACAAGCTTGCCTATGTGCCGCAGGAGCATCTTCCGCCCTTTCCCTACACGGTGGAACAGGTGGTGCTGATGGGTAGGAGTGCGTATGTGCCGGCGTTTTCTTCCCCCTCGCGGGAGGATGTTAAAATCAGCGCGGAGGCTTTGGAAACAGTAGGGATTTTTAAATTAAAAGACCGCGTTTATACCGAAATCAGCGGCGGGGAGCGCCGTCTGGCACTGATTGCGCGAGCTTTGGCACAGAAGACGGATTATATCATCATGGACGAACCCGGTTCGTATTTGGATTATGGCAACCGGATTCGCTTTTTAGAACAAGCAGAGCGGCTGGCGGCGCAGGGAATCGGCGTGTGCATGACCACGCACAGTCCGGAGGAAGCGCTGATTTCCAACAGCCGAACAGTTGTGGTTGCGCCGGATGGCAAATTGCATACCGGCAATGCCCGCAGTCTGCTCACGCAGGAGCTGATATGTTCCGTGTATGGGCTTTCGCCCGAAACGCAAATGCTATGGCAAACAGAGCATACGCCGTGATTTTTCGGCTTGCTATAAATATTTTTTCAGAGAGGAAGGTACTTATGAACGGATATGCAACGACAAAAAGGCACAGCGAAGGATTTCAAAAAGGACTCGGATTTCTGGCGGCTTGCGCGGTGGGCGCAGCGCTGATATTCACATCCGCACCAAACGTTACAGTTTTAGCGGAGGAAAGCACAGCACCTACGATTGTGGACGGTGATATTGCTTCGTACCATGTTACGGAAGGTGAAACGGACACGCAGTATATCAATCTTTCACTGACATTCAGCGAGCCGGTGAAGATAACGGACAGCACGGCACTTGCCGGAGAGATGACCTTTACGCTGGGCGGCACGGCGATTCCCGCGGCAAGTATTTTGAGCACAGAACTGAGCGAGGACGAAAAGACATTGAGCTATAACATCAACATGGGATTTGCGGCATACAGCGGCTTGTTTGTCGCGGCGGCGAATAACACCGTGGTGGTGGCAAAAGACGACAGCACACCGGCGGTATTTGATTACAAAATGTTTATGCCAAACGGCTTAACCACAAAAATTACCGCGCAAAATTTTGCAACGGAAGAAACACCGGCAAGCGTTTCCACGGAAATTCTCCGGCCGGATGACTGTACACGAGGCATGGTGCATTGGGTTCTGCTTAAAAACGGCGTGCCGGTGGAACCCTTGAACAGCTACGGCGCGAATGCAGTGAGCCATTTCCATAATTATCTCACGATGACGGCGGCGGAAATTGCGGCAAGTACTGCAACGGCACTGCAAAAGGCGCTGGGCGAAGCGTACACGGTAACGCAGGACGGTGCGATGATTACCGTAACAGCGGCGCAGTCCGAACCGGGCGATGTGCTGGAATTACACATTATGTCTTACTTGAACAACGGGACAAAAATTGTGGATAAGGCGGAGTTTTTAAGCGAACTGGCTGCGGCGGAAGCACTGGATTCCACACTTTACACCGAGGATAGCATGACGGCACTGACCGAAGTGCTGAAGCTGATTTCCTCTGCCAAGGATAGCGTGTACTATTCACAGGCGGATATCAACGAAAAGCTGGCGGCTTTGGAAACGGCAATGGCTGGGCTGGAACTGATTGATAATGGTTCAGAAGAACCTGTAGATTCAGAAGAATCAAAAGAACCTGTAGATTCAGAAGAATCCAAAGAACCCGTTGATTCAGAAGAATCAGAAGAGCCCGTTGATTCAGAAGAATCAACGGATTTGGGATCAACGAACAACACGGATGCAGAGGATACCGACGGGCTGGATGGTACACAGAAAAATGATACGGTTGCTACGGATAGCGATACCGCCAGTACAAAAACCGGCGCGGCATCCGGTTTGGCAACCGGCGCGGTGCTGATTACAACCGCCTTGGCGGCAATGGCAGTTGCAAAAAAGCGCAGATAAATTTC
>DBRO01000070.1:3627-4759 GCA_002306005.1 Ruminococcus sp. UBA1366 | reverse complement strand
GAACGCTTTAACAGCCAGCGTCCGGTTGTGCGGTCGAACTCTTTCTGCACATAATGTCCGGTTGCAATGGCATCAAACCCCAGCAGTTCGGCACGCTTAAGAAATTTCTCAAATTTCAGCTTGCGGTTGCAATCGATACAGGGGTTCGGCGTACCGCCGGAAAGATAGGTGTTCACAAATTTCTCAATGACCTGCTCCTTAAAATCATCGGCGAAATTAAACACGTAGAAGTCGATACCCAAACGAAAAGCCGCAAAGCGCGCGTCCTCAACATCGTTGAGGGAGCAGCAGGTGCGGCTTTTTTCAAGCAGGATATCCTCGTTGGAATACAGGCGCATGGTCGCCCCAGAAACCGTATAGCCCTCGTCTTGCAAGAGCTTTACGGCGGCGGAACTATCCACACCGCCGCTCATGGCGGCAAGAACCTTAGTGGCAGCCACTGCATTCCTCACAGTCGTGGATTTCGCCCACAATGGGGGTGGGATCCACGCCGTTGCGTTTGTAGTAATCGGCAATCGCCGCTTTCATTGCCTGCTCAGCAAGCACGGAGCAGTGCAGCTTTGCCGGCGGAAGTCCATCAAGGGCTTCCACAACCGCGCGGTTGGTAATCTGGAGTGCATCCTCAATTTTTTTGCCTTTAATCATTTCCGTGGCGATGGAGGAGGTGGCAACTGCCGCGCCGCAGCCGAAGGTTTTAAACTTCACGTCGTCAATGACGCCGTCGTTGATTTTCAGGTAAATTTTCATGATGTCGCCGCATTTTGCGTTACCGACTTCGCCCACGCCGTCGGCGTCAGGAATTTCGCCCACATTGCGGGGGTTGGAGAAATGGTCCAGCACTTTATCACTGTAAATCATAGTATCAAATCCTTTCGTTGTACGAATTGCCGTACAAAATAACGGTATTGGTTGGCTAAATAATTTTCTCGTTTTTCACAATGCGCTCCCAAAGCGGGGACATACCGCGGAGCTTTTCCACAATTTGCGGAACAACCTCGAGAATATAATCCACATCCTCGTCCGTGGCATCATCGCCCAGCGAAAGCCGCAGAGAACCGTGTGCGATTTCATGCGGAAGCCCAATGGCGAGCAGCACATGGGAGGGGTCCAGCGAACCGGACGTGCAGGCAGA
>DBRO01000070.1:3307-3524 GCA_002306005.1 Ruminococcus sp. UBA1366 | reverse complement strand
CCGTTGCGGCGGTGATGGCTTCGCCCAGACCGACAATGCCGGGCGTGTTTTCCGTTCCGGCACGCTTTGAGCGCTCCTGCGCGCCGCCGTGAATGAGATTCGGCAAAATAATGCCGCTGCGAATATACAAAAAGCCAATGCCCTTCATGGCATGGATTTTGTGTCCGGAAACGGACAGCATATCAATGTTCATTGCCTTGACATCAATCGGGACGTT
>DBRO01000070.1:0-3235 GCA_002306005.1 Ruminococcus sp. UBA1366 | reverse complement strand
ACGTCCTCGACCTTCACAATGCCGTTTTCATTCACCGGCAGATAGGTGACGGTAAAGCCCTTCTTTTCGAGATACTCGCAGGTGTGCAGAACGGCATGATGCTCAAACGCGGTGGTGATGATATGCTTTTTGCCGCGTTTTGCGCCGACTTCCGCCGCGCCCTTGATTGCCCAGTTGTCAGCTTCCGAGCCGCCGCTGGTAAAGTAAATCTCATTGACTTTTGCGCCGATTGCCGTGGCGCATTTTTCTCGTGCGGAAAGCACTGCTTTTGCCGCATCCATGCCAAGCGTGTAAATACTGGAGGCATTGCCGTACTGTTCGGTAAAAAACGGGAGCGCCGCATCCATCACGCGCTGCGAGACCTTTGTGGTTGCGGAATTATCCGCATAGACAAAACGTTTGGGTTCCATGGTCCTCAATCCTTTCTGCGAAATGCCCCGCAAAGCTGCGGAGCGTTGTGGTTTATGATAAATTTGGATAAAAACACATTTTTGCGAAGCCCCTTTTTCGGGTGTCGCTGTAATTTTATTATATACCTATTATATTGTAATTTCAAGCGTTCAACCGTCGGAAAACAAAGATTTTTACGTTTTGCCATTATTTCATACCGATTTGGTGTGAATTTATATGGAAAATAGTTAAATACCGCTAACTCTCCGTAAAAAAATCATAGAAATTTTTTTGTTTCGGAAACGGCAAGGGAGTCACAGCGTTCATTTTCGTCATGGCCGGCATGGCCTTTGATCCAAACAAACTGCACGTCGTGCTTGTCCAGCAGGGGCAAAAGCCGTTCCCACAAATCCTTGTTGAGTGCGGGGTCGCCGTTGCTTTTTTTCCAGCCGCGTTTTTTCCAGCCCGCAAGCCAGCCCTTTGTCACGGAATCCACCACATATTTGCTGTCGGTCTGCACCGTGACCGCGCACGGTTCTTTGAGGGCTTCCAGTCCGGCAATGACGGCGGTGAGTTCCATGCGGTTGTTTGTGGTGGCGGGATTTCCGCCGGAAAGCTCCCGCTCGGTGCTTTTATACCGTAAAATCGCGCCCCAGCCGCCCGGCCCGGGATTGCCGGAGCAAGAGCCGTCGGAAAAGAGATCCACGTGTTTTTTCATACTTATTGTTAGTCTCCTGTTTTTGTATTGCTGCATTTTTATTATAACATATCCGCAGCGGAATGCAAGATTCGGTTCGTTTGATTTTGTTATATCAGCCGCCTGAATGCAAAAATATAGTACAAATCGTGTGTTTTACGGCTTTGTTGGGTTTTCTGCAAGCCGGAGCAAAAAGGCTTGGTACTGCTGTTTGAGCAGGGTGCGCTGACTGCGGGATGTGACAATCCGCACATCGTTATCCATTATTAGGTGGTCAAAATGTAAAGCCATAATATGTTCCATATTGACGATATAACTGCGCTGGGCGCGCATAAAGATGGTTTCGTCCAATTCTTTGTACAGTGCATCTAAGGTTGTATAAACCGTATAAACTTTGTTTTCTGTATAAATTTGAATTCGTTTGTTGATGGATTCCAAATAAACAATCCGGTGATACGGCAGCTGTATTGCACAGGAAGAAACGGTGAGATTCAATTTCGGCTCGTTGCGGTAGGGAAAGAGTTTTTCCATACAACGCTGTAATGCAACGCGGACTTCCTCCGGCGTAATGGGTTTGAGGATAAAGTACTGCGCATTGAGCCGGAAAGCCTCACGGCAAACTCGCGCCTTGATGAGAGGAACACCACAAAGCGGACTTGCTCTTCCCGCAGGGCGGAAACGGTTTCCATGCCGTTGGATTTTTGCATTAAAATTTCAATAAAAAGAATATCATATGTTTGATTGGCGGCTAAAAATTCCTTGCCGTCGGAATAAACGTCAATCGTAAGGTCGTCTGCGCACAGCGGATTGGATTGGATACAGGAAATGAAGTTGGTATGAACTGCGCTGTCGTCATCACAGATTGCCACCCTCATAGCAGAACCTCCATTTGTTTTTTGTAGTAACAGTATACCATATTTTTGTGCCATTGAAAAGAAAAATCGACTAATTTTCTTGAAAACTCGTTGCGGCAAGCCACAGAATGATGGATTTTGTTAAAAAAATTGATATGAATCATAGATAAAATGCAATATATCACTAGCTGAAATGCAGATGAAAGTGCTTGGATCCTCTGTTATACTATAAGTAGGAAGAATTTTATCGAATTTGTTTGAACAAAACAAAATGAGGAGTATTCCTGATGATAAAGCGAGTTTTTTGCATTTTATTTACGGCCGGAATTGCCTTGACGGCAGTCGGGAGCAGTCCGAAAATACAGGCGGAAATTTCCGCAGTACAGGCAATTGAGATTACCATACCCTGTGAGGAATCCTATGCAATCAGCGATGGCGATGTTTTGGAAACTTCATTGACAACCACCTATACCTCCACTGACCGCGCGGTGGCAGATTTGCGGGAAGGAAAGTTCATCTATGGTTCGGTGCCGGGCAAGGCAACCCTTACGGTGAACAACGGCACGGAAGAAACGACTTATGCGGTTACGGTTACGGCTAATGGGGAGGAGAATTCATCGCGTTCGGTGAGCAGTTATGCTTTGCCGGAAAACAGCACCCATATTGGCTGTGGTTTTAACGTTTTAAAAACAGATGAATTGAACGAAACCTCTGTGGTGAATGCCGACAAGCCTTTGTTAGATTGGGAAAAGGTTTATAACTCCGGAAACCTTATATAGATAATAGTGCAAATACAAACACTATCAGCTATACCGGTGCAACAAAAGATCGCTTTTTGGCTTCTTACAGCACAAAAACCAGTGTGCAAACCGCAGTTAAAATATGGGGCAAGACATTGTATCATACCAGCAAGGACAAAATATTGAGCGGCTCTGCTGTAAGCGGGGATGTCCAAAGCATCAACCAATTGCAGTTTAAACAAAAAGAATACAGCTGTTACCTTGTATCGGATGACGAGAACGGATATGCTGAATATCTGCTGCCGGATGTGAAGAACCAGTTGTATGGAGCAAATGCAATTCCCGTTTCGAGTTTTATTAAGCAATACGGTACGCACGTGATTGTCAGCGGTGAGTATGGTTATGGATTTGAATTGAACTATGTTTTATCCGATCAGTCTTCCAGCCTTTCTTCTTCGAGTGCATGGAGGAAGATAGATTATTTCCCGTCCGAATATCAATTTGACAGCACGCCGGAATGGTACGAAGATACCGAACGGTTAAACCGTTATACC
>DBRO01000037.1 GCA_002306005.1 Ruminococcus sp. UBA1366 | reverse complement strand
GCCTCCGGCAGTCCGGCAATGCGCCACTCGTAGGTTTCGCGGTCTACAATCGCGCCGTTATCCCACAGGAATGCCGGCACACCGATTTCCTTTGTCATCTTCACAAAGGTTTCGTAGAATAAAAGCTGGCTGTCCTTGTTGCCGGACGCACCGTATTCGCCCACAATTACAGGAATGCCCTTATCAATGAAAGCTGTTTTCAGTTTGTTTACCTGCCGTTGCATTTCGCGAATCTCCGAATCACTGCCCCATGTGGGGTTTTCCCCCGTAATGCAAAACTGCCACGGCGTGTAGTAATGCACGGAAACAATCAGCCGGTTTTCCGGATCGGTCGGCATTACAAACTGGGAAGAAGTCGTTTCATCAATGTCCGTCCAGTAGCCGGCAATCAGCAAATGCCGCTTGGCATTGTTCCCGCCGGAAGCGCGAATTAAATCCACAAAGGTCTGGTTCAGCCTGCCCAGCAATGCCTGCGCATCTGCTTTGCTCAAATCGTCAAAGCCCACCTCGTTCATGGATTCAAAAATCAAGTAGTCAGAGTAATTCTGGAAACGTTCCGCAATCTGGCTCCAGATGGCTTTGTATTTTTCCGTAACGCCCGTCTCATCGGTGGAAGCATTACACACCCACGCACCAAATTCCGGGTCGCCCCCGCCATCATGGTGAATGTTGAGAATCACATACATATCCAAATCGTAAGCGTAATCCACAACCTCCTGCACGCGGTCCATCCAGTCCGCATCAATTTTGTAGTCGGGCGCATCGCCAATATGGTCGCGCCACGTCACAGGAATCCGCACCGCGTTACTCCCCTGTTCTTTCAGCGACTCAAACAGTTCCTTTGTTGCCTTGGGATTGCCCCAAAGGGTTTCGTCCACCTCGGCGGAGGATTCATCAATCTGTCCGTCCCCGTTGCGATCAGCGTTGCAAACATCCAGCGTGTTGCCCAAATTCCAGCCAAAAGTCATTTCCTGCGTAATCTGCATGGAAGTCATATCCCGCATCACGCCTGCGGTTTCTTTGGTTCCGGATTTCTCCTTGTCGTTTCCACAGCCGGCAAACACGCCCGCCGCCAGTACTGCCGCCGTACTAAGTGCAAGCATGCGGCAAATCTTTTTCTTCATAAACTACTCCCTATGTTTTTTCTTTCTGAATGAAAAAATTCAGAATGGTATTCTGTTCTATCAGAATACGAACATTATAACATATTTACTCCCCCACGCGTGAAAATCCCGCGCAGATAATCTAAATGATTTGTAACTTTTGCACGGATTTTGTACAACTGCAACAAAAACGCGCGGGTGTTTCCCCACCGTGCGGGAATGCTATTTACATGCATACGAAAACAGGATATAATAAAAGATAAGAAAAAATTCAGAAAGCGAAGGATACCATGGAATTCAAGGAACTTTACGAACGCCTAACCAAAGCCGCGCTTCGCAACGAACTAAACAGCGCCGTTTCCGGCGCACAAGCACTGGACTGCGACCCCCACCAGCTGGACTGCCTGCTCAACCCCCAAAAGCACCCCGTTGTTATCCGGACAAGCCCCTGCCAGTGTTCGGAATCGGAAAAAACCGCCTGTGCCGGCAAATGTCTGTTCAATGCGCTGTACCGTGACCACAACGGCAATATCAACATCAAGCAGGATACCTGTGTGGGCTGCGGCGACTGCATTGAAAATTGTCGGGCAAAAAAGCTTACTGCCAGCCGCGATATTCTCCCCGCGCTGGAAGCCATCCACAACGCAAAAGTACCGGTTTATGCCATGATCGCCCCCGCGTTTGTGAACCAGTACAGCAAGGATGTTACCCCCGGAAAGCTCCGTGCGGCATTTAAACAGCTGGGCTTTACCGGCATGATCGAAGTCGCGCTGTTTGCAGATATTCTCACATTAAAAGAAGCACTGGAATTTGATAAAAATATTTTGGATGAAAAAGATTTCCAGCTGACAAGCTGCTGCTGTCCCATTTGGATTGCCATGATTCGCAAGGTTTACAAGGAACTTGTTCCCCACCTGCCGGCGGCGGTTTCGCCTATGGCAGCCTGCGGACGTTCCATAAAAACGCTTTATCCGGAGGCGCTCACGGTGTTTGTCGGCCCATGTATGGCGAAAAAATCCGAGGCACGCGAGCCGGATATCGCGGATTCCACCGATTTTGTGTTAACCTTTCAGGAAATGCGCGATATTTTTGAATTTGCCGGTATCAATCCAGCCGAACTGGAAGAAGACGAGCGCGACCATTCTTCCCGCGCCGGCAGAATTTATGCCTCTACCGGCGGCGTAAGCGAAGCGGTTCAAAGCACNNGCCTGCAAAAAAATGCTGAACGATATTTTAAGCGGCAACATCAGCGCGAATTTTATTGAAGGCATGGGCTGCGTTGGCGGCTGTGTGGGCGGTCCTAAGATTATTATTCCCAAAGAGGAAGGCAGGAAAAATGTGGTTTCCTACGGCGAGGAGGCACTTTACAAAACGCCGATCGACAATCCCTATGTGATAGAACTGCTCCACCGGCTGGGCTTTGACACCGTGGAAAGCCTGCTGGAACACAGCGATATTTTCACAAGAAAATTTTGAAATCCGTATGCATAAATCCTATTTCCGTGGGTATGTTAGTGTTGTCAGTGCGGAATGAATTCCGCGCTTGCAATTACATCGGGCATCGCCCGGAACAAGGAGAATCAGTATGGCAAAGGATAAATCCAACAAGCAAAAGCAAAACCCTTCCAACAAGGAAAAGAAAACCGCCGGAAATAATCAGTGGGCTTCTCCCCCGGAATGCGCCCACCACGAGCATAAGGACTGCTAGGCGGGTGTTTTCTCATGAATCGTTTTGATAACCCCCAGTTGGACAGCTATTTTCAGTCCCTGCCCAAAATGATTCAGGAATCGATCAAGCAAACCGACGTGAAATTTTACACGGTCGAGGAACTGAAAGCGTTTGCCCAAAAACTCATGCAAAAATAATCACAGCGCGTCCGAATCATTTCGGGCGCGCTTATTTTTTTCAGCCAATTGTGTTAAGGGGACGTTTTATAACGATTCTCAACAATTTTGCGGCGCTGCTATTCCTTTATAGATTCTCTATTTCGTGATAAATCGTTTTTATTTCTTTATGACAATCGTATAAAACCCGCCGCGCAGGAAAAAATAAAGGTAAAGCAATTTTCACGAAAGGACTGACTGCCATGTCCCAGCAAATCGGCAGATGCACATTTAAAACAATGAGCTCGCCCAGCGTGCTTGCCTATGCCTGCACCGGCGGAAAAAAAGAGGGCGAAGGCCCGATGAGCCGCTGTTTTGATAAGATTACGGAAGACCCCTACTTTGGCATGAACACCTTTGAGCAAGCGGAAAGCCAGATGCAAAAGGAAACGATTGATATTCTGCTCAGCAAATCCGGCATGACACCGGAGGGCATTGATCTGATGTTCGGCGGCGATTTATTAAACCAGTGCATTGGCACAACCTACGGCATCCGCGATTTGAACATTCCGTTTCTCGGCATTTACGGGGCTTGCTCCACCATGGCGGAAGGATTGCTGCTCAGCTCGCTGATGATTGATAACCAGATTGGAGGGAAAGTCCTTGCTGTCACATCTTCTCACTTCTGCACCGCGGAACGGCAGTACCGGTTTCCGCTGGTATACGGGGGACAACGCACCCCAACCGCTCAATGGACCGCGACTGCCTGCGGTTCCCTTCTTGTGTCCGCCGCGGGAGAACCGCCCTATGTGCGAGCTTGCACCGTTGGAAAAATCGTGGACATGGGCGTTACCGATGCAAACAACATGGGCGCGGCAATGGCTCCCGCCGCATACGATACGCTCTCCACATTCTTTACAGACACCGGACTCACCCCGCAGGACTTCGATTGTGTCGTGACGGGAGATTTGGGCAAGGTGGGCAGCCGGCTTCTTTGCGAACTGTTTGAACGCGACAATATTCATCTCAAAGACAATCATCAGGACTGCGGTTTAATGATTTACGATATTGAAAAGCAGGATGTTCACGCCGGCGGAAGCGGATGCGGCTGTGCGGGCAGTATGCTTTGCGGGCATTTTCTACCGGAAATTAAGGCGGGGAAAATCCGCAATATGCTTTTTGCCGCTACCGGCGCGCTGATGTCCCCAATCATCAATCAGCAGGGCGAAAGCATTCCGTCCATCTCCCATGCGGTGTGGCTTTCAACGGAAAAGAATTAGAAAGGCGGTTTTGTTATGGAATACCTCTGGGCTTTTTTAATCGGCGGCGCGTTCTGCGCCATCGGACAGATACTGATTGATTTTACAAAACTCACACCGGCGCGGATACTGGTAACATATGTGGTTTGCGGTGTAATTCTGGGTGCGCTGGGCGTTTACAAACCGCTTGTGGAATTTGCCGGCGGAGGGGCAACCGTACCGCTTACGGGCTTTGGCAGTCTGCTTGCGGATGGTGTAAAAAAAGCCGTGGACGAAGACGGATTGCTGGGAATTTTCACCGGCGGATTAAGCGCAGGGGCGGCTGGCATTACCGCGGCAATTACTTTCGGACTGATTACCGCGCTGATTTTTAAAAGCCGCGATAAGGCCTAACTGTGTTCCCTTAAATGCTAAGTTTTCATTAATTATTCAATTTTCATTGTTCACAAAATATTTAGTTTTCTCACGGCGGAAAATCGCCGGAAATTCCCCGCAAAACGATTGACAATACTAGTCTTGTGGGTTATAATAAAAAGCAGAAAACGTTTGCATTGCACTCCTGAGGCGCGGATTTTTCCGATAGCGCCGATTCAGTGCTGTTCTTTTACCAGTATGTGTAATCGTTTACGAACAGCTTCGTGCTTTACAAACCCGAAAGGAATGAACGCAATGGAACAGTATCAAGCCTTTTCCATAAAAATGGGAAAAGCAAAATGCGCCGTGGATTTGGGCGATGGCTCCGAGCGCGGCGAATATGTAAATCAGGATTATATTCTCAATAAAATGGGCAGACCGCACCGCAGTATTAGTTTGATGTACTGCTACTACCCTTTTGATGAGGGCTGGCCGGGCAGAGTGAGCGTGGTGCATGCTTCTCCCGATGTGAATTTTGCGTGGGGGTATCCTTACGACGATTATTTCACCTACAAGGGCGGACTGAACGGCAGTCGTGAGGAAGAACCTTTCCCCTATATGCGCGATGTGCGCCGGCATGGGCAGGATATCACCTTGACGCTGACAATTGACCCGAACGTTACGGATGACCACCTGATTGCAATTGCAAAGGACCTGCGCCCGTTCGGACGGCTGATGCTTCGCGTAAATCACGAGGCAACCGGCAACTGGTTTAGCTTTAATAAGCGCGCAAGCTATCAGGAAGTCGCGGATTTTTACTGCCGTTTCAACAAAATTTTGAAAGAACACGCCCCGAATGTTGCCACGATTCTTTGTATTGGCGGCATTGAGGATTTACAGAAAGCGGAAATGGAAAAGGAACAGGAATTCACCCAAGCCGTGCGCGAAACCGACATTTGGAGCGTGGATAAGTACATGGCACTGCACTGGGGCTGGCCCTACGATGTTGCGGAACCGGGCGGCGGAAATTACAAGCGCGACACGGTGGAAACCACTTATGAGATGACTAAGGCTTCCTACGAGCGGTTTAAATTTCTCAACGGCGGCGTAGCAAAGCCCATGGTGATGAGCGAATTCAACGCGGACGGCGATGTGACCGGTCCGTATGACCAAGCCCAGATGGTGCAGGAATTCTGCGACCGGCTGAAAGCCGACAACGCAACCTGGTTTACGGGATTTACGTTCTATCAGTTCCGGGATCGCGGCAGGCTGGGTTTGGAAATTGAAGACCCCAACTACCCCGATGCCGGTATCGAACAGCCTGTGATGCAGGTTTACAAGAAAATTATTCACGATGAATATTTTATGCCCGCGATGGAAAAGGGCGGAGAAATCCAACTGCCTTGTACGCTGCGCTGGGGCGGTGCAGAGGATGCGGAGGGACTTTGCATTCCGATTTCGTTTGAGAAAAATCCGCACTTCTGCGAGCTGTATTTTGAGGATGACGGCAATTATATGCTGGAACTCAACGGCAAGTGGTTTTACAAAGCGCCTAACACAAAGGTTGTGGATTTGATGGCGGCATTTTTTGAAAAACCCCTGTCCGGTGCTGCAAATTTAGAGCTGAAGCTTTTTGCACCGCCGGCAACCGGAGAGAATGACCTTTCTCGCGAGGACGGACTTTTTAACAGCTACACGACGATTGAAAAGCTCCCGAAAATCCGGATTTTGTATTCTCCCGTACTGTAATTGCACAAATTTTATACCAAACAACCGGCGGAAGGTAGTCCTTGGACTCCCCTCCGCCGTCTATTTTGCAGTACCCACGCCGCTTGGCGCAGAAAGCTCCCCTGTGGACATTTTTACAAATGCCACTTCCTGCGCGGTTTGTGCCTTGCGGACACTGTTACTTTCAGTGTATGCCAAAAGCTCTGCGCGGGTGTTACTTTTAAACGGTAAACGTGTAGCCCTGCTTTTTCATTTCGTCAATAAAGTCCGGCAGGATTTCCATATTTGTGGAAGAAACGCTGTGAAGAAGATAAATTGCTCCGCTGTGCGCAGCGCTGATTAGATTTTTTAAGGCTTCTTCCGACGCGGGTTGGTTATCCACTTCCCAGTCGCGGTAGGCATAGCTCCACAAAACTGTGGTGTAGCCGCAGTCCTTGGTAATCGCCAGCGAACGCTCGGAAAACTCTCCGCATGGCGGGCGAAACAGGTTCATTTCATAGTTGTAATTTTCCAGTATATAGGTGTGAAGGTTCATCACTTCACTTACACAATCCTGAACAGATAGCCCCGGCATGGAGCGGTGCTTTTCCGAGTGGTTGCCAAGGGTATGGCCTTCATCCAGCATACGGGAAATCAGCTCTGGATTCTTCTCCGCATAGTCCTGAATGACGAAAAACACGGCTTTTACGTCCTTTTCTTTGAGGGTGTCAAGGATTTTTGCTGTACAGCCGTTTTCATATCCTTGGTCGAAAGTTAGTGTAATGGTTTTTTCCTTGTCGGAATTAATCGCTTTTGCGTTGTATTTTTCATATGCGCTGTTAAAGTCCTCTGCGCCGGCAGGACGGTTTTTGCTGTCAAGCTGTTTGCCTTGTCCGTAGCCAATCTTGTTGTTTGGTATCTGATTGTAGGAGTCCAGCGATTCCAGCTTTGCTGCCGGTTGTACTTGGGGAGAGGTCAACGTGGTTTGGGTATCCGATTGAGTATCGTTTGGATAATCCTGATAATCCGCCGCGCAGGATGTCATCAGCAGACCGGCAACGGCGGCAATCCATAATTTTTTCATAAAGCTACTTCCTTTCGTGAAATCTGCTTTCACGACTTATTGTAACCGTTCTGAAAAAAAATACGCCGCCGCACCCGTCATTTTGTTCGGTAATTTACGGCAATTTTATTTTTTGCCCTGCATAAATCAAATCCGGATTTTTGATGCTATTAAGCGACACTAATTTCGCAACAGTCGTATTGTATTTTTGGGAAATATCCCACAACGTATCGCCGGATTTTACGGTATAGGTTTTAGCAGTGCTGGTGGTGGTTTTGGTCGTTGTGGTTTTTACGGACACTTTGATTTTTTGTCCGACATAGATTAAGTTCGGATTCTTGATACTATTTAATTCCACCAGTTTGGCGACCGTGGTGCTGTACTTTTTAGCAATTGCCGTGAGGGTATCGCCCTTCTTGACGGTGTAGGTTTCGTACGT
>DBRO01000093.1:4638-10347 GCA_002306005.1 Ruminococcus sp. UBA1366 | reverse complement strand
CGTAAAATCTGTGAAAGTGAAGTAAATTCTACAAAGCAAACAAAATCCTCGTCTGGCAACAGGCGGGGATTTGTTGTAAGCAGAAGTCATAGGGTATCTTGCATCT
The DNA here is from genome assembly GCA_002306005.1 of Ruminococcus sp. UBA1366. Taxonomy (GTDB): domain Bacteria; phylum Bacillota; class Clostridia; order Oscillospirales; family Ruminococcaceae; genus UBA1366. The sequence goes on along the minus strand of DBRO01000093.1, from coordinate 10,241 downwards.
ACGCTACGGATGGGCGGAATTCTGTTATTGCGAAAACAGATTTGAAATTTCCAAAGAAATATGTTATACTATAATAAAAAATCATCACGAAAGGACCTTTGCATGATATATTTTGACAACGCTGCAACAACAAAACCTTGCGAGGCGAGTGTGACCGCGGCGGTGCAGGCAATGCGCGAATACGGCAACCCCTCCAGCCTGCATAAAATGGGCTTGCAGGCGCAGCTGCTGGTGGATGCCGCACGGGAAAGCNNGCCGGAGGAAATTATCTTTACTTCCTGTGCGACGGAAAGTTCTAATACCGCGCTGGCTTCAGCGGTGCGGCTTTACGGCAAGCGCAAAAAGAAACTGATTATTTCTGCGGTGGAACACCCTTCTGTGGCAGAACCCGCCGCCCGTTTGGAGCAGGATGGTTACACCGTGGTGCGGATTGCACCGGACGAGCAAGGCAGGCTTTTGCCGGAGGCTTTTGCCAAAGCGGTGGACGAGGATACGTTTTTGGTTTCCTGCATGGCAGTGAATAACGAAACCGGCGCGGATTTTCCCGTGCGGGAAATTTTTGCGGCGGTAAAACGGAAAAATTCGGAGGTGCTTACGCACTGTGACGCAGTGCAGGCGTTTTGCAAACAGCCCTTGGATACCCGCAAACTGGGCGCAGATCTGCTTTCGGTGAGTGGGCATAAAATTTACGCCCCGAAGGGCATTGGCGCGCTGTATGTAAAAAAAGGTGTGCGCATTGCTCCATTATTGTTGGGCGGCGGTCAGGAAAAATCCCGCCGTTCGGGAACAGAAAACGTACCGCTTATTTGCGCGTTTGGCGCGGCAGTGCGGGAATTTACCGACCACACAAAGGAACGTACAGCAACAGTTGCGGAACTGAATGCCTACCTACGGCAAGGCCTCGCCAGTGCGGCAGGAGTGGAACTTCTTTCGCCTGTGGATGCTACGCCTTATATTATCAGCATCAGCGTGGCGGGATATAAATCCGAAACGCTGCTGCACTTTTTAGAAAGCGAAGGCGTTTGTGTTTCCAGCGGCTCTGCCTGCTCCCGCGGGAAGAAAAGCACCGTGCTGGGCGCGTTCGGATTTTCGCCGGCACAGGTGGATAGTGCTTTGCGGATCAGCCTTTCGCACGAGAACACCAAGCAGGAGGCAGACAAACTGCTGGAGGCACTTTCAGCAGCGCGTGTACGGTTGTGTAAAGTAAAATAAAGGAACATGGGGATTGGATATGAGGGAAATTATTCTGGCAAAATACGGCGAAATCGCCTTAAAAGGACTCAATAAGCACAGCTTTGAGGAAATGCTGGTGAAAAACATCAAGCGGCGTCTGAATCCGCACGGGAAGTTCTCCTATTCGCGGGCGCAGTCCACCATTTATATAACACCGCAGGATGATCAGCAGGATATGGACGGCGCGATGGAGATTCTCTCTAAGGTGTTTGGCATTGCATCCATTTGCCGTGCGTATGAGGTTCCAAAGGATTTTGCGGAAATTAAAGCGCAGGCGGCGGTTCTGTTTGATGAAAAGCTTTCGCAGGCACGGACGTTTAAGGTTGCGGCAAAACGGGCGGACAAGCGCTACCCGATGAATTCGCCGGAAATTTGCACGGAGCTTGGCGCAATGCTTTTGGAAAAGTATCCGCATCTTACCGTGCGGGTGAAAAATCCCGAGGTGACGGTAACGGTGGAAATTCGCGAAAAAAGCGCGTATTTACACGCGGGCGCGGAGGAGGGCGCAGGCGGGATTCCCGTGGGGTCTTCCGGCAGAGCCATGCTGTTGCTTTCCGGCGGAATTGATTCGCCCGTGGCAGGGTATATGATTGCCAAACGCGGTGTGCGGGTTTCTGCCATCCATTTTGAGTCCCCGCCGTACACCTCCGAGCGTGCGCGGCTGAAGGTGGAAAAGCTGGCAAAGAAAATTTCCGAGTACTGCGGTAATATCGAATTTTTTTGCGTGCCGTTTACGGAAATTCAAGAGCAAATGCGGGTTCACTGCCCGGAGGAATATTTTACGGTAATTATGCGCAGGCTGATGATGGAGATTGCCCAGCGGATTTGCGCCGAGCAAGGCATACAGGCACTGATTACGGGTGAAAGCATTGGGCAGGTCGCAAGCCAAACCATGGACGCGATGGTCTGCACGGATGCCGTGTGCCGAATGCCGGTTTTTCGGCCGGTGGTGGGCATGGATAAGAAAGAAATCATTGCCATCTCCCGCAGAATTGATACGTTTGATATTTCCGTGGAACCCTACGAGGACTGCTGTACGGTGTTTACGCCCAAGCACCCAAAAACCAAGCCGGTGCTTGCCGATGTGGAACGCGCACAGCTGGCTTACGATTACGAACCGCTGATTCAAAAAGCCGTCGCCGAAACGCGCTTTTCGCTGATTTCTTTTTATCAGTGAGAAGTGAAAGACGGACGGGAGCAAGATCCCTTGTGATTCATATTATGTACAAAAATGCCGTCGTTTTATAGTAAAAGTGCTGAAAAAAGTAGGTGTGAATTTATTGAAAACTACTAAGAATGACAATTCGGTTACAGAAAAGCTTGACATTATTACAAAGCGTGTAGTAAAATATCTATACGGTAACAAAATCAGCGTTGCTACGGCAGAAAGCTGTACGGGCGGAATGCTCAGTCAGCAAATTACTTCCGTGGCTGGCGCGTCCGAAATCTTCGGGCTGGGACTGTGTACGTATTCCAACGACGCGAAAGTGAGAATTCTCGGCGTGGAGCGGGCACTGATTGAACAGTACGGTGCGGTTTCGGCGCAGGTTGCCGAAAGCATGGCGAAAAACGTCAGGAGGCTTTCGGGTGCGGATGCGGGCGTTGGCATTACGGGCATCGCAGGACCGGACGGCGGTACGCCGGAAAAACCGGTTGGCACGGTGTTTGTTGCTGTAACAGCAAATGCGGGTACGGCGGTAAGGAATTTGGCGCTGTATGAGGTGCATGCTGCGGGGGAGTTCTTAACGGACAGAGAAAAAATCAGAAAGCTTACCGTGATACGGGCATTGGAAATGCTAGAGGAATTATGCGGCGGAACGAAAGCGGAAGGTGATTGAAGATGTCCATGATGAACGAACTTGCCGCGGTTTCCGGGCGGGATGACTCGAATTTCTTTGTGAGAGTGCTGAAAACCGTTTTACCATGGAAGGGCGACGGATTTGGCGAAATCCTCAGGAAAGCAGTACTGGTGGCATCCTGTGCGGTGCTGGTGGTTTCTGTCGGACAGCTGATGGACTATTTGCAGGGCGATCCGGAAGAAACGGCGGAGGTTGCACAAATTGCGCAGTACCAGCCGGATTTTGACACCGTAGAACAGATTGATCCGGATGCGGCGCAAACGGATACGGTGGAATTGCCGGACGGCAGCGGCGGTACGGTGAATATGTCCTCTGCATGGAAAGACCTGTATTCGATCAACAACCAGACTGTCGGCTGGATTGAAATCCCGACCTTTACCACAAGCAGTGGAAACAAGATTATTAACTATGCTGTAGTAAAAGGCACGGACAATGATTTTTATCTAACTCATAGTTTTAATAAAAGCAGCAACGGCTGCGGTTGGATTTTCGCGGATTATCGCAATACGATTTCTGCGGACGGCAACTCCGACAACACGGTGATTTACGGACATAATTTAAGAAGCCTTGGTACGATGTTCACAAGATTGAACCAGTACAAAGAGGGCGTAAAATTCCTAAAAAGTAACCCGATTATCAATTATTCTACGATCTATGATTCGTCCGATCAGCAATGGATTATCATCGGCGCATTTGTGGCGAATCCGGAAAGTTGGCAGGATAACGGTACGCTGTTCGATTTTTGGAACTATATCAATTTTAATAACGACCATACCTTTGATTCGTTTATCGACAATGTGCGAAAACGATCATGGTATTCCAGCGATATTGATTGCACGGAGGATGATGAGTACCTGACCCTACAAACCTGTAGTGACGAGCTTTCGAATCTTCGGTATGTGGTGGTCGCAAGAAAGATTCGGGCGGACGACGACGTAGACAGTTTTATCGCGTCTTATAAAGAAAAAGATGACGCGGATATCTATTTTCCGGCAGTGTGGAGAAATGCTTACGGCAACAAAAAGATCTATCTCGGCTGGGATATTTAAAAAAGATTGATCCCCGTTTTACGGCGGGTTTCATAAATATTTATTTCGGTCTGATCGTTTTCTCACGCGGTCAGCGCCGTACAGGCAGCGTTCTTTTTTGCTGCCGGAAAGAGAAGTGATACCATGACACACGAGGAAATCTCGGAAACCGCGGTATCTTCAGAAAAAGAAATAAAGAAGATTTCCGTAAAAAAGATTGGCGCGGTTCTGAGCATTGGCGTATGCAGTGTAATCGCAGTCGGCGCAATGGCGATTCTTTCCGTTGGAAACCGTACTCCGGAAATTGAATCGACTTCCCAAGCGCAGGCAGCACAGGAAGTTGCCGTTACCACAACAACTGTTGCGCAGGGGGATTACCCCGGCACCATGAGCTGGTGGAAAGCAGGCGTTGCAGCATATAATTTTAACGCAGCGCAGGTGAAGGAAGGAACAACAACCACGGTGGCAACCACAACGGTGCAAACAACAACTACAAAAGAAACAAAAGAAACAACAACCGCAAAAACAACTGCGGCAAAAAAAGAGACAACTACAACAAAGGCAGTCACCACAACCGCGAAAAAGATTTCCTATACGGAATACGAGGAAGCGGTAACCATGTACGCAACCGTTGATGTGAATCTTCGGAAGAATGCGGGTACGGAATATGACAAGATCAAGTTGATCAGCGATGGCACCAAAGTTTCGGTGCTCGGTAAAACCGATAACGGCTGGTACAAAGTCAAGGCTTCGGATAAAACCGGTTACATAAGCGAAGATTACCTTACGGAAAAAGCACCGGAAACCGTGACGACCACCGCAAAGAAAACAGAGGCAAAGGCTGAAAAAACTGAGGCAAAAGCTGCAAAAACAGAGGAGACCAAAAAAGTTTCTTCCAGCGACGAACCGGTGATTTCTTATTCCGATGAGGAATATCAAATGCTCCTGTATGTTGTAGAAGGCGAAGTCGGAGGATGTTCCAAGGAAAGCAAGCTTGCGGTTGCAAACGTCATTATCAACCGCGTGCAGAACTCTCGCTTCCCCAGTACACTCAAAGGCGTGCTGACGGCTAAAAATCAGTTTACGGCGATCAACAACTACTACGATAAATATAGAACACCGACAAAAACGACCATTGAGTGTGTGGATCGGGCGCTTGCCGGTGAGGATAACAGTAAGGGCGCGTTGTATTTCTATTCGCCGACTTATTGTTCCGGTTCCACGGCGGCATGGTTTGAAAGCCTAACTTTCTGCCTGGAAGTGGATGGACAAAGGTATTTTAAATAAGCAATACATAGACAAAAAATAAGAGTCAAGGGATTTGGAAAAAATGCCTTGACTTTTTCTTTGAATATGTTAAAATAATCATAGAGAGAAAATGAACAGAAGAACAAATAAGGAAGGATCAACAAATGAATCAGACAAAATGGCGAACGTTTCGAAACGCCACATGGCGACTCATACATAGCCGGTATGCCCCGGC
>DBRO01000093.1:3629-4630 GCA_002306005.1 Ruminococcus sp. UBA1366 | reverse complement strand
ACCACCATGGAACAAACGGCGGAGGCGGCACAGGCGGCACAAGCCGATTCGGCGCAGATGGTTGCACCTACGGAACAGTCGGGCGTTGCGCTGCGGAAAGCGCAACAGGACTATGGTGTAGCAGTGTATCAAGTGGTGGGAGAAAAAGCGGAAAGTGCCACAGAGACGTTTCCGGATAAAAGCTTTACAGTGGAAATTCCCACCTCGGAGGGCAGTACGATCACGCCGGTAAAAGCGGCGCATCAGGAGTATCCAACGAGGGATATTTCCGGGGAAACCTATACGATCCGCAATATCGATACGGGTGCGCAAGTCACTGGGGATGCCTTTACACTGGTGTGCAGGATTGTCAGCGGCGAGGTTGGCGCAACGTGGGAAACCGAGGCGCTGAAGGCACAGGCAGTCGCCGCCTATACCTATATGGTTTACTGGTCAAATTACGGAGTCATCCCTTCGTTTGGCATTCAAAACAGTTATGACAGCAAAATCGAAAATGCGGTGCGTGCAGTCGAAGGACAGTTGCTCTGCTACAATGGAAAAATCATGGACGCGGTGTTTTCCGCCTCCTCCACAGGCGCGACTGCGGACGGTTCTTATGTGTGGGGCGGAAGCTATCCGTATCTGCAATCTGTGGAAAGCAAATATGATTGCGATGATGCGAATTACGGCATTGTTACAAAGCTTTCCGCCACAAAGGTCAAGCAGATCATCGAAAGTAAAACGGATCTAACTTTGCCGGCTGATCCGGAGGATTGGTTCACAATTACCTCCAGCTACAATGGCAAATATATCGGCGGGGTGAAAATTGCCGGAAAATCCGCCTGCGTGGTGGATGGTGTGTACCGTACGCTCAATGGATTTGTCATGCGGACAAATTTGTTTGGACTGGATGTGCTCAAATCTTCTGCGTTTACGATCAGCTATAAGAACGGCGTTTTTACGTTTACAACCTATGGCTATGGGCATGGCGTGGGGATGTCCCAGTGGGGGGCAAACCTGTA
>DBRO01000093.1:3079-3460 GCA_002306005.1 Ruminococcus sp. UBA1366 | reverse complement strand
GGATACACAAACAACGGTGGATTCGACGGGTGAACCAAGCACAACAGAACAGGAGACCGAACCGACACAGGTGACGGAACCGGCAACAACGCAAATTTCCGCGGAAATAACAACCGCCCAGGAAAGCGAATAGGTTGTTAAAGCGGTAAAATATATCGGAGGGATTATGCATGGGATTTTTTGATGAAATCGGCAGCAAAATCACGGGGGGCGTGAGCGCTGCTACAAACAAAACAAAGGAACTCGCAGAGGTTTCCAGACTGAATAGTAAGATTTCCGCAAACAATACGGCGGTTAAGACAAAATATGAGGAAGCCGGAAGAATCGTAAAAGCAGAGCTGGCACAGGGAATTTCGCATGAAAAGCTGCTGGAGATTTTTG
>DBRO01000093.1:1762-3057 GCA_002306005.1 Ruminococcus sp. UBA1366 | reverse complement strand
TCTGCACAAGCTGCGGCGCGGAGATTCCGGCAGAGAGCTTGTTCTGTGCCTCCTGCGGCACAAAAGTAGCACAACCGGCGCCAGCTGCCACCGCACCAGCCGAACCCGTTGCACCTGCGCCCGCACCAGTGCAAACACCTGCNNAATCATGAGGAAGACGGAGTACGGTTCTGCTCCAACTGCGGCACAAAACTAGAAGCGCCTTCGCAAAAGCTGGTTTGTTCCAAGTGCGGCAACACAGAAGAGCCCGGTACGCGCTTTTGCTCGGAATGCGGGAATCGGCTGGATGCCGTTCAACATGTTTAACGGCGGAAAGGCAGCACGATGAATCATTTGTTACAGGGGATTCCTGTGGTGCTGGCGTCGGGTTCGCCGCGCAGAAAAGAACTGCTGCGCTTGATTTGTCCGGAGTTTTCCGTGCGCCCTACCGATACGGACGAAACGATTACAGAGGAACTGCTGGAAAGTGGATTGGAGAATATTCCAACCGTGCTTGCCGCACGCAAGGCGCTTGCCGCGCAGGTTTCGCCGGAGGAATTTGTGATTGCCTGCGATACGGCAGTGATTGTGGACGGCGAAGTGCTGGGTAAACCAGCGGATGAGGCGGATGCCGTCCGAATGCTTCAACTGCTTTCCGGCAATATCCATGATGTTGTAAGCGGCGTGTGCTTGCGTTATCAAGGCAGAAGTATGTCCTTTTCCGAAAGCACTTCTGTGCTGTTCTACCAGCTGACGGACAAAGAAATTGCCGACTATGTACAAACGGGCGAACCGTTCGACAAAGCCGGCGCATATGGGATTCAAGAAAAAGGCGCGCTGTTGGTACGGATGATTACCGGAGATTTTTACAACGTGGTGGGCTTGCCGGTGGCAAGGCTCAATCGTGAGATTGACACGTTTTTGCAATTGATTCACTCAAAGTAATTGCGGTTGTTTTTCTGTTCACTGCGTGGAAATACAGTGAGTTCGCCCTCGGTGCTGACAGTAGCAAGAAAAATTTCCGAAGAGCCGGAATAGCCCTGTTTTTTTAACTCGGATTTCAACCAATTTACATCCTTGCCAATGTGCTGAAGGTTTTTTGTCATAATATTGCCGTCCAAAATCACGTTGGCAAAGAGATAATCGTTTGGCGGCGGCAGGTTTAAGTCGGAGAGATTCGGTGTGCGGAATTCCGGCTTTTGCAAAAAGCTGATTTCGCCGTTGTTTTCCATAATCGCAAAGGCAATTTCAGAAATATTGAAAAAGCCGAAATTGCGGGCTTTGGTGAGCAGGTCGTTGATATCCAGCCGGGCTTT
>DBRO01000093.1:1203-1693 GCA_002306005.1 Ruminococcus sp. UBA1366 | reverse complement strand
GTAATGCCGTTAATGTAGTCAAACAGGCTGAGTTGGGCAATTTGTTTGTTTCCCAGCAGTTTGGTTGCGGCGAATAAAATCACAATCGAACCCAGCGCAGTCGCGCAGGTTTGCAGAATCATCAGTACGGTATCGGACATTCGCACAAACATTCCTTTCGCAAGCGTTTGAAAGTTATTATCTGCTTTGTGCCGGAGAATATTCTGCCAAAAAGGAAAAAGAAAAGTATGTTTTTTCGAAATAAAAACAAGGATGAAACCACTGCAGCGCAGTTTGCTGCACTTCACGGAAAACGGCTGAGTACCGTGACCGAACGTACCCCGCAGGGCGAACGCGTGCTGGGTAAACAAGGCGGTATTTCCGTTAGCAATACAGAAATTGTCATTGTCTGCGATGGGCATGAGGTGTTTCGTGGTAAAAAGCGCGGCTGTGTCGCCGCCCAGCTGATGAGCGGCAACGGTTGTGATATCAAAGCGGAGGATTCCGCCAC
>DBRO01000093.1:0-1191 GCA_002306005.1 Ruminococcus sp. UBA1366 | reverse complement strand
AGAGGATACCCCGTAAGTGAGGTATCCTCTTTGTTTATTGCAGATATTGTTTTTATGAAGGGGCGCTGTCTTCTTTCAGAAATCAATCAGCCAATCAGCTGTTCACCGTTTCAATCATCGCGTTCACTAAATCAGGGAATTTCCACTGGGGAATGCCCTCGCGCTGCATCAGACCGAAGTTTTCTCCGCTGCTGACAAAGGCGCAGTTATCCCACCAGCAGCAAACAACACCGGCGTTCTTTGCAGCGGTGAGGTAATACTTCACCCATGCAATCCGCGCCTCATCGTTGTACTTGTTCATCGCACCGAATTCCCCAATAATCACAGGAGTGCCTTTGGAGAGAAACAAATCCGTGAGGTTCGTCATCAAGGTGTCAATTGGGCTGGTGTTGCCGGAATTCTCAGCGCTCCATTGATCTGTGCCGGTGGTGTTAAGCGCAAAATCATACGGCAGGTATGCGTGAACGGAAACAATAATCTTGTCATCATTTTCGGGCAGTTCAATCGCTTGCAGGCACTTGATATCCGAGGATGCCGCATAGCCGGGAATCATCAGATGCCGTTTGGGATTGTTGCCGCCGGCACTACGGATGGTGTTTACAAAATCCATGTTCAGTTGATTAACCACAGCGCGGGACTCGTCTGTACCGCCTGTCCATTCGTAGGGGGTGTCCACTAGGCGCGGCTCGTTCATACCCTCAAAAATCAAATGCTCGTCGTAGTTTTCAAACCGTGCGGCAATCTGCGACCATACGGCTTTCAGTTCAGCGGAAGCTGCCTCGTAGTTGTCGTTGGTGGGCATATGCCAGCTTTCGTGGTGGAGGTTTAGAATTACGAACATCCCGTTGTCAATGCCGTAGTCCACGATTTCCTGTACGCGATCTAGCCATTCCTCGTCGATGGTGTAATCCGGACCTTCCCCAAGGTGACCCTCCCACGTGACCGGCACACGGAAGACGTTAAAGCCGGTTTCTTTGAGCAAATCCACCATGTACTTGTTGGTTTTGTTGTTGGAACCAATCCATGCGGTTTCGGCATTCAAATCCGTGCCGGAAGCATCCAGCGTGTTGCCAAGGTTCCAGCCGATTTTCATTTCTTTTACCAGCTCGGCGGAAGAAATATCGCGGATTTCCTGTACCGTGTCAGAACTGTCCTCTGTTTTGGAATCGGACGACTTTTCCGCACAGCCGG
>DBRO01000039.1:6756-7124 GCA_002306005.1 Ruminococcus sp. UBA1366 | reverse complement strand
GGAATGCGCGATGCGCTCTCGCTGCTGGACCAGTGCATTGCCTATTCTGATCAGGTGACCATTCAGACGGTTTCCGATGCGGCAGGCATTGCGGGCAGGGAATACCTGTTTGAGCTTGCCGATTGCATGCTGGAAAACAACGCCGCCGGCGCGGTTGCCATTACTTCATCGCTGTATGCAAAAAGCAAGGATATGCAGCGCCTTTGCGAGGAACTGCTCTCCCTGCTGCGGAATGTGATGATTGCAAAAACCGTGCCAAATAACGGGGAACTGCTGGATTGCTTGCCGGATGAGCGGGGCAAAATTGCGGAAATTGCCGCGAGAATGCCCTTGCCCATGATTTTTGAAAAGCTGCATATTGTGCAGGA
>DBRO01000039.1:5802-6668 GCA_002306005.1 Ruminococcus sp. UBA1366 | reverse complement strand
ACCGCACCGCAACCAACCCGGGAACAACCGCAGCCGGTCAAAACAGTACCTGCGGAAACACCGCAGCAAGCACCAAGCACACCACCGGCGGAACCAAAACCGGCAGCGCCCCAATCGCCGGAAAAGAAAATTTCGATTGAGGATTGTATGCCGCTGGAAGATTGGGCGGAGGTCGTGGACAAGCTGATGCAGTCCAACCCGTCCGTTGCGGGATTTCTGCATGATTCCACCGCTGCGGTGTACGAGGATGTGCTTTTTTTAACCGTACAAAATGAGCTGTTTTTAAAAATGTTCCGCATTGCGGATAATGCGCAGGCGCTGTCCGCTGTGGTAAAATCGCATTACGGGAAAACCTTCCGGATTCGCGTTCGCCCGGCAACCACCGAAACCACACAGGAGCAGGAAAAGCTCTCAGGCATTTTACACAAGGCAGAAAATGCTGGAATTCCCGTGGATGTGAAAGAATAACGGGGCAGGCATTTCCATAGAAAATAGAAAACAAGGAGAATCCATATGAAAGCAAGAATTCCGCAGGGAATGGGCAAAAACCCTTCGAACATGAATCAAATGCTGCAGCAAGCGCAGAAAATGCAGGCGGATATTACCGCGCTGCAAACGGAACTGGAACAACGGGAGTTTTCCGCATCCGTGGGCGGCGGCGCAGTGGATATTACAATTAACGGCAAAAGAAATGTCCTTAGCTTGAAAATCAAGCCCGAGGTTGTTGACCCAGAGGACGTTGAAATGCTGGAAGACCTGATTATGAGCGCGTTCAATGAAGCAATCCGTATTTTGGATGAAACCAGCGATGAGGAAATGTCCAAAATTACCGGCGGCGTTTCCATGCCGGGATTGTTTTAAATGGC
>DBRO01000039.1:5256-5707 GCA_002306005.1 Ruminococcus sp. UBA1366 | reverse complement strand
GATTTACAGCTTTGTCCGGTTTGTGCGGACGATACCCGCGACCATAGCGTGATTTGCGTGGTGGAAAGCCCCAAAGACGTGAGCGCATTCGAGCGCACGCGGGAATATAAAGGAACGTATCATGTGCTGCACGGCTTGATTTCGCCGATGGACGGCGTTTCGCCCGAGCAGCTGCGCATCAAGGAGCTGCTTCGGCGCGTCAGCGAGGGCGGCGTGGCGGAAGTCATTATGGCAACCAACCCCACCGTGGAGGGCGAGGCAACCGCCATGTATCTTTCCCGGCTGCTCAAACCACTGGGCGTGAAAGTCACAAGGCTGGCGTTTGGTTTGCCCGTGGGCGCAATTTTGGAATACGCCGATGAGGTTACCTTATTTAAAGCGTTGGAAAACCGCAACGAAATTTGAGCAATTAAAAAAACAACCGGACAGTCAGTGCGCTGAATACCATGCC
>DBRO01000039.1:0-5120 GCA_002306005.1 Ruminococcus sp. UBA1366 | reverse complement strand
CGAGGAGACCAAATCCAGCGCACCGGATGCACTGAACATTCCCACGGCGGTTACCAGCGCAATCAGCGCCGGGAGAATATCCGCCGCGACCTTCAGATTTTCCCGTGCGCCGTCCACAAATTCCGAAAACACATCCACGCCCTTCACCAGCCCGTGCACTAGGATCAGACAGATTACGGCGGGAATAAAAAAAGCGGTTAGGCTCATGCCGAACCTCCTTCCAGCCGCTTGTGAAACGGCCGGTGCAAAGCAAAGACCATCAGAATCCCGATTAGTACCGAGCAGAGGGAACTGAGCAGAATCGCAGGCAGGATATCCAAAGGCTCTGTTGCACCATATTGCAGCCGCAGCGCCGCAATGGTGGAGGGAATCAGTTGGATGGAAGCTGTGTTCAGCACCACAAACAGCACCATGTTCCGTGTTGCCGTGCTGCCGGAATGTTCTTCCTCCGCAATGCGCTTGACGGCGAGAATCCCAAGCGGCGTGGCGGCGTTGCCAAGTCCGAGCAGGTTGGCGGTCAGGTTCATGGAAATGGCACGGAATGCTTTTCCCGCAGGATTTAACCCGCGGAACAGCAGCCGCAGGATGGGGGAGAACAGCTTTGCGATTTTGTCCGTCAGGCCGGATTTTTCCGCCACGCGCATCAATCCGCCCCACAGCGCAATGGAACCCACCAGCGCCAGAATGATTTCTACCGCTTTTGAACAGCTTGCAATTGCAGCGTTGGAAACCTCGTTCATTCTCCCGGTGAAAAAACCTACAAAAACAGAAAATAGAATTAGTCCCGAAAATACAAATTTCATCATACAATCACCTATTTTGATAATTTTCAGCAATTTACTTTATATTTACGTTGTTTTTAAACAATAAACGGCATATAGTAACAAAATGTTATTAAATTCGCTTGACAAATTTCTGTGCATCCAGTATAATATAATTACACTGGATAATATGGAGATTTTCAAAAAATCTTGATATTTCGTAAAAAAAGGGGATATTTTATGAAATCAACAGGAATCGTAAGAAAAATCGATGAGCTCGGAAGAATTGTTCTTCCCATCGAACTCCGCAGAACTTTCGGTATCGACGTCAAAGACGCAATCGAAATCTATGTGGACCACGACATGATTGTGCTGAAGAAGTTCCAGCGTTCATGCATCTTCTGCGGAAATGGTGATGACGTTGAGGATTTCAAGGGCAAGCCGATCTGCAAAGATTGTCTTGCGCTGCTCGTGAAAAAACTGGGTGACTAGTACATAGCACGAGAAGTTCACAACACAGCAAAACGGGAAGCCTACGGGCTTCCTTTTTGTTTGTCCTACTAAAGCATATTCGCAAAAAAAGAAGCATAGAACAAGCCCGACCGGAAATTCGTCCAGTCGGGCTTGCTTTTTGGCAAAAATTCTTTGTAAATCTGTTTGGATGAACGCAGGTGCTGTGTAAATAGGAAACGCAAATTTCGCCAATGTACCAAAAAAAGCCAAAGATTGACAAAAAAGATTTACAAATCTTTGAATTATGGTAATATAAGAAGAGAAATATGTGAAAAATTCTTTATTCCTTTTGCATTTTTTCATGGTATTCCCACCAAACAAATGCAAAAGAGAGGACGGCGGGCATGAGCATAACAAAGGAATTTACCCTCGCTGCCACGGTGGAAAACATTGAGCGGGTGATAAATTTTGTAAACGAGCAGCTGGAACAGTATGGCTGTGCGGCAAAAATCCGCACGCAAATAGATATTGCCATCGATGAATTGTTCGGCAACATCGCGCATTATGCCTATCATCCCAAAACGGGAGCCGCAACGGTGCGGGTGGAAGTTCTTGATGAACCCCTCGAAGTCATCATTACGATGATTGACAACGGCAAGCCCTTTGACCCCCTCCGGACAGCCCCACCGCAGATTCATCTCCCTGCGGAAGAACGCAAAATCGGCGGGCTGGGTATTTTTTTAGTGAAAAAAAGCATGGACGATATCAGCTACGAGTATCAAAACGGACAGAATATTCTGAAAATTGTAAAGAAATTATAATGAAAAAAGGAGGCGTTTTCTTCATGACGATTCAAAAAGAAACCGAGGCAAGCCAAGTAACTCTCAAGCTTGTGGGACGGTTGGATACCATAACTGCGCCAAGCTTAGAGACGGAATTAAAAAGTGCGATTCCCGCCGCCACAAAATTGGTTTTGGATTATACAGGCATTGAATATATTTCTTCCGCCGGACTGCGGGTTCTGCTTTCCGCGCAAAAAATTATGAGCCGCCAAGGCAAAATGATTGTGAAAAACCCCAATGCGACGGTGATGGAAATATTTGAAATGACAGGATTTCGCGATATTTTACATATAGAATAATGCCGCGCCGGCAGAGTAGGTGAAAACGCTTGAATCCGAAAACTACTTCTTTTCATAGTACGGATAAAATCCGGACGCGGAAACACAAGCGCACAATTGCAAGAACCATTCAGATTTGGATGTTAGTTGTGATTGCTGTGATGTTTGTGCTGACCGGTATGACGACTTACTTTCTTTACACAAAACGCGCTATGGCGGATATAAAAACCAGTCTGTCCAGTGCGATTTCGGATACGCAAACCGCAATTGCACTAGGTGTGAACGATTATCTGTACAGCCTTGCCTATGTGGATGTGGGCGACTCCATGATTTCTGTTTTAAACCTGACACAGGAGGATCTGCCGGATACAAACGGCGACAGCCAGATTGCCGCCGCGGATGTGAATGACTATCTGGAACAGTATGCCGCGGCGATGAACGCAAAGGAAATCAATCTGATTGATGCAAACGGCATTATACAGTATTCCAACGTGGCGGATTATATCGGCTTTGATATGACTGCCGAGGATGCGGATAACACGCAGGCGTATGAGTTTTTTCAGAACATTCAAAAAAACGGCTATTATGTTCAGGAATACCGACCGACTGCCTACAATGAGGAAAACAGTCTGCGATATGCAGGAATTTATCTGGACGAAACCAGCTGGCTGCTGGGTGCGGGCGGACTGCGGCGTTTCTAGGGATGGTTCCAATTCCAAAAATATGCTGAAAGCGGCAAGAAACTATGGGATGACCGCGAAGGGCTATCGGTACGAGCCGGAAACCCTCAAGCGATACGGCACATTTCCGTGCATTGTGCATTGGAATTTTAATCATTTTGTCGTGCTTTGCGGCTTTCGGAATCAAAAAGCCGTGCTGAACGACCCCGAAAAAGGAAATTATACCGTTTCCATGGAGGCGTTTGACCAAGGCTTTACCGGTGTCTGCCTGATGTTTTCGCCGGGCGCGGATTTTGTTCCGTCCGGCAGGAAAAAAAGTGTGTATCGTTTTGTGAGAAAAAAGCTCATCGGCACCGGCGCGGCGTTTGCCCTTGTGGCAATTACAACGGTGATTACTTCTCTGATTGGCATGATTACACCTGCCATGTCCAATGTTTTTGCGGACCGCCTGCTGACCGGCAGAAATCCGGCATGGTTTTCGCCCTTTATGTGGGGCATGACTGCGCTTGCGGTGATACAGCTGATTGTTGCGTGGATTCAGGCGGTGTATTCTTTAAAGGCAAACGGAAAAATGGCGATTGTGGGCAACAGCGAATATATGTGGCACGTTTTGCGTATGCCGATGGTGTTTTTCTCCCAGCGGCTGTCGGGGGATATTTGCGAGCGGCGGGCGCAAAATACCGTCATTGCGGAAAACCTGATTGCAACGCTGGCTCCGCTTGCCATACAGGACATAATGATGATTTTCTATCTGGCTGTTATGTTGCGGTACAGCCTGCTGCTTTCGATGATTGGTGTGGCTTCTGTTCTCATCAACAGTTTGGTTTCCACTTATATTTCCAAAAAGCGGGTGAATATCACCCGTGTGGCAAGCAGGGATTCCGGCAAGCTGATCGGCACAACCGTAACCGGCATTGAGATGATGGAGTCCATCAAAGCGTCCGGTGCGGAAAACGGCTTTTTTGAAAAATGGTCGGGTTATCAGGCAAATGTGAACACCGGCACGGTCAAGCTGAATAAAACAAATGCGTATCTGGGCATGATTCCGACGGCGGTATCCATACTTACGAATACCCTAGTGTTTATGGGCGGCGTGTATTTTTGCATGCAGGGCGAATGGACAGTGGGCATGATTACGGCGTTTCTGGGATTTTTAACGGCATTCATGGCGCCTGCCGACCAATTTATCACCGCATCGCAAACCCTTCAGGAAATGCGCACAAGCATGGAACGCATCGAGGACGTGATGGAATATCCGACCGATGTGGAGTACGGCGAAGAACTTTCCGGGGAGCAGGTTTACGACAAGCTCTCCGGCAAGCTGGAGCTGCAAAATGTGACTTTTGGGTATTCCAGACTCAATGAGCCGTTGATTGAAGATTTCTCCATGATCTTGGAGGCAGGACATAGCGTTGCGTTTGTGGGGGCTTCCGGCTGCGGAAAATCCACACTCTCCAAACTGATATCCGGTTTGTATCAGCCGTGGTCGGGCGAAATTTTGTTTGACGGAAAACCACTGTGTAAAATCAATCACAGTGTTTTTACGGGTTCGCTTTCCGTTGTGGATCAGGATATTATTCTGTTTGAGGACACGATAGAAAACAACATCAAAATGTGGGATACGTCCATCGAGGACTTTGAGATGATTCTTGCCGCCCGCGACGCGCAGCTTCACGAGGATATTATGCAGCGTGAAGGCGGATACCAATACCGCCTGACCGAGGGCGGAAAGGATTTATCCGGCGGGGAAAGACAGCGCCTTGAAATTGCCAGAGTATTGGCGGAGGACCCCACCATAATCATTCTGGATGAGGCGACTTCTGACGGCTGGCGGCGAAAAAAGCCGCCGCATCCTCCAAAAATTCGTTCATTTCGTTCAGCCGTTTGTTTTCTTTCTCCAATGCTTTGATCTGCTTTTTTAGCTGCTGGTTTTCTTCGGCAATGTTCAGAGATTCCTCCGGATTGCGGCTTCCGCAGCCGGTGTCCAGTTCTCCGGCTTTTGCTTTTTTTATCCAGCCGTACAGCGTATTTGTGGGTATCTGTAATTCTTCCGCCGCTTTTGTCGTCCCAAGCTTCTTTGCTAGCTTTACCGCCTGCACTTTGTAT
>DBRO01000028.1:9648-16718 GCA_002306005.1 Ruminococcus sp. UBA1366 | reverse complement strand
TTGCGAGTTTTGCTCAGGGCTATTTTTTTCCCGGAAAGGAGGTGATGCCCGGTGTTTTCAATTTTCAGCGGAAGGAGGTGTAGAAAAATCGTAGATGGCGAAGAAATTAGACGTAGAGCGTATCGAACAGGCCCGGCACCAAGGACAATCACGCAGTGACCGCCGTGAGGAGCAAAAACGGGAAATCCAAGACACCATAGCGAAAAATCGCAGCGGTCAGCGTAAGGGCCGTGTCATTATGCCGGAAAAGAAGGAGTACGCATATCAAGAGGCTCGCAAAGTGCGTGTGGCGGCATATTGCCGTGTCAGTACTGCTGAAGAAGCGCAGGTGGGCAGTTTTGAAATGCAGGTACAGCACTTCCAGTCCGTGATAGATAATAATCCGAATTATGAACTGGTCAAAATCTATACGGANNGACGAGGGTATAAGTGGCACTTCTGTAGGCAAGCGGAAAGGCTTTCAAGAGATGATCGAGGATGCGTGTGCCGGTAAAATTGACCTCATTCTTACCAAGAGCATCAGCCGCTTTGGTCGTAACATTGTGGATATTTTGACCACGCTGCGGAGACTGAGTGACCTCAATCCCCCAGTGGCAGTAAATTTTGAATCCGAGGGTATTAACACCAGTGACGGCAAAAACAAGCTGATTATATCCATTTTGTCGGCCTTGGCGGAACTGGAGAGTCAGCAGAAAAGCATTGCAATCAAGGAAGGCATACGCTACCGAATGCAGGAGGGTCTGTACAAATACTCTGTAAAAAACACTATCGGCTATTACCGAGATTATTCAGGCAGGGTGAAAATCGAGCCTGCGGAGGCAGAAATCGTACGGTACATATTCGACAGCTTTACAGAGGGTGCTTCACCGAGGGAAATTGCGGAATCCCTCACGGAGCAAGAGATACGCTCTCCGAAGGGTATGGATTATTGGCGGCAGGCTACCATCAAGAGCATTTTGCGTAATGAGAAGTACTGCGGTGATGTCCGATACCAAAAAACCTACTCCAAAGACTACCTTACCCACAAAACGGCTAAAAACCGCAATATTTTGCCACAGTGGTACTGGGAGAATGACCACCCCGCCATCATAAAGCGTGAGCAATGGAACAGGGCGCAGGAACTGCTCGATGCCGGAAATTGGCGTAAAAGCAGTAAGCCGTTGGAGGCTATGAAGAAGAAATTCACAGTGGCCAAGGTCAAATCTGGCGTCCTGCGAGGGTATTTTCTCCTCGATATGATGTGGTCAAAGGAAGAAAGAGACCAGTTCATACAAATTATCAACAGTATAAACGAGCTTGACGATGGTCAAGAAGAAAGGAACGAATAATTATGGCTATCAATTTTTCTACTATCAACCTTGAGGTTATCGACATCAACACTAATGCGACCCCTGACATCTTCATCAACCAGAACGGCATCACCTTCAGCAAGCGTGTTCTGGAGGACTTGAACTACCCGCAGAATGTCCAGTACTGCTTGGACGCTGCACACAAGGTGTTCGCAATCCGTGTCTGCAAGGGCAACGAGGCCAAGGCTACTCCGTTCTCCAAGCCGAGAGCCGAGCAGACCGCTACGCTCTCCTGTGGCAACAAGAATCTGCGTGATGTTATCGTTGCGATGATTCCCGATTTCGATACCAAGAAGCGTTACAAGGTGACCGGTGAGTACGATGCTGAGAATCGTGTCATGTATTACGATATGACCACAGCCGAAGAGTCCAATTTCCGCAACAATGTGGCAAAGGCTGAATAAGCGGTAATTGTGGCATCACAGAAAGGTGGTGATATAGAAAAAGACCACACAGCAGACATTGTAGCCTGTTGTGTGGTCTTTCTGTTGGCACCGCTTGAGGACGTCACTCAAAAATTATCGTTGTTTTCTATAATCCCTAAGTGAGCGCTCCAAATGGCGTCTCTTTTTATTGGCTGGCATTCAAACAATAGCAAAGCGGCATACCGGATGAATCCCGTAACAGCGTACAGCTTTCACGAAGCGGATAAACCCATTCGTCGTTTTGCTTTTGTGTTTTTTGTATCGGCGGAACAAAAAATTCGCCGTTTTTCCATACAATATGCGCATATAAAATGCCGTGTGCATACCCATAACCTGCAAACGGATTTTTTCTCGCAGCAGGATATTCATTCTGAAACCCAATACGTCCGTCATAATCGCGAAGTGCCGAAGAACCAATGAAATTCTCCGTAAAGCAATCCTGTCTCTGCCCAATTTCGCGGCTGTATTTTTCGCAGAAGCGCTCCGGCGCGGTTTCATAATTCCTGAAATCTTCTTCGGAAATCGCATAGTAGCGGTCATAGTTTGCAATCCAAGCTACGTTTGTTTCCATAATATAGGCTTGTAATTCCTCACAAAAGCCAATCCGGAAAAACTTTTTTGCGTTCACAATCTTCTGCTGTAATGCACCGTGCCAATGTAGTAGGATCATGTTACTGCTCCTTTTTTTATTTGCTGTTCGCTGGATCCACGTGTACCGTGCAGTGCTTAATCGCCGGAAAGCGCTGTTCCACATGGTCGTGTACGCGCTCCGCAATATTGTGTGCTTCAATCAAAGAAAGCTGTGGGTTTGCTTCTATGACAATATCCGCATAAATTCGGTTGCCGAATAAGCGGGTTTTCAGGTCGCCCAAGCGCACCACGCCCTCCTGCGCGGAAATAAAATCCGCGATTTCCCGCACCATCAGCTCGTCACAGCTTTTGTCCACCAGCTTGTTGATCGCATCGCGGAAAATTTCCACCGCGCTTTTTAAAATCAACAGGCATATTACAAACGCCGCAAGGGAGTCTGTCACAGGAAAGCCCATGCGCGCGCCAATAATGCCGGCTAGTCCGCCAAGAGAGGCGAGCGCATCACTGCGGTTGTCCCAAGCCCCCGCCATCAGCGCGTCGGACTTTTCCGACAGCGCATATTTTTTTGTATAACGAAACATTCCTTCCTTGGCAAGAATGGAAAGAACCACAGTGATAATTGCCAATAGAGAAGGCAGCGTGGTGTGTTTGTAGCTTGCACTGAGAATGCCTTGCAAACCGCTCCAGCCAATCCCAATCCCCGTCAGGAATACGATAATTGCCAAAAGAACCGCCGTCACACTTTCGAGCCGTTCATGCCCGTAAGGGTGGTCTTCGTCCGCCGCCCGTTCGGAGTATTTTAAGCCGATGAGCATCACAACAGAAGCCGCCACATCAGAAGCAGAATGAACTGCATCCGAAATCAGCGCCTTGGAATGTCCGAAAATTCCGCCGAACAGCTTTAAGAAAAAAAGAAGGGCGTTGCATACCAAAGAAACAACCGAAACCCGAATAATGGTGTTCATAAGAAAAAGCGCACAGCCGTGCGATACTCCTATTTAGAATACCAATATTGTAGCATTTTCCACCGAGATTGTCAACTCAAAGCATAGTTTTCCGCGTAAGCACATATAGTTTGATAAGGACAAACTTTCACAGAAAGGAAAATCGCTATGATTACAATGGAAAAAGAAATCACCAAACTCAGTCATGTGTTTCCCGTGCTTAGTCCGGAAATCCGCGGCGCAGTGGAATTCATTCCCGAAATCGAGTCGCGCCGCATACAGGAAATCCGCCTGCGTGCGGGGAAATACCTGTCCGTGACGATTTTTGATAAGGAGTACTTCGTCACAAAGGATGGCAGATTGGTCAATCAAGAAACCGAAGCTGTGCCGGTCACGCAAGCCGACATCGACACCACGTTCCAAAAAGCCTTTCATAATTCTATTCATAGCTTTGCGCGGGAAATCTCACAGGGCTATATCACCATCAGCGGCGGAAACCGCGTTGGCTTCTGCGGCACAGCAGTAGTCAATCCCGCCAAAGAAAACGCCGTGGAAACGGTTAAACATATTTCATCCGTGAATATCCGGATCGCGCGGGAAATCCACGGCTGTGCGAATGAAATCATCCAGCGCGTGTTTGATACCGGCGCAAAAAGCCTGTTGCTGGTAGGACCGCCTTCCAGCGGAAAAACAACGGTCCTGCGTGATTTGTGCCGACAGTTAAGCCAAAACCATCGTCTTTCTGTGATTGATGAACGCAACGAAATTGCCGCCACAGCCAGCGGTATTGCCCAGAACGAGATCGGCATGCATACCGATGTGTTTCATTCCTATACGAAGTACGACGGCATTATGACAGCGATCCGCGTCATGTCGCCGAATGTTTTGGTATGTGATGAAATCGGCTCAAAAGAGGACTTCCGCGCATTGGAATATGCCTTTAATTCCGGCGTAAAACTCATTGCCTCCACGCACGCAGCAGGCTACGAGGACGCAAAGCGCCGCCCGGTTGTCGGCAAACTGCTCAAGGAAAATCTCTTTGATTATGTAGCGGTTTTGGGAACCGGCACGCTCTGCGGCAGGCTGTACCGCTTAATAAAAGTCGGGGAAAAATAAAGAAGTATTGAGGTGCTGTTATGTTGAAACTCCTGCTCTGCGGCGTGCTGATTGCCTGCACCACGCTGATAGCAAAGGGCTTTTCCGATGCTCTTGCCGCACGGATACGGGAGCTGAAAGCCATTTTGCATATGCTGGATGAAATCGTCATTTTCCTGCAATACAGCGCGTATACTTTGGAAGAAACCCTGACAAGGCTATCTCAAACGAAGGAACTGGGAACATTGGAATTTCTGCAAAGACCGGTTTCGCCCTATACTGCGCGGGAAGAAATCCAGTCGCACATTGCCGAATGGGACTGTGCTTTGAGCGCGGACGAGCAGGAACAGCTCAGCCGCTTTTTTGGGGAATTTGGCACAAGCGATACCGCCGGACAGCTTTCGCTCACGCAAATGTACCGGACAGGCTTTGCGCGTTCTTTGGAACAGCTCACAGAAAAAAGCCGCTCCAGCTTTCGGCTGTATCGTTCGTTGGGGGTGCTGTCGGGCGTGTTTCTGTCCATTTTATTGATCTAGCGGGAAAGGAAAAGAGAACGCATGGAAGTGGATTTAATTTTTAAAATTGCGGCAATCGGTATCATTGTTGCGGTATTAAACCAACTGCTCAAACGTGCCGAACGCGAGGAACAAGCCATGATGACGACCCTTGCCGGACTCATTGTCGTGCTGATGATGATCGTAAAGGAAATCGGCAGTCTGTTTGATTCTATTAAAGAAATCTTCGGGCTGTACTAACGCGCCGTGCAAGGAAAGGAAAGATTACCATGACTGTTGTCGCCCTTGCCGGTCTTTGCCTTCTGGTTACGGTTATCGCGAAAATCATCGAGCGCGACAACCGTGAAATTGCCGCAGTAGTGATTCTGCTTTGTTCGGGATATGTCGTGCTCAGCGTGCTGGGCGATGTCAAAGAAGTGCTTGCGTTGTCCGGCTCTTTGTTTGACAAAGCAGGCATTGACGAAAGCTATTTAAAAATTATTTTGAAATCTCTTGGTATCTGCTTTGTTACCCAGCTTGCTGTGGATATTTGCCGCGATAACGGCGAAAATGCCCTTGGTTCTCAGCTGGAGCTTGCCGGAAAGCTTGCCTTGCTGGTTGTTGCAATGCCGCTGTTTTCCGCTGTCATTGCTATTATCGATGCGTTGCTGGGATAAGTATCATGGGAATATAAAGGACGGGAAAAGATGAAACAAAAATTTGTTTGTATCCTGCTAATGTTTTTGACGGTGTTTTTCTTTGCCCTGCCCGCGGCGGCGCAAACGCAGGAGGAAAACCCGACCTATGAGGAAATCACCGAGCGCATGGACAGCGAACTGGAAGAAAATTTAAATCACGAAACCGCAGATTTTTTGGACGAGCACGACATCTCCATGGAAAACCCGCAGGGGATAACCGATACCGGCATCAAGGACTATCTCCTGCATTTTTTAGAACTTCTGCGGGAGGAAATCACCAAGCCGCTCACCCTGTTGGGGAAATTAATCGCTGTGGCGCTCATTTGCGCACTGGCGAAATCCATGGTGCCGGAGGGCAGTTCCGTGACAAAGACCTTCGAGCTTGTCGGCGTGCTTACTGCCGTCACGCTTATGTACGATGAAATTGTGCGGAGCATGGAGTACGCCCTCACAGCACTTTCGGAAATGCAAAGCTTTATGCTTGCCTACATACCGGTGTTTTCCAGCGTTGCGGCAACCAGTGCATCTCCCGCCGCCGCAGGCAGCTACTATGTTTTAATTTTTACCGTCTGCGAACTGCTCGGCTACCTCACTTCCGCATTGGTTCTGCCCTTTCTGGGACTGCTCACCGCCTTTGCAATTGTTCAGCCCATGAGCGGACTGTTCTCCTATGGCGGATTTGTAGAGGGAGTCAAAAAAATCGTAGTTTGGGTGCTGGGTATCGGCATGACGATTTTTACCGGACTGCTGACCATTCAATCCGTCATTGGAAGCTCCGCCGATTCTGTGGGTATCCGCACCGCGAAATTTGCCGCATCCAGCTTTATTCCTGTTGTAGGTAGTTCTGTTTCGGATGCCTATACCACCGTTCGCGCAAGCCTCGGCGTCATTCGCGCCGGCGTGGGCGGAATTGGTATTATTGCGCTGCTGGTTATGGTTCTGCGCCCGGTTGCTGTTATTTTATGCGTCAAATTCGCCGTGTTTCTGGCAAGCGTCATCAGCGGGATGTTGGGCGAAAAACAACTGAACGGACTTCTGCAAAGCTTGAACGCCGTGCTGACGATTTTGCTGAGCGCCGTCGTATGCTTTGGGCTGGTTTTTATCGTTTCCACCGCGGTTATCTTAATGCTGTCCATGGGAATTACGTAAGGGGAGAGTGCGGATGGAAGTTTTTAAAGCGGCAGTCATTGCCGCGTGCTTTATTGGAATTGCACTTTCGCTTGCCGATTCAGTGTTAACGGGCGAGCGCCTTCGTAAAACCATGCGGCTGATTTTTTCCATGACCATGCTCATGGCGGTTGCCGCGCCGTTTATGCGCGGGGAAATTACCCTCACTCTGCCAGCTTCGGCAGATGTGCAGGAGCTGGAGGAATATGAGCAAGCGCAAGAGGATATCCGCCAGCTTATGGTAGAAGAAACCAACCAAACCGTCGCGGACTATCTTTTTGGCAGGCTTGCACAAAATTCCCTCCCC
>DBRO01000028.1:9199-9566 GCA_002306005.1 Ruminococcus sp. UBA1366 | reverse complement strand
ATTACGGAATAGAAAGGCGGAACAAGATGGCGGAAAAAACAAAAAAGCTGAGCGGACTGTTCCGGATTCCCAAAGCCGCCGGCATGAACCGGAAAACCAAAATCATTGTGGCAATCGGATTGCTTGCCATGCTGCTGATTTTTTTGACGGAAATTTTGCCGGATAGCGAAGAAACAAACGCAGATCCCACAGCGGCTTACAGCTCTGCGGATACGCAAGCATACAAAAAACAAATTGAAAAGGAACTCACGGAAATTTTAGAAAGAATCGACGGCGTGGGAAGCGTTTCTGTGCTTGCCACCGTGGAAGGCACAACAGAGTATATCTATGCCGAGGAGGAAGACCGCAGTTCCAGCGTGGAGAGCGG
>DBRO01000028.1:8916-9166 GCA_002306005.1 Ruminococcus sp. UBA1366 | reverse complement strand
GTAGTTGTATGTGAGGGAGGTGACGACGTGCGAATCAGCGAGCAGATTTACAAAGCAGTTTCCGCCGCGCTGGGAATATCATATGCAAAAATCTGCGTTGCCAAGGGCTAGTTCGATAGTTTATAAGACCGAAAGGAAGGTACTCCATCATGAAAAAACCGAATCTGATTATCGGAAAGAAGCAAATTATTCTGGCAAGCCTGACCCTAATACTGGGCATCGCAATTTATGTGAACTATGTGCTTGCCGG
>DBRO01000028.1:6241-8813 GCA_002306005.1 Ruminococcus sp. UBA1366 | reverse complement strand
GATGAACAGGCGGTTGCTACGGAAAAAGCCAGCGCTTTAACCAAGCTGATGGAAAGTGAATCCGAGATTGAAAGCCTGATTAAAGCGGCAGGATTTCAGGACTGCGTGGTTTATCTGGACGGGGAATCCGCCAATATCGTAGTGAAATCCGGCAGTATGGATGCCAGCCAAGCAGCGCAAATCAAGGACATTTTGCTAAGTAAAGCAGACGTTGCCAACGAAAATATCAGAATTTATGATGTAAAGTAGTTGTCTTATGCGGAAAAAGATGATATAATAGCAGTGTATAGCTGGCTATATAGTTCATTTACGGTGCGCGCACCGGAAAGGAAAGCAATCGAAAATGGAACAGAAATACGATAAGAAAAAAGGCTCGCTGCTGGTCAGCGAAAACGTCATCTCCTCCATCGTGGCAAATGCCGTAGCGGAAATCAAAGGCGTGTCGGGTCTTGCGAAGTGTAAAAAGAGCTTTCTCAAAGCCCTGCTCAGGGATGAGAACTGCGGCGATATCCGCGTAAAGTTTTCCGGCGATGTGGTGGAACTCACACTCGGGATTATCTTAAAAAGCGGGTCTCGCGCAGTGCAGGTTGCCGAAGCAATCCAAACCCGGGTGAAGGAAGCCGTGCAAGAAATGACGGGGCTGACCGTATCGCGTGTAAATATCTTGATTTCCGGGATCGATTATCCGGCGTAATAACACAAAATAGCATCAAAAACCTCCGTCGAATTTTTCGGCGGGGGCTGCGGTGTTTTTTGGATTGATAAAAAAGAGGGAAGTGTTTTTGTGCAAAAGCGGGAAAACCGTGAAACTGCATTCTTGTTAATTTATGAGCAGATGTCGCGCACCGATACGCCGGAGGAGATTGCGGCAATCGCAAAGGAAATTGAGGATATCAAACTGACTGCCGCGGCAGAAAAGCTGTTTTTTCACGTAGTGGAAAAGCAGGAGGAGCTGGATCGCATTATATCCAATTACAGTAATAAGCGTACGGTTAGCAGAATCCCGAAAGTGAATACCGCCATTCTGCGGCTGGCTTTATACGAGGCACTCTATCAGGAAAAAGTGCCGATTAATGTTGCCATCAGCGAAGCGGTAATTCTTGCAAATAAATACGCGGACGATGCCGATGCAGCGTTTATTAACGGCGTGCTGGGCGCGTTCTCGCGGGATTTGGCACAGGAACAACCCGTGGCGGAAGCAAATCATGAGCCCGCAGAATAAGCAGAATGCGTTTGTTCTGGGGATTGACACCAGCAACTATACTACCTCCTGTGCGCTTTTGAATCTTCGCGCCGGGGAAATCTGGCAGCAAAGGCAGCTTCTTCCCGTAAAGCCGGGGGAGGCGGGTATCCGCCAGTCCGATGCCGTGTTTCATCATGTCCGGCAACTACCTGCTTTGCTGAAAACGCTTTTTTTTGCTGAAGAAAAACAGCCAAACCTTGTTGCCGTTGGGGTTTCTACGCGCCCAACTGCACAGGAAGGCTCCTATATGCCTTGTTTTCTGGCAGGGGAGGCAAGCGCCGTTGCCATTGCTGCAGCAGTCGGTTTAGAACCGGTTTTTACCACTCACCAGCACGGCCATATCGTAGCAGCGCTGTATTCCTGCGGCAAGCTGGATTTGTTAAAAAAGAAACAGGAATTTTACGCCTTCCATGTGAGCGGCGGCACCACGGACGCCGTGCTTTGCCAACCGCAGGAGAATTCCATCCTGCATATTACACCGCTGTTAAAAAGTCTGGACTTAAAAGCCGGACAAGCCATCGACCGTACGGGCTTGCGGCTTGGGCTGCAATTTCCTTGCGGACAAGCGCTGGAACAGCTTGCATTGCAAAGTGCCCAACAACCGCAGAAGATAAAAATTCGGCTAAAAAACGGCAACTGCTGTTTGTCCGGGCTGGAAAATCTCTGTGAAACCCAGTTGAAAAATGGGGTACCGCCCGCAGATATCGCCCGGTTTTGTTTGGACTTCATCGGAGAAACCCTCGCCGCCATGACGGACTTTTTGTATCAAAATTATGGCGAACGCCCCATCCTGTTTGCCGGCGGTGTGATGTCCAATACCATATTAAAAGAACAGCTTTCCGTGAAAGGCGAAACCTATTTTGCCCAGCCGGAATTTTCCCGCGACAATGCCGCCGGTGTGGCGGTCGCAGCCGCAATTTATAAAGGACTGATGTAAATTTGGGTACGATTCTTACCGTTTCCCAGCTCAATCAATATATTGCCTCTAAAATCCGCGGAGATGCAAAGCTAAAAACCATTGCCATTCGTGGAGAACTTGCAGATTTTCATGTGCATTTTAAAACCGGACATGCTTACTTTTCGATTCGTGATGCAGCCAGTAAACTGCACGCGATGATGTTTCAATCGGATTTGATACACCTGAAATTTGATCCACAAAATGGGATGAATATCATTGCTTTTGGCAGAATTGATGTCTATGAACGAAATGGGGACTATCAAATTATCTGTAAGGAGCTGGTTCCGGACGGCGTGGGTGCCGTACAGATCAGTATGGAACAGCTCAAAGAAAAGCTCATCAACCGCGGCGTATTTGAACCCGCACACAAA
>DBRO01000028.1:3930-6156 GCA_002306005.1 Ruminococcus sp. UBA1366 | reverse complement strand
CAAAGCATCGCGCAAATGCTGAAAAAAGCGGATACCAGCGGCGCGGATACCATCATTTTGGCGCGCGGAGGCGGTTCCAGCGAGGACTTGATGCCGTTTAATACAGAAGAAGTCGCTATGGCAATTTATGCTTGCCAAACACCCGTCATATCTGCTGTTGGACACGAAACCGACACCACCTTTGCAGATTTTGCCGCAGACCTGCGTGCCCCCACGCCATCCGCGGCAGCGGAGCTTTCTGCACCGGATGTGAAGGAGTTATACAAAAAGCTCTGCGCATATGAATCCACCTTGCATACGCTTGCGGACAGAAAACGAACCAATCTGCAAGCGGCATTGGAACGTGCGGTGCTGCGGCTGCATACGTGTTCCCCGGAGCAAAAAGTCCTACGAAGTGAACAGCAGATCTTGCATTTGCAAAACAGATTGGACACGACGATGCAGGCAAGACTCGCAGGATATGATGTAAAAATCACAGAAAGCGTGCGCCTTTTGCAGTCGCTCAGCCCGTTTGAAGTCCTGAACAGGGGATATTCCATGACGTTTAAAGAAGACACCATCGTATCGGATGCAAAGCAACTCGCCACCGGTGATCAGGTGACCATCCGGTTTGCCAAATCAAGCTGTACAGCGCAGATCACTGCACAAACGGGAAAGGAAACAGGAGTATGACTTTAGAACAAACCATCGCAAGACTGGATGAAATTATAAAAAAATTATCCACCGGCGAAACCACGCTGGATGAATCACTGGATTTATACAGTGAAGGCATCGCGCTTGCCGCAGATGGAAAAAAAGCTATCGAACAAGCAAAACTAAAAATCCAAAATCCCGATCATTCCGAATAGAAAGAAGTTTCAATCATGTTAAGTTCAACGCATCAAGACCGCCTGAAACAATGGCAGGAACGCATTAACCACCGGCTGGAGGAACTTTCAGCAGGTGAAAATACCGCAGAAAAAGCCATGCGCTATTCCTTGCAAGCAGGAGGAAAACGAATTCGTCCCGTGCTGGTTCTGGAATTCTGTCGGATGTGCGGCGGCAATCCCGATACCGCGCTGGATATTGCCTGTGCGTTGGAAATGATGCATACTTTTTCGTTAATTCACGATGATTTGCCCTGCATGGATAACGATGATTACCGGCGAGGAAAACCCTCCTGCCATAAGCAGTACGGGGAAGCACAAGCATTGCTTGCCGGCGATGCGCTTAGTATTCTTCCGTTTGAAATCATCGCAAAGCAGGCGTTTTCGGGAAAAATCCCCGCAAACACCGCCATGGAGATTACTTACGAACTTGCCCGTGCCGTCGGCAACGCCGGCATGATTGGCGGACAGGTGATGGATATGGAGGCAGAGGGTAAAGCCCTGACGGAGCAGGAATTAACCCTTTTGCAGGAGAAAAAAACCGGTGCGCTGATTGCAACAAGCTGTGTCATCGGCTGTCTGCTTGCAGAGTGCCGGGGCAAAATTCCTAAAGCCCGAGCCTACGCACAATCTTTGGGACTTGCTTTCCAGATCGAAGATGATATTTTGGATGTTTCCGGCACATTTACGGAACTAGGCAAACCCATCGGCAGTGACAACGCGCAGCATAAAACCACGTTTGTGTCCCTTTACGGGCTGGAAAATGCCCGACAGCGTGCCGAAGTCCTTACTGATGAAGCATTGCGTGTATTGGAAACCTTTCCGGACGCGGAATTTTTAAAAGAACTCACGCAGTCCCTGCTTACGCGCAGGAATTAATTCACATACGAGGAGGCATGCCCGAAAGGGTACTGATGATGATAAAAAAAACCGACCTGTTGCACCTGAAACTTCCTGAGGAGTTACGGAAACTGAACGCAGATGAATGTCGGGAGGTCTGTTCAGAAGTGCGGCGCATCCTGATAGAAACTGTTTCAAAAAACGGCGGACACCTTGCATCCAGTTTGGGAACCGTGGAACTTGCACTTGCCATTCACCGCGTGTTTCACTCGCCGGATGATAAAATCGTCTGGGATGTTGGGCATCAAGCGTATGCGCATAAAATCTTTACCGGCCGCCTCCCGCAAATCAAAACTTTGCGAAAGGAAAATGGCCTGTGCGGATTTTGCCGTCCGGACGAATCCGAACACGATGCCTTTGTCAGTGGACACAGCTCCAATTCGGTTTCCGCGGCGCTGGGTATTGCAGCAGCCATGAAAATACAGGGCATGGACGATAACTATGCCGTTGCCGTTGTCGG
>DBRO01000028.1:3590-3868 GCA_002306005.1 Ruminococcus sp. UBA1366 | reverse complement strand
ACGAAAACTTCTTACCGCAATACTAAAACCGCCGTGGAAAATGCCCTCAACCGCGTTCCAGTTCTAGGAACGCCCGTGGCAAATTCCATTCGGCGCTCCAAAAATGCGTTTAAGGATATGCTACTGCATTCCACGATGTTTGAGGATTTGGGACTGGAATACATCGGCCCGATTGATGGGCATGACCTTGCGGCTTTGGAAACCGGACTGCAAAGCGCCAAAGCACTGAAAGCACCCGTGCTGGTGCATATCGATACGATTAAAGGAAAAGGCTATGC
>DBRO01000028.1:0-3582 GCA_002306005.1 Ruminococcus sp. UBA1366 | reverse complement strand
AATCCGGACGTGGTGCCAAAGGACAGCTATTCCACTGTGTTTGGTACGGAACTCACCCGGCTCGCTTATGAGGACAGCCGAATTTGTGCCATCACCGCCGCCATGCTCTACGGCACGGGGCTCCAGTATTTCGCCAAACAACACCCCAAGCGATTCTTTGATGTCGGTATTGCGGAAGAACACGCCGTTACGTTCTGCGGCGGGCTNNCTCATCCATGATTTGTCCATTTGTAAAACACACGCAGTCATCGGCGTGGATCGCGCCGGACTGGTCGGAGAAGATGGCGAAACCCATCAGGGCATTTTTGATGTGGGATACTTAACTACGATTCCGGGCATTACAGTTTATTCGCCCGCAGCGTATTCGGAATTAAAGCTTTGTTTGCAAAAAGCGTTGTTTCAGGATACCGGACTGTGTGCCGTAAGGTATCCACGCGGCTGCGACCGCTCTGCGGATGTTGCAAAAACGTATATCCCTTTCGATTTTACAGACAATAACGGAATAGTTCTGCTTTGTACTTATGGTAGAATATATGAGAATATGAAACAAGCTATGAAAACACTCAACCAGCAAGGCATTTCGGCGGATCTTCTAAAGCTTGTGAAAATATATCCCATAGAGCCGGAACTCCACGAGATTTTCTCACGGTACGAAAAAATATATTTCTTCGAGGAAAGCTATGTCGAAGGCAGCATTGCGCAAAAGCTGCAAGCACAATACCCGAATTTACGCGTGCGTGCGATAACCGGTTTCATCCAACAAGCAAGCGTGGATCGACAAACGGAAATCTGCGGACTGTCCGCAAAAAAAATGGTGGAATTTGTACGGGAGGACTTGCGTGAAACGGATTGATGTTCTGCTCACCGAGCGCGGATTCGCCCCCAGCCGCCAAAAAGCGCAGGCGCTTGTGCACGCTGGCATGGTTTTTGTCAACGGCAAACCCGTGCAAAAGCCTGCAGAACCGACCGAAGAGACCGCAGAAATCTCTGTAACCGAAAACGCGCCGGCACTCAAATATGTCGGGCGCGGCGGACTCAAGCTGGAAAAAGCCCTGCGCGTATTCGGATTGGATGTTCAAGGAAAAATCTGCGCGGATATCGGCGCCTCCACCGGCGGTTTTACGGATTGTTTACTGCAAAACGACGCAGATTTCGTCTATGCCGTGGATGTCGGACACGACCAGCTGGAGGGCTCTTTAAAAAGCCACCCAAAAGTTTGTTCCATGGAGGGCAGGAATGCGCGGGAACTCACCGCACAGGATTTTCAAACGCGCCTCGATTTCCTTTGCGCGGATTTGTCGTTTATTTCACTTACTCTGCTTGCACCAGTTTTTTCTGCATTGTTAACCGAACAAGGACAAGCCATTTTGCTGGTAAAACCCCAGTTTGAAGCGGGTAGGCAAGCACTTAGCAAAAACGGCATCGTGCGCGATCCCAAAGCACAAATTCATACCGTAGAAGCCGTCATCAGCGCGTTTTCACAGCACGGCATGGGTGCGGTGGGACTGGATTATTCCCCCATGCGCGGCGGCAGCGGCAATCTGGAATTCTTACTTGCACTGGAGAAAAACGCTGAAAACCGAATTTTCACAAAGCAAATCAAAGCAGTAATCGAGCAAGCACACCGCGCTTTATAAAAATTCGGAAAAAGGAGGATTCTTGTGAACATCTACATCTATCCGAACCTGCAAAAGGATAAATGCGACTTGTATGTCGCGCAAGCGTGCGAAATTTTCCGGAAGAACGCCTGTACCTTTTCCATAGATTCCAGCTATCGGACGGCGTTTGCTCAAATTCCTGCCTTGCAGTTTGGGGAGGAAGAAACCCTCGCCGCTGCTTGCGACGTGATTCTTGTTGTCGGCGGAGATGGAACAATCCTCAACTGTGCAGGATTGGCAGCAAAACATCAAAAGCCCATTTTGGGACTCAATTGCGGCAGACTTGGCTTTATGGCTTCTCTGGAACACCGTGAGCTGTTTTTGCTGGAACATTTCTGCCGTGGGGAGTATACGAAAAATCAGCGCATGATGCTCGATGGCACCATTTGCTTTGCCGATGGGAAAGAAACCGGCTTTACCGCGCTCAACGATATTATTTTAACGAAATCCGACGGCGGCAGAATTGTGGATTTTACAGTAACCAAGAACGACCGTATTATTTATTCCGTTCGCGCGGATGGCTTGATTTTTTCCACTCCAACCGGTGCGACTGCCTATGCCTTATCCGCGGGCGGCCCACTGATTGAGCCGGATATGAACTGCATTGAGTTCACCCCAATTTGTCCGCACTCACTGTTTTCGCGCTCTATGATTTTTACGCCGGACGCAGAGATATCCGTGCGGTTCCGACCACTGGAAAGCAATACGCCGGTGCTGGTCAGCGCGGATGGCAATCGCAGTATCGCCGTAACGCATACGGATACCCTGCATATTCGCAAATCCACGCAGGAAATCAGCTTGATTGATATTACCGGCGGCAGCTTTTTTTCCTCAGTCAATCGCAAGCTCATGCAGCCGCTGAAAGAAGACTTATTCATTTAAACAAACGGAGGGATATGAAATGAAAACCGCACGGCATGAGGCAATTCTGTCCGTCATAGACGAGTATGAAATTGATACGCAGGAGGCTTTGCTAGAAAAGCTGTCCGAAAAAGGCTTTGCTGTTACGCAGGCAACAGTTTCCCGCGATATCAAGGATCTAGCGCTCACGAAAATCATTACACCCTCCGGGAAATATAAGTATGCCAGACCGAAAACCTATGTGGGTACTTCCGGCGATGCGCTGGGCAGTTATTTTGCTGCGGAAGTCCACACGGTGGATTCTGCCGTCAATACCGTTGTCGTGAAATGCTCTACCGGCATGGCGCAGGCGGTTTGTGCCAAACTGGACGAAGCACGGCTTTATGGTGTGGTGGGCACACTTGCCGGCGACGATACGATTTTTGTGGTGATGAAAACACAAGAAGACGCACAGCACCTGTGCACCAAGCTCAGCGCGCTGCTGCAAATAAACAACGGAGAAGTGGATTGATATGCTGCGGGAATTGTATATCGAAAATCTTGCGGTAATCCGGAAAGAAAACATTCGCTTTTGTAAAGGGCTGAATGTCTTTACCGGAGAAACCGGCGCGGGAAAATCCATCCTGATTAACGGCATTAACGCAATTCTTGGGCAGCGCGCCGCACGGGATGTCGTCCGTACCGGTGAAAAACGTGCGGTGGTTTCCGCTGTATTTGAGGAACTGCCGGAGGAACTTCATATTCTTTTAAGCCGTCTTGGATTGGAACCGGAGGACGATACCCTCACGCTCACGCGGGAAATTTACGCGGACGGCAAAAGTGTGGCACGGGTCAATCTGCGTACCGTCAGTGCGTCCGTCCTGCGCGAAATTGGCGAACTGCTGGTGAATATCCACGGCCAGCACGATAGCCAAATTCTGCTGAATTCAGAAAAGCACTTGCAAATTCTAGACGATTATGCCCAATTGGGGGAACAAGCCGCGGACTACCACGCAGTGTTCAAAGCGCTGCAAGAAACGGCGCGTCAGTTAAAACAAGCAAAAAACCAGTCCGAACAGCAATC
>DBRO01000066.1:27231-29044 GCA_002306005.1 Ruminococcus sp. UBA1366 | reverse complement strand
AGTCTTGCAATCGGCACACGGAACGGTGAGCAGGAAACATAGGTCAAGCCCAGCTTGTGGCAGAATTCCACAGAAGACGGGTCGCCGCCATGCTCGCCGCAGATTCCGAGGTGCATATTCGGATTGATCGCCTTGCCCTTGGTAACTGCCATTTCCATCAGCGCACCTACGCCGGTCTGATCCAGCTTTGCAAACGGATCGCTCTCGAAAATCTTCTTATCATAGTACGCGTTCAGGAACTTGCCCGCGTCATCTCTGGAAAAGCCGAACGTCATCTGTGTCAGGTCGTTCGTACCAAAGCAGAAGAAATCCGCTTCCTTGGCAATCTCGTCCGCTGTTACGCAGGCTCTCGGAATTTCAATCATGGTACCGACTTCATACTTCAGCTCCACGCCGGCTTCCGCAATCACTTCGTCCGCTGTTTTCACAACGATATTCTTCACGAATTTCAGTTCCTTGACTTCGCCAACCAGCGGAATCATGATTTCCGGAACGAGCTTCCAATCCGGATGCTTCTTCGTGACATTAATCGCAGCCTTGATCACCGCCTTTGTCTGCATCACGGCGATTTCCGGATAGGTAACGGTCAGACGGCAGCCTCTGTGTCCCATCATCGGGTTGAACTCATGCAGGGAAGCAATGATGTTCTTGATGGTTTCCACGCTCTTGCCCTGTGCATCCGCCAGCGCCTTGATGTCTTCTTCCTCGGTCGGAACGAATTCATGCAGCGGAGGATCGAGGAAACGAATCGTAACCGGATTGCCTTCCAATGCTTCATAGAGTTCTTCAAAGTCCGCCTGCTGCATAGGTTCGATTTTCGCCAGCGCGGCTTCTCTTTCTTCCACGGTATCGGAGCAAATCATCTCACGGAATGCGCCGATTCTGGAGGGTTCAAAGAACATGTGCTCTGTGCGGCACAGGCCAATGCCTTCCGCGCCCAGCTCACGTGCTTTTTTCGCGTCTGTCGGCGTATCGGCGTTGGTTCTGACTTTCAGCACTCTGTACTTGTCCGCCAAATCCATAATTCTGCCGAACTCATCCGCAATGGTCGCATCCACAGTCGGGATAATGCCATCGTAAATATTACCGGTTGAACCATCAATGGAGATGTAGTCGCCCTCATGGAAGGTTTTACCTGCCAAATCAAACTTCTTGTTTTCTTCATCCATTTTAATATCGCCGCAGCCGGAAACACAGCAAGTACCCATGCCGCGCGCAACCACAGCTGCGTGAGAAGTCATACCGCCGCGGACTGTCAGGATACCCTGAGCCGCCTTCATTCCGGTAATATCTTCCGGAGAGGTTTCCAAACGTACCAGAACAACTTTTTCGCCCTTCTCATTCCAAGCAACCGCATCGTCGGCAGTAAAGACAACCTTACCGCAAGCTGCGCCGGGAGATGCGCCCAGTCCTTTGCCCATCGGCGTTGTGGTTTTCAGCGCCTTCGCGTCAAACTGCGGGTGNNGCCGCTTTGGCAGTTCTCTTACCGTTTCTGGTCTGGAGCATATAGAGTTTCTTGTCTTCAATGGTGAACTCCATATCCTGCATATCACGATAGTGATTCTCCAACGTATTGCAGATTTTGACAAACTGCTCATAAACAGCGGGCATAACGTCCTTAAGCTGATCGATATGCTGCGGCGTTCTCACGCCGGCAACCACGTCTTCACCTTGTGCATTCATCAGGAATTCGCCCATCAGCTTCTTCTCGCCGGTTGCCGGATCCCGTGTGAACGCAACGCCGGTGCCGGAGGTTTCGCCCATGTTTCCGAATACCATTGCCTGTACATTAACGGCAGTTCCCCAAGAATAA
>DBRO01000066.1:25346-27212 GCA_002306005.1 Ruminococcus sp. UBA1366 | reverse complement strand
GCGCCGATTTTGGATTTATACTCCGCCTTGAACTGCTCTGCCAGCGTTTTCAGGTCGTCCGCGTCCAGCTCGGTGTCCTGCGTAACGCCCTTCTTTGCTTTCATTTCGTCAATCAGTTCTTCAAAAAACTTCTTGCCCACTTCCATAACCACGTCGGAATACATTTGGATAAACCGGCGGTAGGAATCGTAAGCGAATCTCGGGTTGCCGGTTTTTGCGGCAAACGCTTCCACAACGGTATCGTTGAGACCGAGGTTGAGAATCGTGTCCATCATGCCGGGCATGGAAGCACGCGCGCCCGAACGTACGGAAACAAGCAACGGGTTTTCCAGATCTCCGAATTTCTTTCCGGTGATTTCTTCCATTTTGACGATGAATTCCATGATTTGCGCCTGAATATCGTCATTGATTTTTTCGCCGTCCTCATAATACTGGGTGCAGGCTTCCGTTGTAATGGTAAAGCCCTGCGGGACAGGCATTCCGAGTTTTGTCATCTCGGCAAGGTTCGCGCCCTTTCCGCCGAGCAGCTCACGCATAGAGCCGTCGCCTTCAGAGAACAGGTAAACGAACTTTTTGCTCATTGGTCTTTCTACCTCCATATTGATTTGTTTCCGTCAGTTCAGAAGGAACTGTCACGGATATAATCTTATTATATCAGAAAGAAAACAGAATTTCCAGCGTTTTTATAAATTTTATCAAAAAAATTTGAAAAACGTGAAAACCCGCCGCGCTAGAAATTTCGGCAATATGCTTTTAAAATAAGAAATTTTTTGGTAATGTTTTTTTGCCGGAATCAGTTGACGAAAGTAAGAAAATATAGTATAATAATTTTAGAAATACTACAAGCGTTTTTGTGTAATTTGAATAATACAAATTTGGCGAGAGGAGGAACGGCTTTGTGAGTTTCATTTCGGTCAAAGCGAAACCATAAGCTGTACGCATAATGAAAACAAAATTTATATTTTTCACCCCGTTATTTGCGGCAGCCGTCTTGATGGCAGGCTGTTCCAGCAGCAAAACAAATAACTCGGACACTACCACTTCCATTACAACAACAGGAGAAACCACCACGATCACCACGGCCACCTCTGCTGCAACAACCACGCAATCCTTGCAAAGCAGTTATGTTACCGCAAAGAAAAGTGTGGACTTGGGCAGCGGCATTTCTCTGGATATTCAAGAAGCTGGTCTCTACCAGCTTCTTGGCAAGGACGGCAAGCCCGTACAATGCGTGATAATCACCGCTGACGAAGGTAGGGAAATTGTCCTATGTGTAACGGACGGCAAACCCGCCGCATATGCCTCCGATGGGTCTGATGCGGGAAAATTTATTTATGATGGCAGCGAATTCAACGTATCTAGCGGCAAAGTAAGCATAGACGGCGTTGAGATGAGTTTCACAGAAGGAACGCTGCAGGATTTTGAACTGGTAAGCGGATTGAAAATTTTCGCAAATGAAGACGGTACCTATTCGCTTTTAAATGATGTTGGCAAAACCGTAATGAGTGCAACCGTGGAAACCGATGACGGGAAAAGCGTGGTTGTACTGGGCGTTGGCGGGAAACTGGAGTTCGTCGATGCGGAAGGCAGCGAACTGCAAGAAATTACTGTGGATGGCGTGAAAGTAAAGCTTTCTGATAATCTCGTTACGGTTGATGGCGTTGCGTTGCGCAATGAAAATGCCGATGAAGATCCCACAGATTCTGAGGACGGCAAGGATGAAAATAGTAACGATGCGCAAACAACATCCGTTGAAACCTCTGTAGAGTCCGACAAGGGAACGAAAGGGACAACAACGGCAGTGAACGGGACAATTACCGCAAACTCGCCAGAAACAACAACGGTTACAACCACAAAAGAGCCCGT
>DBRO01000066.1:23095-25334 GCA_002306005.1 Ruminococcus sp. UBA1366 | reverse complement strand
ACTACAAAGAAAGCCACAACGACAAAAAAAGCTACAACGACTACAAAGAAAGCCACAACGACAAAAAAAGCTTCAACAACCACAAAGAAAACTACCTCAAATTTTGCAAAAATGATTAATAACGCACGGCAGGAGAACGGAGTTGCAAAACTAACCCAAACTGCAGATGCTAACAAAGCCGCAACTGCCCGCGCTAAGGAAATTGTAACAAAGTTCAGCCATACACGTCCAAATGGCGACCAAGGATTCTACATTTTAGATAAATATGGTGTGGCCTGGATGACAGCTGGCGAAAACATTGCAAAGGGGCAGACTTCGGAAGAATCTGTATTTGATGCTTGGATGAATTCACCCTTACACAAAGAAAATATGCTGGATGGCGATTTTTCAAAATTCGGGCTTGGACATTATGAAAAAGACGGTGTGGATTACTGGGTGCTTCTGCTTTACGCATAAACTTGATTGAATATAAAACTAAACGCCTCCGTAGTTTTGATAACTGCGGAGGCATTTTTTCAGTTGATAATACTTTTCACAGGAGCGTTATCGCGGGCGCGTTTTTCCAAACGCTTGCGCTTGATGTACTGTACGGTTTTAATTACAGCGGGTATTAGCGCCAAAATTAGCAAGACAGCAGCCGGATAATAATACGCCATATATTTTTTATCCATATTTTGCAGGGATTCTTCCACAGCGGTGTTGGCAAGATAATTTTTCACCGGACGAATCAACTCGTTTGCTCCAACAATGTACACCCATGTTGCAACAGCGGAAAATCCAAATGCCAGCAGGTATTTTTTTCGCCAACTCAGCACCAACATAACGGTAAACAGCACAATTCCTATGCTAATCAAAATAAAAATCTTGTCAAAATCCGTGGTGCTTTGGATTTCTTCATTTGCCTTTAAAATATCCTGTTGGATCGCAATCAGCGTAATGATTCCCACAAAAAAAGCCGACCACGCATAGCCGATACTTTCTAAAATTTTAATAACCAGATAGAATGGATTTTCACGCTTTTTAAATTTCTCCAGCTGCTTGCTTTTTGTTCCGCTTTTTTGTAATGCAGCTTCCTCCATTTGGTCCTGCCGCAAAACCTCGTCCTGCTTTTGCTTTTGCCTTTTCAGACGTTCTTTTTTACCCATGCAATTCGCCATTCCCTTTCTTTTATCAAAACAATCAATGAAAAACCTTACAATCATTATAGCATAATTTCATAGCCGATTACAATAGCTGAGTCTTACAAGTTCCAATGAAAATAATACTTTTTGCGCGCAGGTTTTTTATGAAACGTTTTGCAAATGATAGTTTTGTTGAAGCAAATCCGGTTAAAAAAAAGAAAATCCGGAACGCAAATTTGTTTCATAAGAACAAAAGCAAAAAGAAGGGACAGGAATGCCATGTACTATTATAGAACAGACAATTTACCAAAGCATCCATCCGTCAGCAGTCCGGCACAGAAAGCCATCCGCGGGTTTGCGCTTGCGGTAGGAATTTTTGCGGTGGCGCTGTTGGCGCTGGTAGGATACTACAAGCAGGCAATGCCGGAAGGATTTTATGTGGACGAAGAAGGACTAAAACTCCCCGAGCCGTTTCCCATTACCGCAGTGAATGTGGATGAGAGAACCTATGCGGCGGCATCGGCCCAATCAGGGACCGTAAACCGACAAATGCTTATGCTGTTCGGTGTGATACCCATTAAAGAAGTTGAGGAAATCCGGATGACAGCACCAGAAGTCATAACCGGAGGGCAGCCGTTTGGCATAAAATTGTTAACGGACGGCGTAATGGTCATTCGAATTGAAAAAGTTGCCGGAAAATGTCCGGCGCGGGAAAGCGGCATTACAGAAGGTGACGTTATTGTTTCCGTAAATGACAAAAAAATTACTTCCAGCGAAAATCTTTCCGAAGTAATCAGGGAAAGTCAGGGCGACACAATGGAGATGGAAATCAACCGCAACGGCAGAACCATGGAAGTTGAACTCACTCCGGCATTGAGCAATGGTGCTTACCGCGCCGGTGTTTGGGTACGAGATTCCACAGCGGGCGTAGGAACCGTTACGTTTTACGAACCGTCCAGCGGATTGTTCGGCGGGTTGGGACATCCGGTATGCGATGTGGATACCGGTAGGATCATCCCCATCCAAAGCGGCATTGCCGCAGAAGTGCGTATTAAAGCTTTTAATAAAAGCGTGGACGGCGAACCGGGTGAACTCATCGGCAGTTTTGATTCGCCCAA
>DBRO01000066.1:6835-23047 GCA_002306005.1 Ruminococcus sp. UBA1366 | reverse complement strand
ACCATTGACGGCAAATCGCCGCAAGAATACAGCATAGAAATCGAAAGCATCAACCTTTCCGGAAAGGATACCAAGCACATGGTGATTCGAATTACCGACAGCACCTTGCTCGAACAGACAGGCGGCATTTTACAGGGCATGAGCGGCAGCCCAATTCTGCAAAACGGCAAGCTTGTGGGCGCGGTAACACACGTTTTCGTGCAAGACCCCACGAGAGGATACGGGATTTTCGCCGATACCATGTATGAAAATCTGCATCAGCTGGACACCCTGCTAGAGGAAGATCAAGAATTGGCTTCTTAGATGAAATTTTACCAAAAAAGTGCTTGACAGGTCTGTATTTATTTGCTATTATAAAAGAAAACAATGAATCATGTCGGAATTTCTCGATCAGAGCAGACCTCTGTCGGAATCCGAGATATCCCCGCGAATACGAACGATTCTTCCATAATTACCACAACATCTATGGGATTTCGCCGAACCAAAACGGCATATGTAGAAAAAAGTTTTAAAAAAACTGGAAAATTATGCAAAAAGGGCTTGCAATTTTGGCTTGTGTATGTTAATATATGGAAGTAATAAAAAATAAACGGAGGTATCAATCATGACAAATAAGGTCAAAATCCTAATCGGCGACGACAGTGTGGAATACGGTGTGGCTTGTGCCAATGCACTGCGATCCATGGGCTTCTATGTATTGGCAAGGCCAAAGGACGGCTTGGTGCTCTTTGATGCAATCAAGAACGAAATGCCGGACGTGGTAATTCTGGAGGCAGTGATGCCGAATCTGGATGCCGTGGAGCTGATCAAGAAGGTTCATGCCAGTGCGTACAAAAAGCCAAAGTTCATTGTTTCCAGTCCGTACGACAACCCGTTCATGGAACGACAAGTCATGGAAAACGGCGCAGCTTTCTTTATGCTCAAGCCGTTCGATATGAAAGTACTGGCGGACCGTGTCAATGCACTGATGGGCATTGGCTACGAGACGGAATCCGGCGGAAGAAAGCCCGTCGCCAATCTGGACGTGATCGTCACGGACATCATTCATCAAATTGGTGTCCCCGCGCATATCAAGGGCTATCACTATCTGCGTGAGGCGATTATCCAGTCCGTGAAAGACAACGAAATGCTGGAAAGTGTGACAAAACTTTTGTATCCTTCCGTGGCAAAAAAATTTTCCACCACTTCCTCCCGCGTAGAGCGCGCCATTCGCCATGCGATTGAAATTGCATGGGATCGCGGCGATATTGATACCCTCAACGGATTTTTCGGTTATACGGTCAACACCGGCAAGGGCAAGCCCACCAACAGCGAGTTTGTTGCCCTGATCACCGATAAAATTAAGTTGAAATACAAGGACACCCTGCCGGCATAAAGAAAATAAAAATCAAGTGCTCCCGTTAAGGCGGGGGCGCTTTCTGTTTTCAAAATGAAAATTCCTCGTCACTTTGCACCGTTTTTTCTTTTTTGCAAAGCAAATTTCATGCGAAAATATAGTTTTTTGCAGGAATCAAAAAAACGTCTTGCAAATCCCGTGCCAGAGGTATATAATAGAATTACATAAAATCGACAACGAATTTTTGTATACAACTTTAAAGGAAATGTAAGTTTACGCATATGGGGGAACGGTTATGTTGTTGCAAGACATGACAAGCACGCAGCTGGAAGAATTTTTAGCCGCGGAGGAAAGCAAATATCAATCATACAAGGCAAAGGGCATGAAGCTGGATATGTCCCGCGGAAAGCCCTCCGCGCAGCAGTTGGATTTAGCGGCAGGCATGCTGGATTGTGTGAACAGTCAGAGTGGTTACCGTGCTGCAGACGGCATGGATTGCCGGAATTACGGCGGACTGGACGGCATTGCTGAGGCAAAACTGCTGTTTGCTGAAATGCTGAACATAAAGCCCGAGGAAGTCTTCGTCGGCGGAAATTCCAGTCTAAATTTGATGTACGATGCGATTTGCAAAGCATGGATTTTTGGCACGGGCGAGGGTGCAAAGCCTTGGGGTTCCTATGAAAAAATCCGTTGGATTTGCATTGTTCCAGGGTATGACCGGCATTTTGCCATTTGTGAAGCGTTTGGCATAGAAATGCTCAATGTACCCTTTGTGAACGGGCAGCCGGATATGGACAAAATCGAGGCACTTGTTGCCGCGGATGAAACCATCAAGGGTATCTGGTGCGTACCAATGTATTCCAACCCGACCGGAACGACTTATTCGGACGAAACTGTCCGGCGTTTTGCAGCGCTCAAACCTGCCGCAAAGGATTTCCGGATTTTTTGGGACAACGCCTACTGTGTGCATCACCTGACGGACACGCCCGATTCGCTGTTAAACATTATGGATGAATGTAAGGCGGTTGGCAGTGAAGATATGGTTTATCTTTTCGCGTCCACATCAAAAGTCACCTTTGCCGGCGCGGGATTGGCAGCAACGGCGGCATCAGAAAAGAACATTGCCTATTTAAAGAAACTTTCCGCCGTACAGACCATTGGATTTGATAAGCTCAATCAGCTGCGCCATGTGCGCTTTTTAGGCGGATACGCTGGATTAGTCAAGCAAATGAAAAAGCATGCCGCCATGATTGCGCCGAAATTCGAAGTCGTTTTATCCGCGCTGGACAAAGAAATTGCCCCGCTTGGAATCGGCAGCTGGCATAAGCCGAATGGTGGTTACTTCATCAGCTTTGACGCACCAAACGGCTGTGCAAAGGAAATTGTACAGCTGTGCAAGGAGGCAGGCGTTGTGATGACTCCCGCCGGTGCATCCTTCCCCTACGGAAAAGACCCGCAGGATTCCAACATCCGGATTGCGCCGACCTTCCCAACCATTCCGGAACTGGAAGCGGCAACGGAAATCTTCTGCTGCGCGGTTCGGCTTGCCGCGGCAAAAAAGCTGCTTGCTGAAAGAAAATAATTGAACGAGCAAATTACAAAAGCACCGTGGAAAATTCCGCGGTGCTTTTTTTTGGAATTGTTGACATGAGAGAAATTTCCTGCTATAATGAAATTGTACAACGCTAAAGGAGGACATTTCATGAAAAAAGCAACGTTTCGTGCCGTTTCACTTGCACTTGGACTATCCTTACTGGTTTCCTGCGGAAAAGTACCGAAATCCGATGAAAACGATTCCGGCGCAGACTGGAGGAATCCCTTGTTTCCGGAAGAGAGCCAAACCGCTGAAGAAGCGACTTCCGTACCTGAAACAACCACAGCCGTCACATCCACCGCTCCGGCGACAACCACTACGGAAACGCTTGCAACGCCGGTTACGGAAACACTTTCCGAATCCGAACAGACTTTGGTGATTTATTGCTGGAATTACGAACTGCAAGACCTGCTGGAGGATACTTATCCGGATTATGCCGGCAACGACCGCCTTGCAGACGGTACTAAAATTGAGTGGCACGTCCTTTCAACAGCGC
This sequence comes from Ruminococcus sp. UBA1366, assembly GCA_002306005.1. GTDB lineage: Bacteria > Bacillota > Clostridia > Oscillospirales > Ruminococcaceae > UBA1366. The sequence continues at coordinate 19,621 of DBRO01000066.1, read as the reverse complement.
TGGATGAATATCAAACAGAACTGGACCTCGCTCTGCAAAACCAGATGACAAGCGACATGAAAGTGGATTTATTCCTGATTGAACCGGCTTATGCGAAAAAATATATTGATTCTGATGCATCCATGGATGTTGCCGAGCTGGGGTTCACTGAAGCGGATTTGCAAAATCAATATTCCTTCACCCACCAGCTGGCAACGGATAGCAACGGCGTACTGAAAGCCCTGACATGGCAGGCAACACCGGGACTATTTTGCTACCGGCGTTCCATTGCAAAAGAAGTGCTTGGCACGGATGACCCCGACAAGGTGCAAGAACAGCTTGCAAACTGGGATTTGTTTGACGGTACTGCGGAAAAAATGCAGAAATCCGGCTACTATATGCTGGCAAGCTACGATGAAAGCTATCGTGTTTTTGCCGCCGGCGCAAGTTCAGCTTGGGTGACGGACAACAACGAAATTCAAGTGGATTCGGCATTAAAAAGCTGGGCGAATCAGGCAAAATCGTACTTAGAAAAAGGCTGTACGGTCAACACCACACAGTGGAGCAATCCGTGGGCAGCCGGTATGGGAACGGGGAATAATCTTTATTTACAGCAATATACGCATTCCGCAAGCGATGAAAAATTAATGAATCAAACCGCCGGAAAAGTGTTTGGATATTTTACCGCAACCTGGGGCATTGCCTTTACCATGCCGCAGTATGCAGCGGATTCGCTGGACGGCACGGATGGTACTTACGGCGACTGGGCTGTTTGCGCCGGACCGGAAAGCTACAACTGGGGCAGCAGCTATTTGGTTTGTGCAAACGGTTCGGACAACACCGAACAAGTTGCGAATATCATGAAAGCCCTTACCTGCGATGCAACGATTATGGAAAGAATTCAAACACAAAAGCAGGATTTTGTAAACAACATCGATGTGATCCAAAAGCTTGCCGCCGAGGAATCCGGCAATGATTTTTTAGGCGGGCAAAAATACCTGTCGCTGCTTCATCAATGCGCGATGAACATCAACACCGAAAACGCAACGGCATATGATACCGAACTGGATACGCTTTTTAAAAATGCCATGCAGGATTACATGACCGGTAAAATAAAATACACCGATGCGCTGGACAATTTTTATGAACAGGCAATCCAAACTTTCCCCACGCTGACTCGTCCCAAATCGTAAGAAGAACTCCGTCAAAGCCAAAGCTCTGACGGAGTTCTTTTAGGTTTCTGCTATCACTTTGCCGGTTTCGCTCACTTCATAACCGCCGATTCCCATAATTTCCGCATGGAACTCGGGGTCATTGAGGATTTCCAGCACTGCACGGTAACGGTAATCCCCCATCATATCCTTGGGTATCACCAAATCCAACCGCTCGCGCTGCAACGGAATAAAATCAATATTTTCCACCTGAGACGCCGTTTTCTGGTTGCCAATAGCAACATCTGCTTGTCCGCGTGCCACCGCACTGGCAACGCTAATATGCGAAAACGCTACATTTTCATAGCCGTTCACTGCCTGTGTAGGAATCCCCAGCTTTCTCAGCCACTGGTCTGTTAGAACCCGCACCCCGCAGCCCAGCTCCCGATTCATCATCCGGATATCCCCGCGCTGGAAATCTTCCCACGAAAGAATATTCTTTGGATTGCCCTTTTGAACGTACAAGCCCTGCATCCGATAGGTTAAATTCACCAATACGCACGGAACCCCCGGCAGCAGTGTATCCAAATACGGAACGTTATAAGTATCCGTATTGCTGTGCCACAGGTGCGCGGATGCAATCGAAACATTCCGATTATAAAGTTCCACCAAGCCGTTATAACTGCCGGTATAGTACCGCAGCGCCGGAATGTGATAGGGCGCGCCGGAAAGCCGCTTTGTCAGCAAATCCAGTAGAATATCTTGCCCGCACACAGTAAAGGCATCCTGTCCGGCAAACTGTTGCGAGGTTCTGCCGGCTCCGCTCTGCTCCTGATGCGTATAGGCAGGTTGTGCCGGCTCCGGCGTTTCTGTTTTATGAGAACCCATCCGTGTCCGGTTTTTATATTCCTCAATGTCCTTGCGATCTACGCGCAGTTTTTTTCCCACGCGGTAAGAAGAAAGCTCCCCGCGCTTAATTAACTCGTACACGGTGTTTTTGGAAATTCCAAGAATCCCCGCAACATCCTGAACGGATAGATAGGACTTATCTCCGGTTGTCATACATGATCCCTGCTTTCTTTCTTATCATCAGCAAATACTTTATAATGCGTGCAGATTATCGTTAAAAGTGATTGTTAAATTTACTGGCTATATCAATTCGTATATCATAAATTATCACACACTTGAGATTTTCGTTGGCACATCGTTTCAGGAGGACCTTTCGTCCGGCAGAAAATCTCTAATTACAAGCTTGCCTGTGATAAGTATATCATACAAAAAAACTTCCGTCAAGCATTTTGGGATAAAACATGACAATTCGTGATTTTAGTGCGGCATAATTTCCGTATATTGGAATCTTGCCCCTTGTTCTTTACATAAAAAAATCGTAAAAGCCCCAAAAACGAGCTTTTACGATGATTCATTCGCATATTTCCATCCGGACTGTATCGAAACTTAAGCTTTAAATAATTAAGAAAACAAAGACAGCAAAATACCCGCCGCAACCGCCGAACCAATGACACCCGCAACATTTGGACCCATGGCAAACATCAGCAGATAGTTCGTGGGGTTGGATTTCTGTCCCTCAATGTGTGAAATCCGTGCCGCCATCGGAACTGCGGAAACGCCTGCGGAACCAATCAACGGATTGATTTTTCCCTTGGTAATCACACACATCAACTTTGCAATCAGCAAGCCGCCAACGGTACTGAACACGAACGCAAACAGTCCCAGCGCGACGATTTTAATCGTAGAAGGTTTTAAAAACAGTTCTCCGTTGGCAGTCGCGCCGACCGTCACGCCAAGGAAAATCGTCACGATATTGATTAACGTATTTTGTGCGGTATCGGAAAGCCGCTCTACCACCCCGGACTCCCGGAACAAGTTTCCCAGCATCAACATTCCAATCAGCGGTGCAACAGAAGGAAGCAACAGCACTGTCAATAGCGTAACTAAAATAGGGAAACAGATTTTTTCCAATTTGGAAACCGGGCGAATCTGCTCCATCTTGATTTTACGCTCTTTTTCTGTAGTAAGCAACCGCATAATCGGCGGTTGAATCAACGGAATCAGTGCCATGTAGGAATATGCCGCCACAGCAATCGGCGCCAACAGCTGCGGTGCCAACTTTGTTGTCAGGAAAATTGCCGTCGGACCATCCGCGCCGCCGATAATTCCAATCGATGCAGCCGCTTCCGGAGAAAAGCCCAGCAGCACGGCAACGACAAACGCAATTGCAATACCGAACTGCGCGCCCGCACCCATCAGTAAGCTGCTTGGTCTTGCAATCAGCGGGCCGAAATCTGTCATGGCACCAATTCCAAGGAAAATTAAAGAAGGGTAAATTCCAAGTTTTACACCTCGGTACAGATAGTACAGCAGTCCCCCTGCCTCCGTACCGACAGGACCATCCATGAGTCCGGTCAGCGGCAGGTTTGCCAGCAGCATACCAAACGCAATCGGCAACAGCAACAAAGGTTCAAAACGCTTTTTAATCGCAAGGAAAATCAACACGCATGACACCAAAATCATTACAAGCGCGCGCCAGCTTAGCGCTGCAAATCCAGAATCTTTTAATAAATCAAGTAATGCATCAATCACAACAATCCACTCCTTTTTTCAGCAAGCTGCTATGCTGTTTTGTTATTCTTTTTGTCAACCATTCCGTTCACTTTTTTCATCACAAAAGAAAACAGCGTAAGCACTACGCTCAACACAATCAGCACGCTGAAGACTACCGCCATCACGAACAATGCTGTCAAAATCGCCTCATTCACTGCCATATTCAACCCTCCAAACAAAATTAAAAGGGCAGAAAGCTACACTAGCTCTCCACCCTAAAGCCGCAATCTTGAACAGTTTTCACTGCCAACCGGATAAAACTATTTTGTTTTATGAAACAAGCCACCCGCTCTGCATTTTTACTGCTGGAATTTTTGCTTCTGCTTTTTATCATAGCACTTTCTTTGCAGGATTTCAAGCACTTTGCTTGATCTTTGGTGCATTCGATAATTTTTTAACAATCCATGCGCGAATTTTCATCTCTTTTTGACAAAATACGTTTCTAATCTAAAAAGAGCGATTGTTTCCAACCGCTCTTTGTTTTTTTACTGATGATAGATGGTTTGCAACAAGGATTTCCGACTGGAATCAAAATCCACGCCCAGCACGCTCATCCCGTCAATGGTCAGATAACTGAACGCATCATCCGTCGGAATCCGCAGCTGTTCCATATCATATCCAAAATAAGTGACACTTTTGAGCGCCAAGCTAAAAATTTCGCCCTCAGACATATTGGTAGTGATTTCAGGTAAGATCATATTCAAAAAATTATTCAGTTCTGTCACACTCATGCCCTTTGCTTTTTCAATCACCTTCAGCATTACATCGCGCTGGCGCTGTGTCCGCTGAAAATCCGCATTGCCGACGTAGCGAACCCGACAATAGCCCAACGCTTGCTTGCCGTTTAAGTTATACGTTCCGCCATCGGAAAGAATATCGTCGTCATAATCATCCCCGCGCAAATTATTCAGTTCATGAATATAGCCGTTCATCACTTCCACTTCCGCATCGGAAACGGCAATTTCCACACCGCCTACCGCATCGATAATATCAATAAAATTATAGAAATTTATCTGCGCATACCGATCAATCCGAATTCCAAAGTTATTCTGAATTGTATCAACTAACAAAGAGGCCCCGCCGTACGCATACGCAGCATTGATCCGGTTGCTTCCCTTATCCGGAATGGCAAGATAGATATCCCGCATGAACGACGTCAGCACAATTTCTTTGGTCGATTTATTGATGGACACCAGAATCATACTGTCTGAACGTCCACGGCTGCTGTTATCGCGCGCATCGTTACCAATCAGCAAAATATTATATACATCGTCACTGAAAACCAATTCTTGTTCGTTGTCTTTATAATTATCTAAAATTGCCTGCTCTGCTTTGTCAATATCGCTCTGATCAGAATTGGGCTTCGTGTTATTTAGGTCCTCTTCCTCCGGCTCAATGGAATCCACCACATAATCGCTATGATCCGTTGGTACGGTGTTAATTAAATTGATTTTGCTCCACAAATACAACAAAACCGCGCCGCCGAACAAAATTAGCACACAAAGCACGCTCAAGGTTGCTGTTATGGCAATTTTTTTCTTTGTCCAGCGCTTTTTCGGCTTTTTCCCGCCCCGGTTCTTTTGAGTACCCGAACCCGCCCGATGATGGGAGGCACCCGGCTTTTCATAAATGACCTGCTCTTCTGCCGTTGCAGCTGTTTCCTCCGGTATATCTTGCAGGCCCTGTAAATTCTGCTTTTTTTTCATTGCATCGGCAATGATACGATCCAGTGAATCTCTCTCATCCATTGTAATTCCCGCGCTTTCTTTTTGATAGTAACATTATACGCTTTTCTTCCCGTTTATGCAAGAGCTTTCTAATATTTTTCCCATGAAGTACACTTTTGGCGTATAGCAAATTTTCTTTTTTGAATTTTTGCTCTTTTGCAAAAAAGTAATTGACAACATGCAATATTTTATATATAATAAGTACATGCGCTTTATCAGAAGAAAGCGCAAAAGCTTTAAAACCATAAAGCGCAAAAGCATGGAAAGGGTTTGATAAAATGATGATCTGGATCGTCATGATTCTCTATCTGGTCATGATGGTAGGCATCGGGGTCTACTGCCGGCGGCTTTCTACGGATGTCACCGGATTTGTTTTGGGAGGACGTTCCCTCGGCGCGTGGCTGGGCGCTTTTACATATGGAACGTCTTATTTTTCCGCCGTTATTTTTGTGGGATATGCCGGAAAGTTCGGATGGAGCTTTGGCATGGCGGCAACTTGGATCGGAATCGGCAACGCAATACTCGGTTCTCTTTTACCGTGGCTGATTATGGGGAAGCGTACCCGTTTGATGTCCAAACACCTAGAGGCAAAAACCATGCCGGAGTTTTTTGAAAAAAGATACGCAAGCAAGGCTTTAAAGATTATTTCCGCACTGATTATTTTTATTTTTCTGATTCCCTACACAGCATCGGTTTACAATGGACTGTCCCGTATTTTCAGCATTGCCTTTGATTTTGATTACAAATATATCATCATCGCAATGGCAATTATGACGGCGGTTTACGTCATTCTCGGCGGGTATATGGCAACCGCCCTTACGGATTTTGTACAGGGAATTATCATGCTGTTCGGCATTACGGCAGTTGTGATTGCTTCTCTCAAATCCGTAGGTGGGCTTTCCGCCGCGGTGGAAGGCATGAGCAAAATCCAAGATGCAAGCGGCGAAACCGGTGCATACAGCAGTTTCTTCGGACCGGATCCAATTAATCTCATCGGCGTGATTATCCTTACTTCCTTGGGAACCTGGGGACTGCCGCAGATGGTATCGAAGTTTTATGCAGTAAAAGATAATTCGGCAATCAAGAAGGGTACAATTATTTCTACTCTATTTGCGATTATTGTTGCTGGCGGCTGTTATTTTCTTGGAAGCTTCGGCCGCGTTATGGTTCCAAACGGCGAACTGCCTGCCAAAGGCTTCGACGAAATTATCCCGTCCATCGTAGAAACGCTTCCGGGCTTTTTAATGGCACTGGTGATTGTACTGATTCTCTCCGCTTCTATGTCCACGCTTTCTTCTTTGGTGATGACTTCCAGTTCGATTTTAACGCTGGATTTAATCAAACCGCTGTCCAAAACCGGCATGAGCGAGAAAAAACAAGTTGCCGTCATGCGGATTTTTATTGCCGTATTTCTGCTGATTTCTGTTATTCTGGCAATCATCGCGTATCAAAATCCCGCAACAATCATATCCACGCTGATGTCGATTTCGTGGGGCGCGCTCGCCGGTTCGTTCTTGGCTCCGTTTTTGCTGGGACTGTTCTGGAAGGGTGTTACGAAAACCGCTGTCTTTGTAAATTTCCTTGCCGGTGTAGGCATTACCCTCGCGCATATGTGCTATTTCACACTGGGCAAACACACCGCAGAATTCCTTGGCATTAACATTGCATCACCGATTAACGCAGGTGCGTTCACCATGCTGTTCGGAATGATTCTGGTTCCGCTGGTAAGCCTGATTACCAAAAAACCGGATCAAAAGCAAACCGATGAAGTTTTTGCTTGCTTAACAGACGACCTTGCAAACGAATCGTAACGATTCACATCCATACAAATCCAAAACGCTTCGGAATGTTGAGATTCCGAAGCGTTTTTTGTTTACCAGTACATCACCACAGGTGTTCCAATTGGGACTTTTTCATACACATATTTCGCATCATTCAATGACATATTAATGCAGCCGTGCGAACCACGCGTCTTGTACAAATCCCCGCCAAAGCTACTCTGCCATGTTGCGTCATGCAATCCAATGCCAATGGCGCTGACATAATTCCAATACGCAACCGTCGTCCAGTAAGTTTTGTTATCTGTGAGTGTCGCGTTGCGTTCTTTGTACCACAAGCAGTAAACCCCAGCGGGGGTATTGCGTTCATCTGTCGGCAAGCCGGAAATAATATCGCACTCCCGTTTTAGCTTACCTTCCTCGTAATACCACAAATGCTGCTTTTTCAGGTCTATTTCTATGTAAGTATTTCCAATATCGCTTTCTGCCGTCCGCCATTCCGGATTTCCCTCAAAAACGTATTTCGTCCATTCTCCCACATAATAGATCGGATCAATCTTTACGCTTTCTCCCGCTTTAATTTTTTCAATCAATAAATCACGAGTTTTTTCCTGATCAATCCACCAACCATAAATGCCCGAACCTGCGGGTACGGTTATTTCTCCGCGTTCTGTGCTCTGAAATTGCCTGTCTTTCCCATATGTATCGTACTTATCCGAAAGCGTCAGCACATAAGCCATCACCTTTTCGGCATCCACGTCATAAGAATCTCCGTCCGGTGTAATCCAATCCATAAAATCTGTTCCGCGCAGTGTTTCTGTAGTATAATCAAAATTGATCTCAATGGTCAAATTATATAAGTCGTTAAGCTTTTGTAATTCGTCTTGCAAATCCTCAGCGGTAACTGCCGCCTCCACATAACAGCCGGATTCCCTCATATCAATCGTGAAATTTTCTTGATTCAGTTGTTCCTCGGTATATGTCGCCAAGGTTTCCGGAACAATCTCATCGCCCGGCTCGGAATCCACAATTTGGTATCCGCTGGATGTCTTTTCAATATAAGCATCCTTTGCCTTGGTATCGCCCCAATCCTTGTCCTCAATCAGTTTTTTCAGTTTATCCGCATCGTACACCGGCACAGGCACAATCTCATTTGTTGAACCCTGTATCAGCGATACAAACCACAGCGCATGCTGTTGATCATCCGCAATTTTCTGTACTTTGTCCTTCGTATCATATGAAAAGTCAATATCCGAAAGCGGTACGGTATATTCAGAACCATCTGCCTTTTCAAACACAAGATTCGTTTCATAATTCGCCGCCTTATCCACCGCTGCCGCAGCTTCCTCCGTTGTCATCATGCCAACGTCCACACCATTGATTTTAGTTTTCGGCAAAAGCTTCTCATCCGTTGCCAATATTCCCGCAACATAGGCACCCAGTGCTGCCAGCAATACAAAGCCGCCTGTAAACGCCGCAATCATTTTTCCTTTGTTATGTGCTTTTTTCTTTTTTTTGCCGGTATGCTTTGCGTTGGATTTTTCCGACGCATTCTCCTGTGTCGACCCACGCAACGGGTTTCCCGCTCTTTCCTGCTGCAAAACAGGTTTTGCTATATTCTCCGCAGCCGGTTTTTCCTGTGCCTGAGCGGTCGATGCCTGCGTATTTTTGCGAGCAAACGAAACTTCGCTTAAATCCGCCGGGATGTCCGCGGTTTCATCCGATGCTTCTGCTTTTTTGAGGCTCTCTGCAATTTTTTTTGCCAGATCCTCTTTGCCCGCAACTTTTTCAGAACCAGGCTGAGCAGTGTCCATATCCCTGCCGTTGCCCATGTATCATTCATCCTTTCAATGCAATCTCCTGGAATCGCAAGTAAATATTCCATAAATTAGGATACCGCTTGCTTATCCGTATTATACCATGTTTCCGTTCTGAAATCAATGCTGTGTGTCAATTTGATAACCTTTTGTAATCTTCAAGAAACTATTGATACAAATTTGGTATACCAAACGAAGAAACCTTCACTTGTAAATAGTATAAAAATCTGCGCAAACGCTCAAAACAACGTTCGTGCAGATTTTTTATAGCAAAGTCGCGTCGCGGTTATCAATCCGAATGCCTAACGCAGACCAAGAATTTCTTCCGCGGCATTGTCCAACCAATTTCCCTCAAAGAGTTCAATTAGGCCTTTATCCACCTGCGCGGCGGTTTCCGGCGAAACAGGAATGCGCGCAAGCAGTTTTGTTCCATATTCCTGTGCGGCTTTTTCCGCACCGCTTTCGCCGTACAGCAAAATTTTCTTACCACAATCGGGACATTCCAAATAGCTCATGTTTTCGATCAAACCGAGAATCGGAATCTGCATCATTTCCGCCATTTTCACTGCCTTGCCCACCACCATGGAAACCAGTTCCTGCGGGGAGGTCACAATCACAATGCCGTCCAGCGGTATGGACTGGAACACCGTCAGCGGCACATCGCCGGTTCCGGGCGGCATATCCAGAAACATCACATCTATTTCGCCCCAGATTACATCCTGCCAAAATTGTTTCACCGCGCCGGAAATCACCGGACCGCGCCAAACAACCGGATCCGTTTCGTCCTCCAGCAGTAAATTCACGGACATCATGGAGATTCCCATTTTTGTAACCGCAGGAAGAATCCCATCCTCGGTTCCCAACGCCTTTTCGTGAATGCCAAACGCTTTGGGAATGGAAGGCCCCGTCACATCGGCATCTAAAATCGCCGTTTTTAGCCCGTTGCGGTTTGCCAATACCGCCAGCATGGAGGTCACAATGGATTTCCCCACGCCGCCCTTGCCGCTCACCACACCAATGACTTTTTTGATATGGCTTTGCGGGTGCGGTTCTGCAATCAGGCTTTCCGGTTGCTGCCGGGAAGCGCATTCCTCTCCGCAGGAGGAACAATCATGTGTACATTCTGTCATAAAAATCGATCCTTTCTGAATACGTGAGAAAAGCCGGATTGCTCCAGCTCTCCCGTTTTATGATGCATCGGTTGCGTTATCGCTGTTATCGTCGGACGTTTCCTCCGGTTTGTTAGTTAAATCCACAGTAATGATATATCCGTCCACGTTGTTGCCCGAAACTGTATAGGCATACGGCGAACCGTCATCATACACCGGGTACTTAATATTGGTCGTCGCACCGTCTTCGGATTTGATATAATACACAGCATAGTCCGTGCCATTTTCCGCAGAAACATACAAAGCATCTTCATAAGTATATGCTTTTATATTCTCGATATACTCCTCCAAGCACCAGTTCTGATCCACCATAATCTGTGCGTGGGGAATGCCCACATAGCGGAAATGCCCCGGGTCGGCGTCTTGTTTGGTAATCTCTTTTTTCTCCTCCGGATAGCGCGCAATCAAGCCGTAATCCGAACAGTTTTCCATAATCCATGTGTATTCGCCCTTGCCGTCAAACGCCGGATATTCATCGCCTAAATCCAGTTGAAAATCCACTGCCATGCCCGTCAAATTCTCGCTGCCGGAAGAACCGCTGTCTTCTTCTGTTTGGTAGCCATCGACAATCATGATGGTTGTCAGTCCGGTTTGGGTTTCAAAGTCTTTGAGCATATTCCGCACTGCATTTGCCATGACCGTCGTCAGTTCAATCTCTGTGCTGCTCATCGAAAACAAATATTTTCCGTTATCGTCCTCAATATCCTCATAAATGGCTTTCAGTTCTTTTGGTTTTGAACCGGTATAGGGGTGTTCGCTGTTAATCAAAAGCAAATCCCCGGTATTCAACTGATCTTTATTCTCAATACTAAGGTATTGATAATCATTTTTCGGGAGCTTTTCTATTGTCTTTTCCACCTTGGAACTGCTTTCCGTCACAGAAGAACTGTCCGGCACAGAAGATTCTGTTGTTTTCTTCGGTTCGGTTTTATCCCCGGCAGAACACGCAGCAATCAGAATTACAATCAATAAAAGCATTCCAGCGGCTGCAAGGACGATATTTTTATATTTCAGCCGCCTGCGGTGCAGAGGGTTTCCCATGCAAATCAAATCCTTTCGTTTTGTTATCGTTCCCGCAATTTCTTCTATTAAAAATATTATAGCATATTCCGCAAAAAAAGAAAAGATCTTCTCAAAATTTTTTTCGTTCCCCAAACTACGCCAAAAACTGCACTTTGCTCTGCGTATAAACTGCCGCCGGAATTCCCATACTGTCTGCAAAACACCCGTATAATCATGCCGCACAGCGGCAGATAGGAGAATGTGCTATGCAAACTGTTCAGGTCGTCATCCTCTGCGGCGGAGAGGGAACCCGCCTGCGTCCCTGCACCTGCGACACCCCAAAGCCCTTAATGAAAGTCTGCGGGGTACCGGTATTGGAGCGGATTCTTGACACGGTAAAGGAAAACGGTTTTGATCAAGCCACACTGACCATTGCCCATCAGGCGGAAAAGATTATTTCCAGCTTTGATACCGGTACCCACAGCGGCGTAAAATTGGATTTCCGGCGGGAAACCTTCCCGCTTGGCACTGCCGGCAGTGTGCGCAACTGCTGGGGTGGCGGCGATGTGCTGGTACTTTCCGGCGACGCGCTGATGAATTTCAATCTGGAAGGAATTTTAAAATACCATTATGCCAAAAAAGCCGATGTCACAATCGTCACCAAAGAAACCGCCGACCCGCGGGAATTCGGTATTGTGCGCACGGACAAAAATGGACAGATCACCGGATTTTTAGAAAAGCCTTCCTACGAAAGCTGCCCGACCAACGCAATTAATACCGGCGTCTATGTACTATCCAAACGCGCGATGGGCGAAATCCCGCTGGCGGCAAAATCCGATTTTGCACAGGATCTGTTTCCCCGCCTGATGGAACAAGGTGCAAAGTTTTTTGCCTATGCCGAAACCGGCTATTGGCAGGATATCGGCAGCGTGGAAAGCTATCTGGACTGCCAGCATGAAATGCTTTTCGGCGAAACAGGCATCGAAATCCATGCACCGCAAATCAAAGAAGGCGTATACAGCAAAACAGAAGCAGCATTTTCCGGCGCAACCATCCAAGCGCCCGCCTATTTAGGAAATAATGTTGCCATTGGCAAAGGCACTGTGATTGAAGACGGCACTGTGATTGAAGACAACGTCACCATCGGCGAGGGCTGCTGGATTCACGCAAGCCTCATCGGTCAAGGCAGTACCATTGGCGACCACTGCGAATTAAACCGCACCACCCTTTGCCGAAACGTGCGTCTGGCCAAAAACTGCGAATGCGGTGAATATTCCGCAATCGGCTCCAACTGCACGCTTGGGGAAGGTACACAGGTGTACGACGGCGTGAAAATCTGGGCAGGCAAGCATTTAAAAGACGGCACCGTGGCAAGTGCCGATATCCGGCATGGCTCCGGACGGCCCATGCAGATTGATGACGAGGGTACGGTGACGGAATCCGGCACATTTACCACGCCCGTTACGGCTTGCGAATTTGGTATGGCAGCAGGTTCAGCACTGGATTTCAATTCGTCCATTGTTGTGGGTTACCGCGGAAAA
>DBRO01000066.1:3944-6828 GCA_002306005.1 Ruminococcus sp. UBA1366 | reverse complement strand
GAATGCACGGAAAATCAGCTGATCTACTGTGCGAAAATTCTCGGCGCAGATATGGGTTGCTTTCTGCAAGCGGATTATGCGCTGAAAATCAGCGTAACCGCTGCGGGCGGTCTGCCCGTCACCCGCCAGACCGAACGAAAAATCGAAAGCGGCTTAAACCGGCGGGATTTCCGCATTGTGACGTATGAACAGTACGGGGAGGAATACGAAGTCGGCAGTATGAAATCCCTGTATGCCGGCTATTTGGACCGGCTCATGCCGCGGCGTTTTCGCGGGGTAAACGTGGAGGTACGCACTTCCGTGCCGGAAATTGCAGAGATTTTTGATACCGTTTTCGCGCCGCGCAACGATTTAAACGGCGAACGCATTGTTTTTCACCTAGGCAGTGAGGGCAAACGCGCCTCGGCGTATACGGATAAAACCGGCTATGTGTTCCACGAACGGCTGGTACTGTTGGGAGCGAAAATTGCATTTGACAAGGGCCTTGCCGTTTCACTGCCGTATGCTTTCCCCACTGCCGCAGACGAGCTTGCCTACCAGTGCGATGGTAACCTGCTGCGCTATTTTAACTGTCCGTGTGATGATACCGATAAAAAAGCCCGGCAAATTGCAAAACGCTTTGACAACGCTTTTGTGCGCGACAGCCTGATTTTAATTGCCATGATTCTCACGGATCTTTCCGAAAGGGAAATCCCGCTGGAGGAAGCCGTGGCGGAAATCCCGGAATTTCATTCCTCTCAACGTTTTGTCAGCGTCAACGGAAGCCCACCGGAACTGCTCCGGCAATTTGCACAGGAGGAAGCCGGTTGGGGTGAAGGCGTTGTTTTTCGCAACAATGCTTCCCGCGCGCTGATTCGCCCACTGAAATCGGGCAACGGCATTATGGTTTTTGCGGAATCTTTCCAGTCCGAATCCGCCTCCGCCATTTGCGATGAAATTGAAAAAAAGATTAAAGCCGCACAGACAGCGCCGGACGTACCGGACAGCGAACCGCCGATTTCTGCCAAACTAGTCAAAAAGCTTAAAAAAGAAAAATAATTCGGCAGGGAATTCTGTCAGATCCCGCCTCCGCATAAAAATTTCTTGACAGCAACCGAAAAATGCTGTATGATAAAGTAAGATATTTTTGTGCGGAACGGGATATTTACATCGGCATTGGTTTTCACAACACTTCATTTCTGCCTAGCCTCTGCCAGTCACTGATGACGAACGGAAAAATCGAATATTTGAAAGGAGTCATTTCGGAAACTCTCCGGAGAAAGCCGCATTTTTACGCAGGCTTTTGTTTTGCTGTGCAAAATCCGGTGGTTTCCGCAAAATTTACTATGGAAAAACAGAATAACCAATCCGGCACGCCGAAAAAACCTACCAGACGCGGTAAAAAATCTTCCCAGAATCCGGCTCGAAAGGATGCAGTGAAAGCAGCGGTTTCTGCCGTTGTACCTGCAACGGACAATGCCAAGACAAATCCGCCGGCAAGAAGGCGGCGTCCCTCCAAGCCGAAAGCGCAGAAGAACTCCCTTTCGGCAACAGCGGAAAATGCGGCAGCCAAAACCGCAGCCGCGCAGTCAGCAGCGGAAAACGCACCGAAGCGTATGAAAACACCGCAGCGGAAAACCCCGGTGAAAATCATCCCATTGGGGGGCTTGAACGAAATCGGCAAAAACCTAACCTGCATTGAATGCGCGAATGATATCATCGTCATCGATTGCGGGTTGGCCTTTCCGGACAGTGAAATGCCGGGCGTGGATATTGTGATCCCTGACTACACTTATCTGGAACGCAACAAGGAAAAAGTCCGCGGTCTAGTGCTCACACATGGGCATGAGGATCATATTGGCGGCATTCCGTATTTTATTAAAAAAATCAATGTGCCGATTTACGGCACGCGCCTGACCCTCGCACTGGTGGAAAGCAAACTAAAAGAACATGGCCTGTCCGGCAGTGTGTCCATGAACATTGTCACACCCCGTCAGACCGTGAAATTCGGCTGTATGGCGGTGGAATTCATCCGCGTGAATCATTCGATTCCGGATGCGGTAGGCATGGCACTGCACACCCCCGCCGGCGTGATTGTGCATACCGGCGACTTTAAGGTTGATTTTACCCCCATTGAGGGCGGCATTATCGATCTGGCGCGCTTTGCCGAATTGGGCAACAAGGGTGTACTGGCTCTGATGGCGGATTCCACCAACGCAGAGCGCCCCGGCTTTACGATGACCGAGCGTAAGGTCGGCGCAAGTTTTGAAAAGCTGTTTGCCGCAGCGGAGGGCAAACGCATTATTATCGCGACCTTTGCCTCCAACATCCACCGGATTCAGCAGATTATTGATAATGCTGTCCGTACAGGGCGTAAAGTTGCCGTGTCTGGCAGAAGCATGATTAACGTCATGGGCAAAGGCATCGAACTGGGCTATTTGAAGATTCCTGCCGGTATGATGATTGATCTGGAACTGATTGATAAATACCCGCCGGAAAAGCTCGTCCTCATTACGACCGGCAGTCAGGGCGAACCCATGTCCGCATTGACACGCATGGCAATGAGCGAGCACCGCAAGGTCAGCATTACGCCGAACGATTTCATCATCATCAGCGCAACCCCCATTCCGGGCAACGAAAAATTCGTCACGCGTGTGGTAAACGAACTGATGCGCGCCGGTGCGGAGGTTGTGTACGAGGCTATGTATGAAGTCCATGTTTCCGGACACGCCTGCCAGGAAGAATTAAAGCTTATGCTTTCACTGGTGAAACCGAAATTTTTTATTCCCGTACACGGTGAATACAAGCATTTGAAAAAGCACGCCGGCATTGCCAAGCAAATCGGCATTCCGCCGGAGCGGATTCTCATTGGAGAAATCGGCAACGTGATTGAAACCGACGGCGT
>DBRO01000066.1:0-3881 GCA_002306005.1 Ruminococcus sp. UBA1366 | reverse complement strand
CTGCTTTCCGGTCCGGATGTGGTTTCTCGCGGGTTTGTATATGTGCGCGAAAGCGAAGCACTCATGGAAGAAGCAAAGCAAGTGCTTACCAAAGCCCTGCAAAAGTGTCTGGATGGCAACCACCGTGAGTGGAATGCCATGAAAAACAAAATGAAGGACGCGCTTTCGGATTTCATTTACGCACGCACCAAGCGCGACCCGATGATTTTACCCATTATTATGGAAGTATAACCGCAGTTTTTTTGACTGGCGGATTGACAAGCCGTCAAAAATATTGTAAAATAATTATGAAGTCTTGCATCGGAGGATTGAGAAACCGGAGGTGGGCGTTTGAAACTTAAAGGCAGTATCCTGATAAAATTGACGATCTTTGCGGCGTTTGTTTCAGCGCTGGCATCCGCATGGCTGCTCTATACCCATCCGGATACCCGTTCTTTGGGCTTGCCCCTACTGGGCGTTTCCGGCTTTCTGCTTTTGCTTTTTTTTACGGAAGCTTTGATTTACCGCAAAATTCTGGTGAATTATATTGCCAAATCCGCGCAGGAGATCACGAAAACCGAGCGAGAATCCCTTTATCTGCTGCCCGCGCCCGCTGTGATTGTAGATCCGGACGGCAATGTCCTTTGGGCAAACGAGGCCTTTGATGATGAACTGGTTCCGCGCAAGCAGATTTACGGGAAAAAGCTCTCTGCCCTGCTGGATACGGATATCAAAAAAACACTGTCGCCCGATGGCGAAATCATGGAACGTTCGGGAAGATACTACCGCGCACGGGCGGTTGCCGCCCCAGGAAAAGAACAAAGCCTTCTTTTAATTTACTATACGGATATTACAGATTTTATCGAACTGGATTACGAATATCATCAATCCTATCCTTCTGTGTTGCTGGTCATGATTGATAACTACGAAGACCTGATGCAAAACGTCCGTGAGAGCGAAAAAGCACATACCCTTGTGGAAATCGAAAAGCTCATGGAAGGCTTTATCGATATGACAACGGGCGTTGTCCGGCGCGTGTCTAACAGCTTGTTTTTCTGCGTGGTGGAAGAACGACATCTTTCCGCCATGATTGATCAGCGTTTTCCCATTCTGGACAAAGCACGTTCCATTCAAGTCGGCGAACGCCTGACTGTGACGCTCTCCATCGGTGTTGGCAGGGGTGCAAAAAATCTTTCCGAAAGCGAAACCTATGCAAAACAAGCACTGGATATGTGTCTGGGCCGCGGCGGCGATCAAGCTGCGGTGAAAACCGAAAACGGTTTTGAATTCTTCGGCGGCGTATCCAAAGGCGTGGAAAAGCACACAAAGGTAAAAACCCGTATTATTGCGACTGCCATCAAAGAACTGACTTCGGCGCACAGTGTGGTATTCATTATGGGCCACCGCATGGGGGACCTTGACAGTATCGGTTCCGCAACGGGACTTTGCGCGGTGCTCCGCACCATCGGTACGGACGCATTCGTTGTGGTAGACCCGGACAAAAACATGGCAAAGCCCTTAATTAACTACATAAAAGAACAAGACAGCATGAATTTCTATCTTTCGCCGGAGGAAGCCCTGCGCTTTTCTGACGAAAACCCCTTGCTGATTATTGTAGACACCCACAATCCGGAGATTCTTGACAGCAAGGAACTTTACCAAAAGTGCAGCCGGGTGGTTGTCATCGACCACCACCGCCGCATGGTGAACTGCATTGAGAATTCCGTGATTTTCTATCACGAACCCCTTGCTTCCTCGGCATCAGAAATGGTCGCGGAACTGATCCAGTATTTTGGCGACGGCGCAAAGATTCAAGCCCCACACGCGGAGGCGCTGCTTGCCGGCATTATGCTGGATACGCGGAATTTCATTATGCGAACCGGCGTTCGCACCTTTGAAGCGGCGGCGTTTTTAAGAAAACAAGGCGCTGATACCGTCCGGGTAAAGAGTATGTTTGACAGTTCCATTGATGTCTATCACGAAAAGTCCAAGCTGATTGGCTCTGCAAAACTGCACCATGGCTGTGCGATTGCCTGCGCGGAGGGCAGCAATGATTCCCTGCGGCTGGCTTCTTCACAAGCAGCGGACGAGCTGCTGGGCATTTCCGATGTCAATGCATCGTTTGTGTTGTTTGATGAAGACGGAACCATTAACATTTCCGCACGCAGTCTGGGTAAGGTAAACGTGCAGCTGATTATGGAAGCGTTGGGCGGCGGCGGACATCAGACCATGGCGGGCGCACAGCTTAAAGGAAGCATGGAGGAGGTCGTCCGAAAGCTGACAGCAGCGGTGGATGATTATTTTACGAAAAACGCACTGCCCGCAGTGTAAATAAATAAGGAGTGTACTGTTTTCATGAAAGTGATTTTGTTACAAGATGTGAAGGGCAGCGGCAAGGCGGGCGACGTGATCAAGGTCGCCGATGGTTATGCACGGAATTTTCTGTTTGTGAAAAAACTTGCAGTTGAAGCGAATGCCGCGAATATGAACGAGCTGCAAGGCAAAAAAGCAGCCAAACAACACAGCATTGACACCGAAAAAGAAAATAACCAACAGACNNAGGCGGCAAACTGTTCGGCGCGGTAACTGCCGCAGTGGTTGCGGATGCTGTAAAAGCACAGACCGGAATTGCCGTGGATAAAAAGAAAATCATTCTGGGAAGCGAGATTAAGAGCTTTGGTGATTATTCTGCGGAAATCCGCATGACCCACGGGATCTCCTGTAAAATTAAGCTGAAAGTTTCCGAGGAATAATCCACAGCGTACAAAGGTGAGCCGCGTGCCGCGGTTTGCCTTTTCTTGACGAAAAACCGAGAAAAGTGAGGCGTGAAGCTTGGATTATCCATATAGCGAAGATCTCCAGACACGGCAGCAGCCCCACAACCTGGATGCGGAACAAACCATCCTTGGAGCGGTTTTGCTGGAACCCTCCGTGCTGCCCTTGGTTGTGGAACGGCTGCGCCCGGAGAGCTTTTATTTAGAGCAGCATCGAGAATTATTCTCGATTATACTCCGGTTGTTTTCCAACGGCACCGGCGCGGATTTGATTACCGTGATGAACGAAGCCGTTGCTATGAATGTATTTGAAACCAACGCCATGGCAAAAGCCTACCTCAGCGGCTTAATGAAAAGCGTTGCGTCGATTTCCAATATTGAAAGCTACTGCAAGATTGTGCAGGACAAATATTTTATCCGTTCGCTTATGGGCGTGGCACAGGAGATTTTAAAAACTGCCGAAGAAGGCACTGCCGATGCCATGACCCTGTTGGATAATGCCGAACAAAAAATCTACGACATCCGGCAGGGCAGGCAAAGCGATGGACTGACTCGAATTGACGAGGTTGTGCTGGATGCCTATCTCCGGCTGCAACAGATTAACGGTGAAAATAAAGATCAGTTTTTGGGAATTAAAACCGGTTATGACGAACTGGATCAAATTACGACCGGACTGAACGAATCCGATCTGCTGATTTTGGCGGCGCGCCCCGGTATGGGTAAATCCGCATTTGCGCTGAACATTGCCACCAATATGTGTCATAAAGCCGGCAACAACAAAGCCGTTGTCATTTTCTCTTTGGAAATGGGCAAAGAACAGCTCGTAAACCGTATGCTTTCTTCCGAAGCTTTGGTCAACAACACGACTCTGCGCTCCGGCAGGATTGATCCGCGCGACTGGGAAAAAATTGCGAGCGGTGCAGACCGCCTAGCAAAAATGCCGATTTATCTGGACGATACGGCGGGCGTTACTGTCCCGCAGATGAAGGCCAAACTACGGCGGGTGAAAAATCTGGGCTTTGTGATTATCGACTACTTACAGCTGATGTCCAGCCCAAACCGGCATAACAACCGTGTCACGGAAGTTGCGGAGATTACCCGTCACCTAAAGCTGATGGCTAAGGAACT
>DBRO01000001.1:21724-22076 GCA_002306005.1 Ruminococcus sp. UBA1366 | reverse complement strand
TTATAGCATATTCCAAACCGCTTTGCAACTATTCCGGCGCTTTTTCGGAATATTTTTCCGCCAATTTTGTAAAGCTCAGCGTTCCACCAAACAAATCCAGCGCGCTGCCTATTGTGAAATCCACCGCGCCGCCGCCCAGTCGTTCCAGCAAATCCAGATCCTCCTGCGAGGAGATCCCGCCCGCATAGGTAGCGGCAAGCCCTGAAAAGTTGCCTAAAATCCGCGCAACGTCCTGCTCAATGCCGCGCTGTTTGCCTTCCGCATCCACGGCGTGCACAAGAAATTCATCGCAATATGCAGAGAGCATTGCAAGTGTGCTTTCGCAAAATTTCAGGCTGGTGAACTTCTGCCA
>DBRO01000001.1:16078-21575 GCA_002306005.1 Ruminococcus sp. UBA1366 | reverse complement strand
CGTATTCCGGACTGCCCGCCGGATTGAGCAGCACAATATGCCCGCCGGCAAGCCCATATTTTTTATAAAGTTCTGCATAATATGCCGCGTTTTGTTGCGAAACAAAATTCTCCCTTGCCTGTGCATTCGCATCGCGCAGGGTAGAACCAACAATCTGCTTGACCCGTCCGTTGTGAATGTCAATACACGGCCGAAATTTCATAAAATCCTCCTGATATCCTCATAAATTCCTCTTGCTTATCCAATACTATCATAACATAATTCCTGCGTTTTTTCAACCGGGAAATCCGCGGTTGACGGCAGCGCCTGTTTGCGTTATAATGAGAACAGAAAAAGCGCACCCGCAACAAGAAAGGACGATACCATGAAAATATCCGGATTGCTGAAAAGAACGTTTTCCTTTGCGTCGGTGCTGTGCCTGTTTTTCGCCGCAGCAGTACCGGCAAGTGCACAGTCCACCTCGGAACTGATCGTTGGCGGTGAGGATCTAACCGTGGGCGATACCTTTACTGTGGATATCCAGATGAACACAGACGAGGGCAAAATTTATCGTTACATGGGACAACTTGTTTATGACGACAGCATGCTGCAATTTGATGCACAGAATTCCAGCACGTACGATATTATCAACGGCGAGGGCGGTATCGTCAAAATGGAAGGCTTTGCAGAAACACCGGGCGATTCCGTTTCTATTACCGTTGCATTTAAAGCAATTTCGGACGGAAACACCGTGTTTTCTCTAGCCAATACCGCGCTGTTTGCAGAAGATGGCACCCTACTGGGGCAACCGGTGGCAAGCACTGATATCATTGGCATCCTAAATGGTGAGCCGGAAACCACAACAGCAGCCACAACCTCGCAGACCGTCACCACCACAACAACAAAAACAACCACCGTGAAAAAGACTCAAACAGAGTCAACGCAAACAGACGAGTCCGAACCGGAAACACAGGCAACGCAAAAAACCACCCTCACGGCAGCAATTACACAAAAAGCTTCTTCCGGCAGCCAAAATGATAATCAATATGAAGACCTTGCCTTGCAAGTGTACATCATGTTGGCACTGATTATCTTGATCGCCGCAGGCATAGCGTTTTACTGGTACCGAAAAAAATACGGAAAGGCCGCGCCGGAACCGGCAAAAAAGAAACCCCCGCGCAAATCAACAGGCACAAAAAAGAAATCTACCGCAAAACGAAAAAAATAGCCCAAAAAGGACTGCTGCACCAAAGCAACAGTCCTTTTTTTCTATCGCATTGCACACGCCAGCCGTTCCAATCTGCTATTCTTGTTCCGGCGCATTGACCGCATATCCGTTTTCCCGCAACAGATCCGTCACTGCTTCCAGCTTCAACTGCCGGATAACATGCCGGTTTACGGTTTCCGAAATAGTATAGACCACCAGATTGCAGCGCTTACTGCGCTTTTGCCACCATGTTTGTGTCAGCATCAGCTTGCAGATCTTTTCCGCCGGAACGGAAACCGAATGATAAGTGTACAGCCGGCAGTAATTCATCGTCGCCCTGCCGTTTGTAAAACCCACGCCCGTCGTGAAAATGCTAACCGCTTTCACAACAGCAAGCCAGATGACCGGGATTGCCGTCACCACGCACACAAACTGAATCATCTCCCACCAATCGGGTAAGAAATAGTAAACAATAATTGCCGCCGCAGGAATCATCGCGCCCAGCACAATGGGCAGCAGCAAATAGCTCATCATCTGCCGCGGGCTGGGCCGTAACGTGATTTTCGTTCGGTGCATATCGGGTAAAAGCAGCCGCAGTGATGCCCCCACCTGTCGGTTTGTTGTAATCGGAATCAGCGCCGCAATCTGTCGGCGGTTTTTTCCGTAACCGGCACAATGTACAATCACCGTGCAAATCCGGCACAGCTTGGTCAGGAGATTCTGCTGCAAATCCACGTAATTGATTTTGTTCATGGTGAGAATTGCGGCACGCTTGGCAATAATGCCGCTTTTAATCACAATTTTTGTGCCGGAACGCATACTGGTAAAGCTCCAGTGCCGGACTAAATTCACGATAAATGAGAGCAGCCAGCTGCCGATGATAATCAACGACAGNNCGGCTTTCCAGCTCGTTACCCACAATGCGGCCCGCTTGGTAAAAGAATGTCGCCAGCAGTAAAACGCCCGAAAACGTTGACGAAAAAATCAACGAAAACACCAACAGATACAAGCTGCCAGAGGAATAACTGTATTTGATGGCTGCACGGTTCTCATAATTAAAAATTTTCGCCAGACGTAAAAAGTCGCTGCTTTTTACCGTTAATTCTAAATCCGATGCCGCACCCCTGCCGGAATTCGTATCAATCATAATCCGGCTGGCACCAAACGCACGGTAAAATGCCCCCTGCTGGGCATATATCGTGGTGATCTGCGTGTAGAGAATTTTCGATTCCATCAGCCCAAAATACCCCTGCCGGGCAATGATGCAGTCGGTTTCAAATCGAAACGAAATAAACACCCAGCGCAAAAACGCATAGCCGAAAATCAGCGTGATAATCAGCACATCCAGCCATCTTCCCTTGAGCCATTCGGCAATATCAAACCGCATGGCAATCAAACTTCTCGTCAGCGGGATTAAAAGCAGCCAGAAGCTTTTGGTGGTGTACCCCAAAATCCGGATCGGGTGCTGTCGCACCGCAAAAAATTTCTGGAAGGCGCTGAGATTTTCAATATCATGCGCGGGAAGCTTTTCTTTTTTTCCGGAATCAAAATCCGCAACAGGATCATCTTCACCAATCATCCTGCGCCTTTTCCGGATGACTTCCTCGCCGGCGGCTTTCCCCATGCTCTCCCCTCGCTTTCCCAAAAACTAAGCGCTACTTTAAAATTCGCTTACCGGATCGCGTAATCAGTTCTTCACCGGCATGAAGTTCCGGACGGTTGTCACGCTCGGAACGCTTACGAATCGCATGATTGAGCACCGCAGAAATTTCCGTCACTTCGTTGTTTTTCAAAAAAGCCAGCAGAATTTTTCCGCCCAAGGCATTGACAATGATAAAATTAAACGCCGTGTATCGGGAAAACGGAATCGTAATCGTTGTGAGATACTGGATGGATTCCGTCAGCATATAGTCCTTGCGGAAAATAAAGAAGCCCGTCGTTTTGGAGATATCCTCAGCCGATACAGCATAGCGCGTTTGAGCAAAATACACCGGAAGAATAATTAGTCCTGCCAACACAAACAGCCCCGCGCATAACCCAAAAATCACATACATAAGTATGGGATAAGCACGCAGATAATGATATGCCGCAAAGCTGCCCGCCGCGCAGATGCAAAAAATTAAAAGTCGCAGCAGGGCAAGTGCACTTCTGTTTGGTTGGTATCTTCTCATGATTCTTCTCCGTATGGGACTGTTTTATTTTTCGTATTTCACATGGGAATTCCGCCGGCGCTAAATCTGATTTTCAAGGGGAACTGACTGTGACTTGGTTGGATACATTCCGCAACTGGAACACCCGATTGTCCGAAGCCGTATGGGGCGCACCGATGATTGCGCTCCTACTGCTGACTGGACTGGTTTTCACCATCGGCACGGGCTTTTTTCAAATCCGTTATGCGGGCGAAATTCTCAAATCCACCGTTGGCGCGTTGTTTCACAAAAGCACCCATGCCAAATCCAAAACCGGACTTTCGCAGTTCCAGACGCTTGCCGCCTCACTGGGCGCAACCATCGGAACCGGCAGCGTTGTGGGTGCTGCCGCCGCGATTGCCGTGGGCGGCGCCGGTGCGGTGTTCTGGATGTGGGTTTCCGCTTTTTTTGGCATGATGACCAGCTTTGCTGAAAATGTTCTGGCAATCCGTTACCGTACAAAAAAGAACGGTGTATATTCCGCCAGTGCCGCAGATTATATGGCTCGGGGGCTGAAAGCCCCTTGGCTGGGC
Source organism: Ruminococcus sp. UBA1366 (assembly GCA_002306005.1). Classification (GTDB taxonomy): domain Bacteria; phylum Bacillota; class Clostridia; order Oscillospirales; family Ruminococcaceae; genus UBA1366. The sequence continues at coordinate 17,667 of DBRO01000001.1, read as the reverse complement.
GCAGTGTTTTCCTGCCTTTGCGTGATGGCTTCCTTTGGAATGGGCAACATGGCGCAGGTAAATTCCATTTCCGCCGCCTGCCGCGAAAGCTTTGGGATTCCCACTGCCGTAACGGGGATTGTGCTTTGCGCCGCAGTGTTTTTTATTTTGCGCGGCGGCATGAAAAAGCTTGGCGCGGTTGCGGAAAAGCTGGTTCCCTTTATGGCATTATTTTTTACCGCCGGCGCGGTTTTTATCATACTAAAAAACATCTCCGCACTGGGCGGGGTTTTTACAGAAATTTTTCAAAGCGCATTCGGCATTCAATCCGCTGCGGGCGGCGCGGTGGGGATTTCCATTCAAACTGCCATGGCAACCGGATTCCGGCGCGGGGTGTTCAGCCACGAAGCAGGTCTTGGCACAACCGTTGCCATTCATGCCGCCAGCGAAATCCAAGATCCTGTCCGGCAAGGTATGTGGGGCATTTTTGAAGTTTTTGTCGATACCATGGTGATTACCACGCTCACCGCGCTTACCGTTCTTGTGACCGGCAGCAGCCGTGCCGGAGAGGGCAGTGAAACGGTTGTCCGTGCCTTTTCGGACGGGTTCGGCTCGGCGGGCGGGTATTTTGTATCCGTGTCCATCCTGCTGTTTGCACTGGCAACACTGCTGAGCTGGTCGATGATTGGCGCAAAATCGTGGGAAAGCCTTTTTCCACATGGCAACGGAAAAACCTACCGCCTGCTGTTTTGCCTGTGCGTACTGTTCGGCTCGGTCATGAGTCTGGAAGCGGTGTGGAATCTTTCCGATACCCTGAACGGACTGATGGCAATTCCCAACCTAACCGCCCTGCTTTTACTAAGCGGAGAGGTTTTCCGCGAAACCAAACAATTCCGGAAGAAATTGCAGCAAAAAAGACTTCGCCAAAAGCCATAACCAGCATCGTTTTATAATATGATTTCCGCGTGGCGGGTGACATGACATCCAATATTCACCGCAACGGGCAATCCGGCAATATGCGTCGGTGCCTGCTCAATGTTCACCGCCAGCGCAGTGACTGTTCCCCCAAATCCTTGCGGGCCAATACCCAAACAGTTCACCGCGTCCAACATATCCTGCTCCATCTGCGCGTACAGCGGCTTGGGGTTGCGCTGAGCAACCGGACGGCACAGCGCCCGCTTGGCAAGCAGCGCACAGCTTTCAAAATCGCCGCCCAGCCCTACGCCAACAACAATCGGCGGGCAGGGATTGGAACCCGCATCCGCAGCAACTTTTGCCACAAACGCAATGATATCCTCACGGGAGGCGGCAGGTGTCATCATTTTCATCGCGGACATATTTTCGCTGCCAAAACCCTTTGGCGCAACCGTCAGCTTCACACAGTCGCCCTCCGTCAGCGTGATATGTACCACCGCCGGTGTGTTATCATTTGTATTGACACGCTCCAACGGGTCAGCAACAATGGAACACCGTAGGTAGCCCTCCGTATAGCCGCGCGAAACCCCGCGGTTCACCGCATCGTTAAAATTTCCGCCGGTAAAATGCACGTCCTGCCCGATTTCGGCAAAAATCACTGCCATGCCCGTATCCTGACAGACCGGAATCTGTTC
>DBRO01000001.1:14315-15961 GCA_002306005.1 Ruminococcus sp. UBA1366 | reverse complement strand
AGTTTTCCATTTAAATATACCCGCTCAGGCGAATTCATCAAACCCAGAGGGTCGCCGTGAAACACCGCAAAATCCGCGTCTTTTCCCACCTCAATACTGCCAGTCCGGTCAGCAATGCCGGCAATTTCCGCCGCATGAATGGTAACTGCCCGCAGTGCCTGTTCGTGCGCCAGCCCGTTTTTTACGGCAATTGCCGCCGACAACGGCAAGTAGGGAATAGGCACTTCGCTGTGGTCGGTGCAGATGGCGATTTTCACGCCCGCGCGCGCTAAAATTCCGGCGTTTGCGGGTGTAAACTGTGCAAGTTCCGGCTTACTGCGGTCGCTGAGCATGGGACCTATCACGGCACTGGCACCCTCATCGGCAAGCTCGTCCGCAATCAAATACCCCTCCGTGCAGTGAATCAGCGTATAGTCCAGCGAAAATTCCTTGGCAATCCGCAGTGCGGTGAAAATATCATCACTGCGGTGGCAATGAAAATGCGCCTTGATGTTGCGTTCCAGCAGCGGAATGAGCGCCTCCGCCTTGATGTCAAACTCCGGCTCATCACGCTCGGCATCCTCCGCCGCCGCGTTTTTGGCTTCCAAATATTTTTGTGCCTTGTACAGCTGTTCGCGAATCAGCGCGGCAATTGCCATACGCGTGACGGGCGCATCGTCCTTATTCATGTAAGTCATCTTGGGGTTTTCGCCCAAAGAAAACTTCATCCCCACCGTGCGGACAAGCATAGAATCCGCCCGCACACCGGCGGTTTTTACGGCAATGATATTGCCCGCAATCGTATTGGCAGAGCCGGGCGAAACCACCGCCGTGGTAATGCCTGCCGCCAACGCCTCATGGAAATACCCATCCGCCGGATTGATGGCATCCAGCACGCGCAAATGGGGCGTAACCGGGTCGGTATCCTCGTTAAAGTCCTCGCTCTCCACGCCAACGCCGCTGGTGGCAAGTCCTAAATGGGTGTGTGCATCAATCATGCCGGGGTACAGCGCCGCGCCGCACAAATCCGTATCGTCCTGCACCGGTGTGCCGGAAAAGGGCTGTTCGCCCACCTCAGCAATTCTGCCGTTTTCTATTCTAACATACCCGTTTTGGATTATTTTGTCGGTTTTATTCATGGTGTGAATTTCACAGTGGTATAAAATCATCGGGCTTCTCCTTTGCGCTTATTTTCTCCCCGTGGAGCCGAATCCCCCCGCACCGCGTTCGGTTTCCGGCAGGCTTTGCGCCTCCCGCACCTCCGGCAAAAACACCGGCGTTACCACCAACTGTGCAATCCGTTCCTCCGGCTGAATGGTGTAGGTTTCTTTCCCCTGATTGGTCAGCGCGACAATTATTTCGCCGCGATAATCGCTGTCCACCACGCCCACGCAGTTGGGCAACGTCAAACCGTGGTTTACCGCCAGCGAGGAACGCGCATAAATCAACAGCACCGCATCGCCCGCACCCTCCAGCGCGGCGCATAAGCCTGTGGGAATCCGCACGGTTTCGCCCGGCAAAACAACAACCTGTTCCGCCACGCACGCGTGCAAATCATACCCCGCACTGCCGGGGGTTGCCCGGTGGGGTAAAATCGCCTGCGGCTGTATCTTTTTAAAATAAAGTATTCCCATAGTCCCTCCGTTATTCCACGCCCCGATAATACA
>DBRO01000001.1:13859-14238 GCA_002306005.1 Ruminococcus sp. UBA1366 | reverse complement strand
ATCGGCTCGGCGTTGTAAATTTCCGTGTAACCATATTCCCGCCAACAACGCACAGGGAAAAACCGCCCTGTGCGGTCGCCCAAACCGCAAGTGCCTTTGCAGACTGAACAATCCATCTGCACTTTCACCGGACAGTTCGCGGTGAGCATCACCGCCAGCCGCCCGTAGGCGACCATCCCGCGCGCAACATCCGTACCCAGCTTTGCAAACTGCGCCGCTGTGATTTCCGGCGAAACCGTTACACTGTCGGCGCCTAATTCGCCCATCTTGTTTAAACTCACAGAATTCGTCACATTCATGCCAAAATCCGTGTGAAATGCCCATCCATGCGCCTTGCAAATACGAATCTGCGCAAGATTTGTCACCAAAAAGCGCGTTG
>DBRO01000001.1:12983-13848 GCA_002306005.1 Ruminococcus sp. UBA1366 | reverse complement strand
CCATCAGCCGATCCGCCAGCCGTGCAGGACATTCCGCCCCCAACGGCAGCACAAGAATATCTTTATCCGTGAGCGGCAATCCCTCCGCCGCTTTGCCGTCCCGCAGTTCTATCCGAAAATATGGAATNNATCAAAGCTTTTTTGTACCGTTGCCCCCTCCGCACGTGCATGGTCCAGCAGTTCGCAAAGCCGCCGGCGCGCACTGTTGAGTTCCGCCGCAGAAAAAGTATAACTTCCCGCGTTTTCAAACACAAGTCCGTCCCATTCATAAATCGTATCGCCCAGCTTTTCAAAAAAGCGCAGTACATATGCCTTGTCCGCCGGACGCGTCCGTGCCGGCTGTGCCTGTGCGGTGATTTCCACTTCCCGTGCGCCATCACTTGCCGACATGGCGGTTTGTCCATCTGCGGAAATTTTCACGGAAAACCGGATTTTCGCGCATTTATGCTCCTTGCGGTACAGTTCCCGCAAACGCGGCAAAACCTCCTGCGCGGACAAAACATCCTCCTTGCGCCTTGCACCGAACATCTCCCCGCCGATTTTGCCCGTCAGATATCCGTCCGTAAACCCACTGCGCGAAAACACCGCCCGCAGGCTTTCGGTATCGGGTGTTTCTCCCGAAAGGCTTTGCCGAACAGCTGTTACCGCCGCCGCAACATATTCCGGACGTTTCATGCGCCCTTCGATTTTCAGCGCGCGCACTCCCGCTTCGCCCAGCTTTTCCAAATGGGATAGCGCCGACAAATCTTTAAGCGAGAGCGCCGCCGCACCGTTTCCGGACGGGGTTTTCGCCCCCTGCGGATTTTGACAAGCAGAAAACGGAAGCCTGCACGCTTGCGCGCAAAGCCCCCTGTTCGCACTCCGC
>DBRO01000001.1:11918-12858 GCA_002306005.1 Ruminococcus sp. UBA1366 | reverse complement strand
CGCCAATTTCGCACGCAAAACGAACGGTTTCCCCCAACCGCGGCAATTCATCGTCAAACACAACGGTATTCACCGCCTGATAGACCTTCACCCCGCGTTTGTGCGCTTCAAAAACAGCAGCGCGCAGTTCCTCCGGCGAAAAATTCGCTGCATTTTGCCGTGCAGAAAACCCCGTACCGCCCAAATACACCGCATCCGCCCCGCAGCGGAGCGCCGCCGTTAATGCCTCGGTTCCGCCGCAGGGTGCCAGCACCTCCGGCAGAAATTTTTGTTTAATGTCCAAGCGTTGTGCCGNNCATCTCCCCGCCGATTTTGCCCGTGAGATACCCATCCGTAAACCCACTCCGCGAAAACACCGCCCGCAGGCTTTCGGTATCGGGTGTTTCTCCCGAAAGGCTTTGCCGAACAGCTGTTACCGCCGCCGCAACATATTCCGGACGTTTCATGCGCCCTTCGATTTTCAGCGCACGCACGCCCGCTTCGCCCAGCGTTTCCAAATGCGAAAGCGCCGATAAATCTTTCAGCGAGAGCGCCGCCGCACCGTTTCCGGACGGGGTTTTCGCCCCCTGCGAATTTTGACAAGCAGAAAACGGAAGCCTGCACGCCTGCGCACAAAGCCCCCTGTTCGCACTCCGCGAACCAATCATCGCGCTCATATAGCACTGCCCTGATACGCACATACACAGCGCACCGTGAAGAAACACTTCGGTTTCAATGCCTTGATTGCTAAGCTGTTTTATCCGGTCAACCGGCAGTTCCCGTGCCAAAACCGCGCGCACAAAGCCTTGTTCCTTTACAAACAGTACGCCGTTTTCGCTGAAGATCGTCATCTGCGTGGAGGCATGGAGGGGCATTTCCGGACAGCAGGCGCGGACAATTTCAGCCGCCGCCCAGTCCTGTACAATCAGCGCATCCACGCCAATTTCGCACGCAAAACGAA
>DBRO01000001.1:11239-11787 GCA_002306005.1 Ruminococcus sp. UBA1366 | reverse complement strand
GTTTAATGTCCAAGCGTTGTGCCGCCGGATTTCTTCAGCTGATATTCCAGCTCTTTGATTTGTTCTTTGAGCGTGCGGATTTCCTTTTGCGACTCGTCATATTTCAGCCTTGCCTCGCCCGCATCATCCACATATTCCTTAATCTGCGCGCGAATGTTGTCCAGATTGGACTTTGCTTTGAGCGTTTCGTCCACGCAGCTGAGCGCGACCAACACCGCAGCATCCAACTTTGTCATCGTTACCGCGCCGCTGGTTGCTTCTTCCAGCTTTTTGTTCAGAATATCGGCAATGCGCTGGGTATAAACCTCGCTTTCTTCCGTTGTAAGCGTGTAGGTTTTGCCGAAAATCGTCACCTTGTACTGATTGACCACTTGAAAATCATCCTTTCCTTGCCCCGCAAAAACGGCGTTTTCCGCCACGGGAATTTCCCGCGCCACCCGCGGGTTGGGTTCCGCCGTACAGACAGAATCCGACATAATACTATGATACACTATTTTTGCGGAAAAATCTAGCCCCAAACAAAAGAAAATTCGCAATATTCTTGCCGC
>DBRO01000001.1:6736-11127 GCA_002306005.1 Ruminococcus sp. UBA1366 | reverse complement strand
TTTCCAAAGCTCCAGTTCATATATCCTATATTATATTTGTCCAACAAATTCGTCCACGTTCGGGTTTGGCTTTCGTTAAAGCCGCCGTTGCCGCTTGCATCGCAGGTACCGAATTCCGTTACCAACACGGGCAAGCCTTTGTTGTAGCAAGTCGTCAAGCGGTCGCGAAGCCAATCCGTATGGGTGTTTGCATAGAAATGCAATGCGTACACGGTGTTTTTATCGCTCAGCTTGTTGTTCAGCACCTTGTCAATATCCTGACTCCATGTGGGCGTTCCGCAAACAATAATCGCATCGCTGTCGTACTTGCGGATAGATTTAATAACTTTTTCCGCATAGGGTTTAATCTGCCCATCCCATGTGACGTTGCCATTCGGCTCATTGCAGATTTCATAAATAATATTGGGACTATCCTTGTATTTCTTCGCAATTTTTTCAAAGAACGCCTGCGCCTCTGCGGTATGGGCGGAAGGGTCGCCGGGATTGAGCACGTGCCAATCCACCACCACATACATACCCAAATCAATGCAGGCATCAATGCCCTCAATCACCAGGTTATAGTTGCGGTCCTTGTCCTGCAAATAGCAGGACTCACTGCCGCCCCAGCTTTCCTCAATATACATGGCAAGCCGGACGATGTTACAGCCCCAGTCATCCCGCAGGACTTGAAACGAAGCCTTGGAAACCGCATCGGGGAACCAGCCGATTCCATGCGTGGACATCCCCAGCAGTTGGAACATGTCCCCGTTCTTGTCCACGATATTCACCCCGCTGACCGAAAGCTGTCCGTGCTGCTGCACCGGCGTGCCGGAGGGCGCTTTCGCTGTGGTCTTCTTGGTGGTCGTGGCGGTTTTCTTTGTGGTTTTTGCTGTGGTGGTCTTCGCCGTAGTTTTCTTTGTTGTTGCCACCGCTGTATCTTTGGAATTCGTGTTCTTGTTTGCATTTCCCACGGTTGTTTGACTTTTGGAAGTGCTTTCTGTTCCGTCCGAATCCGTTTCCGGCGCAGTGGTTGCCGTGAAAGTCGTGGTTTCGCTGGGGGTCGTTACAGAAGTCTGCTCCTTTGTGCCGGTGGAAGTTTTGATTGCACTCTCATTTTGAACCGGCACCAGTACCATCACTGCCGCCGCAAGAATCATCATCGCCACCGCCGAAATCCGTTTGAACACGCATACCACTCCCACATACTATTTTTATAAACAGTATAACGGATTTTTGCGATTCTGTCAATAGCGCATGTCGGAGCTTTCGCTTTTTTGTGAATACTAATGCAAATCCTCATGGAACAAAATTTCCTGTTCGCACACGTTTTCTTCCGCAATCGAAAACGCCCGCAATACGGGTTCTTTTTGCGCCAGAGAAAGAATCAGGTAACTTGCCCGTCCATCATATGCCAGCCGGATATCCTCTGCGGAAGGACGCGCCGGACTGGATGGGTGCGAATGAAAATTTCCCAAAGGAACCAGCCCGTTTGCCCGCATATCGCGCACCGCCGCAAGTTGTTCTTCCGGCAAAATCGAAAAATGCTCCGGACTGTGGTCGGCGTTTTCCAGCAAATAAACTTTTTGAACAAGCTTTTTATCATCCTCCACCGTACCGGCAAGCAAGCCGCAAGCCTCATCCGGCAGACAAGCCCTTGCGTGCGCTACCATGCGGGAATAATCCTGTTTCTTCAGCACAATTTTCATTTCCATGCACACCCCGCCTGTTCATAATCCACCGGCGCGGAAATGGATGGATGCGCCCCGCAAACCGCACAACCCGGATTTTTGGGCAGTTTTATCTTGCGAAATTCCATGTTCAGCGCATCATAGGTCAGCAAAAATCCGGTAAGCAATTCGCCCTTGCCAATCAGAAATTTTACCGCTTCCATTGCCTGCAAAGAGCCAATCACGCCACCCATCGCGCCAATCACACCCGCCTGCTTGCAGGTCGGAACGGCTTCCGGCGGGGGCGGCGCACCGAACACGCACCGATAGCACGGTCCTTGCCCCGGAACATACGTCATGAGCTGTCCTTTGAAACGGATAATGCCCGCATGGGAAAACGGCTTGCCCGCCAACACACACGCATCGTTAATTAAAAATTTTGCGGGAAAATTATCCGTGCCATCGATAATAAAATCATAATCTGCAATCAAATCCAAAATATTCTCCGCGCACACAAATTCCCGATAAGCTCGAACCGTCACATCCGGATTAATTGCCTCCATGCTTTCTTTTGCCGAAAGCACCTTTGCTTTTCCAATATCGGCAGTGGTGTGAATCACCTGCCGCTGCAAATTTGATAAATCCACCGCATCAGCATCCACAATTCCAATTGTTCCCACGCCTGCCGCCGCCAAATACAGCGCACACGGCGCACCCAGTCCGCCCGCACCAATGATCAGCACTTTGCCGTTCATCAGCTTTTTCTGTCCCTTTACGCCAACCTCCGACAGAATGATATGTCGGGAATAGCGTTCTAGCTGTTCATTTGTGAAAGCCATATTCTCCGCCCTTTCTCGCCGCCGCCCATAAAGTACAAAAACTCCACCGTGTCGCCGTCTAGTAAAACGGTTTGTGCAAACGTGCCGCTTTGTACAAACGCATCGTTCACCGAAACCGTAACGTATTCCGGCGTTTCCACCTTTTCCAGCGCAATCAGCTCCGCCACGGTCAGTCCTTCCTTCACTTCTCTGCGGTTTCCCGCAACCGTAATCTGCATGGGTATTTCCTCCTTTTCCTGCTCTTATTCCGCCTTGCGAACCAACAAAGTAAAGGTGCCGTCGCCATTATCCGTCAGCCTCAACACCTGATGTCCCTCTTCTTTCATACTGCGCGGCACGTTCTGCACCGGCTCGCCGTCCTTTAACCGGATAGACAAAATCTGCCTGTCGTCCAGCTCCTCCAACGCAACTTTAGCTTTCACAAACGTGACCGGGCACACCACATCCGTAATGTCCACTGCCGCATCAATCCGAATCTCCGCCACGGTATGCCGCCTCCATTTCTTTCATAAAATCTTCCCAGCCGCATCGCTCCAATGCAACCCGAAACCGTTCTCCCGGCTTTGCGTGCCGATCAAAATAATCCAGCGCCGCATCCGCCACGCGAAACAGCGTTTGTTCCTCGCGAATCACCGGCAAAACCTGCCTGCCCTTGGCAATCAAATTTCCAAACGTACCGCCAAACGATACCAAATATCCCGGTTCGCCCCGCCATGCATCAAACGGACAGGCTTTCACGCACCTGCCGCAGTTCGTGCATTTTTCCCGATCCAAATGAATCTCCGTATCGGTTTGTTCCAGCGCGCCCTCACGGCAGGCTTTGGCGCAAACGCCGCACAGCGTACACGCTGCGGGTATCCATTCCACCAAATACCCGCCTTTGATACCCAAATCGTTTTCCTCGGCTTTTAGACAGTTGTTCGCACAGCCGGTTATGCCGAATTTAAACTTGTGCGGCAGCGTTCTGCCAAAATACCGCTCGGAAACCGCCCGCGCCAGTGCGGTGGTGTCAATACATCCGGACGGACACACCGCACTGCCTTGGCAAGCCGTTACCGTGCGTACCCGCGGTCCGCAAACACCCGTATCCACCCCGCCGCTTGCCAACTCCGCTTTTACTTTTTCCACGTCCTCCAGCCGGATAAAGGGAATTTCCACCCCTTGCCGTGAGGTTAAATGCACATAGCCCTTGCCATATTTTTTACTGATTTCCGCAATTACCGCGAACTGCTCGGCGCTCAAGTTTCCGCCAACCACCTTCAGCCGCAGCGAAAAATGATTTTTCTGTTTTTGGCGCATAAAGCCACCATCTTTGAGTGCCTTATAATCCACTGCCATATCCAATACCTCCCAACGCCTGCGTAAAGTCTTCCATTAAATCTACAATATCCTCTATTCCCACACTGACGCGCACCATATCCTCATACACGCCCGCAGCTGCTTTCTGTTCATCCGAAGCGTGCTGATAAATCGTGGATGCCGGATGAATCACCAGCGTGCGCACATCTCCAATATTGGTCGCAATCAAAGCATATTTCAAGGCATTCATAAACGCAAATGCTTTTTGTTTTGTCCCAACCCGCAGGGTAAAAATCGCCCCGCCCGCACCGCCAAACTGCGTTTCTGTCAATGCCTTGTAAGGACTGCCCGCAAGCCCGGGGTAATTTACCGATATGCCGGATATTCCCGCAAGATGTTCGGCAAGCCGACGGGCGTTTTCACAAAGACGTTCCATGCGAAGCCCCAAGGTTTCCAGCCCAAGGCAGTTATAAAAAGCATTCTGCGGCGACAGGCACGCGCCAAAATTCCGCCAAATATCCTGCCGCAGCCGTGCGGTATATGCCAGTTTTCCAAACTTTTTGTAAGGGCAAAGCACCGCATATTTTTTAAAATCCCAATCAAAGTG
>DBRO01000001.1:5864-6722 GCA_002306005.1 Ruminococcus sp. UBA1366 | reverse complement strand
CCAGCGGGCGAACCAGCACAGGCGTTGCGGTCGTGCTGTCCACCACAAACGGAATCCCATGCCGCCGCGCAACCGCAGAAATTGCCCGAAGATCCACCACATCCAACTTGGGATTTCCAATCAGTTCGCAAAAAATAGCACGGGTTTTCTCCGTAATTGCCTCCTCTACCGCTTGTGCGGTGAAATTCGCCGCATATCGCACAGTGATGCCAAACGCCCGGAAGTCTTCCAGCAAATCCAGCGTACCGCCAAACAGCCCGCTGCCGGCAAGAATTTCGTCCCCGCTTTGCAGCATACCCAGCAAAGCCATTGCAACCGCCGCCATGCCCGATGCGCATGCAACCGCGTCCACACCGCCTTCTAATGCCGCCATGCGTTTTTCAAACGCCAGCACCGTGGGATTGGAAATGCGCGTGTAGGCAAAACCCGGCGCTTTGTTGTCAAACACGCGCTCCAGCTTTTCCGCCGATTCGTGCGCGAATGCCGACACCTGATACACGGGCGGAATGGTCGCGCCAAAACCATCCGTGGGGAATGCCCCGTGCAGCAATTTTGTGTTAAATTTCATCGTGATTCTCCCCTACAACCACCGTGCGGTATGCGGCAAACGATTGCGGCAGCCCTTGTTGCAATGCTATGCCGTCCTCGTTTACAACCGGTATGCTTTCCTCATGCGCACCAAATCCGGCGAACGCCCCGCCGCGCACCCGCGCATAACTTTCTGTTTTTGTTTGAATATCCAGATTTTCCGGATAGGCAAAGCCCGCACCCTGCAAAGGCAAAGCCTCTCCTGTGCGATATACGGCGGGCGGCGCACTGTGCCGAAGCACTGCGCCCAATTCCGCATGATAAGCAAAA
>DBRO01000001.1:5623-5798 GCA_002306005.1 Ruminococcus sp. UBA1366 | reverse complement strand
GAAATTCATCCAGCACCACCGGTTCGGAAAGTACCATTCGGCAGCGAACCATTTCGTTTTTTTCCGCCGTTTGCGCCGGCTGGTGTGTGCCGTCATGAATCTCTATCCGGTAGCAAATTTCCGCAACAACCGCGGGAATCCGCTTTGTGCCGAGCTTCATCCAAAAATCCCTGCC
>DBRO01000001.1:371-5552 GCA_002306005.1 Ruminococcus sp. UBA1366 | reverse complement strand
CTGCTGCGGATTCCGCCGGTCTATCCCCAATATACAAAGCCTGCACAGCGGCACTTTCCCCGCTGGGCAGAACGGTAATTTGTTCGCCCCTGTGCAGTTCTCCCGCCTCAATTTGCCCTTGAAAGCCCCGAAAGCGATAATCCGGACGTGTGACCCGCTGTATGGGAAGATAAAAGCCTTCCTCCGGCTTGCCGCCCCGTACATTCACGCTTTCCAAATAGGAAAGCAGCACCGGCCCATGATACCAAGGCATCTGTTCACTGCGCCGCGTGACATTATCACCCTCGGTTGCCGATACAGGAATACAAATGAAATCCCGTATTCCCAGTTCTTCGCAAAGCACGGCAATTTCATCCGAAATTTTTTGATAACGGTCTTGTGCATACCCTGCCAAATCCATTTTGTTCACCGCAAACACAAAGCATTTTATGCCCATCAGCGAACAAATTCGTGCGTGACGGCGTGTCTGCGGCAAAATTCCCTGTGTGGCATCCGTTAAAATCACCGCTAAATCCGCAAACGAAGCGCCCACTGCCATGTTGCGGGTGTACTCCTCATGTCCGGGCGTATCGGCAACAATAAAGCTGCGTGCATGGGTTGTGAAATACCGGTATGCCACATCAATCGTTATGCCTTGTTCGCGTTCCGCCATTAAGCCGTCCAGCAGCAAGGAATAATCGATTTTCCCTTTGCGGCTGCCCACACGGCTGTCCAGCAGCAATGCCTGCTCCTGATCCGCATACAGCAGCTTGGAATCATACAGAATATGCCCGATTAATGTGGATTTTCCATCATCCACACTGCCGCAAGTAATGAACTTCAACAGTCCGTTTGTCGTATCCCGCATTAGAAATACCCCTCCTTTTTCCGGCGTTCCATACTGCCCGCAGCCTCGTTGTCAATCACCCGGCTGGTGCGCTCCGAGGTTGCCGCCGCCAGCGTTTCGGCAATTACTTCGTCCAGCGTTGCGGCATCCGATTCCACCGCGCCCGTCAGCGGATAGCAGCCCAGTGTACGAAAACGCACCCGACGCAGCGCCGGCACTTCCCCCGGATTCAGCCGCATCCGTTCGTCATCCACCATAATGAGATTGCCATCCCGTTCCACCACCGGCCGTTCCTGTGCAAAATACAGCGGCACAATCGGAATATTCTCTCTCTTAATGTACTGCCAAATGTCTTTTTCCGTCCAGTTGGAAATGGGAAATACCCGAATGCTTTCGCCTTTGTTAATCTGCGTATTATATAATTTCCACATTTCCGGTCGTTGGTTTTTCGGGTCCCATGCGTGGAATTCATTGCGGAAAGAAAAAATCCGTTCCTTTGCGCGGGATTTTTCCTCATCGCGCCGCCCGCCGCCAAATGCCGCCGTGAACTGATTGTTCGTCAACGCAGCTTTAAGCGCTTGTGTTTTCATAATATCCGTGTACGCCGCGCCATTGTCAAAAGGATTAATCCCCTGTGCAATGGCGGCTTCGTTGCGATATACCAGCATTTCAATGCCCAACTCTTTTGCGCGCCGGTCGCGAAACGCAATCATTTCCCGAAACTTCCAGCTGGTATCAATATGTAAAAACGGGAACGGCGGCTTTTCCGGATAAAACGCCTTCATCGCAAGGTGCAGCATCACAGAAGAATCCTTGCCAATGGAATACAGCATCACCGGACGCTCGCACTCCGCAGCAACTTCCCGAAAAATATAGATTGCCTCCGCTTCCAGTTCATCTAAATGGGACAATGCCATATGGTTGCCTCCTTAATATTTGTTTGCATCCCGGCTGTTCACTGTTACGGTTTTTTCTGAGCCGTCCGGCAGGCGAACCGTCCAGCGCAGCAGCGTACCCTCGCGCCGCACGACCATTTTTCCGCCAAGTCCGCCCATATCTTCGCCCAAAAACAGCGCAATCGCCTGTACAGGACATTCCTTTACGCAGGATACACAAGCCCAACAGCGTTCCGGGCGGCGAATCTGTGCTTTCTTTTCCTTAGTCATCGCAATCAGGCTGCCGGGGCAAACCGCCGCACATTTTCCGCAGCCAATGCACTTTTTCGCGTGAATCTCAATGCTCATAGCAGATTTCCTCCCCAACAAGCGGGCGGGTGAACACCCTGAATTCGCCGTTTTCCATGCGTGAATTGACATACACATTCCAGTCCGCCGAACGATCAGGAAAATCCGTGCGTTCGGCAAAGCAATGCCAACGCGTTTCTTTACGCGCTGCTAGATGGGCAATCACCGCACGGCAAAGCGTAAGGCGTTCGCGCAGTTCCCACACATACACCAGTTCTTGTAAATCTGCCGCGTGCAAATCCCCTGCCTGTGTTTGTAATTCCGCAATTTTTTTGTCCGCTGCCGCCAAGCTTTGCGCCGAACAGGCATAATCCGTGCTGATGCCGCCTGCGTACTCGTCCATCACGGTCTGCATTTGTGCTTCCAATTCATCCGTGGAAGCATCTGCCGGATTCGAATGATTTAAAATCACTTCCAGCTTGTTTTTCCAGTCTTGGATTTCCTGCGCCGATACATCCGGAAAGGGTTCATTGCAATAGCTTGCGGCAGCTTTTGCGGCAATTTCTCCCTCCACCAGCACGCCCGTCACGTACTTCTGCGGACAGCCGCCGGCAACATCTCCGGCGGCAAACAAGCCCCGCAGCGTGGTTTCGCGATGGGTATTCACCCAATATCCGCTTGCCGTATGCCCTCCCACGATATACGGTTCCGTCCCCGCAATCGGAACATCCGCAACGCACGGCGTTTTTCCGCTTTCCAGCCAGCGAAGTGTTTGACTGGGCGCCATATTCAAATAAGCTTTGAACAGTTCTTCCTCCTGCTGTGCGGAAATTCCGGTTGTCCGCAGAAAGCACGGTCCCCTGCCTTGGGCGGTTTCCATAACCGTTCCGTACAACCGCTGGGAAGTCGTCAGTCCGTATTTGGATTCGTACACTTCACCCGCCGCATTGATTTGCCTTGCCCCTACCCCCTGTGCAAGCGTTCCCGTGGGGGCGATTGTATCCCTGCACCGCAGCGCGATAAAGCGCATTTCCAGCGTAGTCATTTCCGCACCCGCAAGCATTCCCATTGCCAGCCCTGCGCCGGTATTAAACGGCGGGTACCACATTTTGTGCTGCGAAAACCCCGAATGGTTCGGTTTATACAGCCCTGCTGCGCCGCCCGTCGCACACAACACCGCCTTGGCGCGTAACACGTACAGCACGGGTTCATCAATACCAAACGCCAGCGCACCGGCGATCCGGTTTTCGCCCGCCTTTAAATAGGAAAACACATTTACCCGGTTCAGTATAGTAATGCCAGCATCTGCCGCAACCGCATCCGCCAGCAGCGGCTTGATGTTTTCGCCGTTAATTTTTATGTTCCGCGTACCCCGCACGGCATACTGCCCGTTTTCGTCTTTTAGAATCGTCAGCCCCAATTTTTCTAATTCCTGCGCTGCGGAATTCAACCCCTTTGCCATACTCAGCAGCAAATCGCCCCGCACAATACCCTCGGCATCCTTACGGGCATACGCTACATAATCCTGCGGCGTTTTCCCCGGCACAATATATGCGTTGAGCGCGTTCACCCCTGCGGCAAGGCAGCCGCTGCGCCGGATATTTGCCTTTTCTGCAATCAGCACGCTGCCGCCGCACGCCTTGCGAAATGCCATCGCCGCCCAACAGCCAGCGGTTCCGCCGCCCAAAATCAAAAAATCCACGCACTTCGTTTTGATTTGAAAGCCCATTTGTTCACCTACATTTCCTAGTTAATTACTATGTTTTATTATACTCGCTTGATTCTCCTTTCGCAAGAGCAAATCACGCAAACGTNNTTTCCGCTATTGATTTTTGCTCCGAAATATAGTATCATATAAAACATATCTGAATAGTATGTTTTATAGAAAGAAGCGTGCTTCCATGACATTAAAAGATATTGCAGCACTTTCCGACGTATCGATTTCCACCGTATCCCGCATTATCAATTCGCCGGACGATTGCTTTGCCAGCCGCGCCGTGCGGGAACGGGTTTGGGAGAACATTAAAAAAACCGGATATGTTCCAAACCAGCACGCCCGCAGTCTAAAATGCGGGAAAACCTCTCATAAAGAAAAAAACGGCTCCCTTGTCTGCCTGCTTGGCAGGGAACACACAACGGAGGAAAACCCGTTTTTTGCCCAGTTGGTGCGCAGTATCGAACAGCAAGCGCTGGAATCCGGTTATCCGGTGCGGTTTGTATATACCCTCAGCGACCTGCTCGCAGGCAAGCTGCAAGAAAACACCGAACAGTCAAAGCCGAACGGCGTTGTCATTCTTGGCAAGCCGGATGTGGAAAAAATGAACCTCGTGCTGCAATCCTATCCGAATGTAATTTATGTCGGCAGAAATCCCCTACCCACCGCCTGCGATCAAGTCATCTGCAACGGCTATGAGGCAACCAAAATGGCGCTGGATTACTTATTTTCATGTGGACATCGCAAAATCAGCTACCTCGGTGAAACGGAGGATGAAATCCGCTACCTTGCCTATCTGAAAACCATGGCAGCACATTCTCTGCCGATAGAACCGGACTTTATTTGCACTTGTGCCCAGAATACCGCCGGCGGCTATCAAGGTGCAGGGAAGCTTTTAAAATCCGACCCCTTACCCAGTGCGGTATTTTGTGCCTCCGATGCCGTCGCCATTGCGGCAATGAAACGTTTTCGAGAGACAAGGATAAAAATTCCTACACAGATTTCCATCATCGGCATGGATAATATTTCACTCTCCGGTTATGTTTCNNGATTCACAAGCAGCACCGGCTGCCAATGAAAATTTTTCTGCCAAACAAACTCATCGTGCGCGAAAGCGTTGCTGTCCTTTCAAAGCCTGCCGCAACGCCGTAAGAAACTGCTTCCGCACCGCAGGAAGCTCTAACAAAGCCTTTCCCCTGCCGCATACGGAAAATCCCGCGCCGGCAAGCCGGTTGCACCAGCTTTCTTCACCCGTGCCATAGAAGTCCTCCCGCACATGTTTGCCCGCCGTCAACGTCAGCGGAGCAAGCAAAATTTCTTGCAGGTTTTTGCCGACAAGCCTTTGTACCGTACCCGCAAAATCCGGCTGTCCTTCCAGCACGCCCACCGCACAGGATTCATATCCCAGCCGGTGCAGGGCGGCTTCCAGTCGAACATACACACCGGCGCATCCGGTA
>DBRO01000001.1:0-188 GCA_002306005.1 Ruminococcus sp. UBA1366 | reverse complement strand
CAAAAGCTCCGGTACGTCAAACCCCACCAGTAAAATTTCCGGACGTTTTGTTCGTGTACGGTTCATATTCAAACTCCATTCTATAAGGATTGATGATCATGAAAAAACTACGCGCACTTTTCCTATTGCTCTGCACGGCAATTTTTCTTGCCGGCTGCGGCGCACAAACTTTGCCGGATGCCGGCACA
>DBRO01000098.1 GCA_002306005.1 Ruminococcus sp. UBA1366 | reverse complement strand
CCCTGTCCAATCGTAATTTTCAGCCGATCGGTGCTATCCATCCATATGGAAAGATTATCCGTAAGGGCAGTCAGACCCAACACCAGCACCAGCAGAAAAACCAGCCCATAACTCACATAGGAAACCACCACGCGGCCCAGCGGATTTTGCAAAACCGCACCTTTGAAATAAGCCCGTCGCCGTGCCAGCCGAATGATTTCAAAAACCAACAGCGAAATGCCCGCAACACCCAACCCAATATAAGCCGTTAAGGAATGCGTCAACACACCCGCCGCCACAAACAATAATGTGGAAACAAAATACAGCCTGCGCCGAATTTTATTCTTATCATAAGCAATTCCCGCCGCGGCAATGCCGATGCAAAGCGTGAGCAAAGCAGCAAGTGCCTGCGGCGAACCCACAAAGCCGCTCGCCATAAAAGTATTCATTTTCAGCCCGCCGCCGGGATTGAAATAATCGTAGTAGGAGGGGATTGTTCCGCCAAACGCGGGAATCCCCTGCAAAATGCCATAAATCGCGTTCAGCACGCCCACGCCCACCAAATAATCCATCAGCCGCAGCCGGAATTTTTCCTGACTGAGCAAAACCGTACAGCAGAACAACCCGATATACGAGCAAATTCCAAGCAAGCCTTCGTACCGACCGTCAAATCCCTGCAAGGCGATTTTCTGATCCTCGGCGGTAATAACCGAAACAATCACCAAAAGCAGATAGCCTATCAGCAGTGCAAGGCCTTTGTACTTTGAAACCTTTACTTGTTTTTTCATCAGGGCAATGAGCAGCAGAATAAACCCCAAAATTCCCGCTGTCATCAGCGCAACGGCAGACAGGTACATAAAACGCTCGCTCCAATAATGCGCCACGCCCAACTCATTCGTCCAGTATTCCCAATCGCAAAACACTGCAAGGGGAACCGCACACAGCCCGATGACTGCAATTGCCGCGGCAAGGTACACCCCCAGCAGGCGCTGGAATCCCTCGCCCGTCATATTGTGAATGAAATCCGATTTTTGCGTGGTATGAAAAATCTGTTTGTTCCAGATTTTCTCTCCCTTTGCGCTGGATTTTTTGTTCCCCATCTTCAACAGCCTCCAACAGAAGTCATTTTTCCTAACAAAACAGGCGGACAAAAGCCCGCCTGATTCTATTTGTAACCGAAGCCCAATTACAGCGATTACGGATTATTTTGCATATTCAATTGCACGGCTTTCCCGAATAAGATGCACTTTAATTTGTCCGGGATAATCCATTTCATTTTCGATGCGCTTTGCAATATCTCTTGCGACCAGTACCATCTTTTCATCATTGACTTTTTCCGGCGCAATCATGATACGCACTTCGCGTCCTGCCTGAATGGCAAATGATTTTTCTACACCATCATAGGAAGTACAAATTTCTTCCAGCTTTTGTAGTCTCTTTATATAGTTTTCATAGTTTTCGCTTCTCGCGGCAGGTCTTGCCGCAGAAATGGCATCTGCCGCTTGAACCAATGCGGCAATCACCGTTCTTGTTTCCACATCGCCGTGGTGCGCTTCAATTGCGTGAATAACCTCGGCACTTTCCTTGTATTTCTTGCAGACATCCACACCAATCTGAACGTGGGAGCCTTCAATTTCGTAGCTCAGGGCCTTTCCAATATCATGGAGCAGTCCCGCACGCCTTGCCATATTTGCATCCACGCCAAGTTCGGACGCCATCATGCCGGCAAGATGAGCCACTTCAATGGAATGATTCAAAACATTCTGGCGGTAGCTGGTTCTGAAGCGCAGTCGTCCAATGAGCTTCACAAGCTCGTGATTTAATCCATGGACGTTGGTTTCCAGAACGGCGCGTTCGCCCTCCTGTTTAATTTTCAGCTCTACTTCTCTCTTTGCCTTTTCGACCATTTCCTCAATCCGCGTAGGATGAATCCGTCCATCCTGAATGAGTTTTTCCAGTGCAATGCGGGCAATTTCCCGACGCACCTGATCAAAGCAGGAAATGGTAATGGCTTCCGGCGTATCATCGATAATCAAATCCACGCCGGTCAGGGTTTCGATCGTACGGATATTTCTTCCTTCACGACCAATAATTCTGCCCTTCATTTCATCATTGGGGAGTGCCACAACGGATACTGCTGATTCGGATACTTGATCAGCCGCACACCGTGCAATGGCAAGCGAAATATAATTCCGCGCTTTATCCTCGCATTCTTCCTTGAGTTGTGCTTCATATGCCGCGACCTTGACTGCTTTTTCATGAATCAGATCATTTTCCAGGAACTTCATCATGTAGTCCTTTGCCTGTTCCACGGTAAATTCCGAAATCCTTTCAAGGATTTCCAATTGGCTTTTCTTGATTCGTTCCGCCTCCGCGAGTTTTTCGTCCGCATTTTTGTGTTTCTGATTTAAGCTTTCTTCCTTACGCTCCAAATTATCCAGCTTTTTGTCCAATGATTCTTCTTTTTGCTGGACCCGTCTTTCCTGCCGTGAAACTTCAATCCGGCGCTCTTTGATCTCTTTTTCCGCCTCGGTACGATTCCTATGTATCTCGTCCTTGGCTTCCACGAGCGCTTCTTTTTTTACGGAATCCGCGTTCTTTTTTGCGTCTTCAATAATCCGTTCCGCTTCCTGCTCGGCGTTGCCGATCGCGGCTTCTGCGGTTTTGCGTCTGTATTGAATGCCCGCGCGGAACAGGATAATTCCGCTGATGGCGGCACCGACAATAAAAGCGATAACACAAAGTAGAATTCCTATTTCTTTACTCATGGTAGTAAAGCCTTCCTCCTTCTATATAGAATTGTAAAGTTGCATCGCATTGTATCAAAATATGAAAAATTGCCGCACCGCGAAATTTTTATAAAAAAACGAAACTCATTCTGCACGCACGGCAGACTGCCCATTTGCATACCAATGCTTTTGCGCCAAACCGTCCGATTTTCTGGACAGATTTATGCACACTACTATTTTATAATAATTTTCATGAATTGTCAAGGCTTTTTTTAGCTAAATGCACAAAAGCAAAAACTTTTCTTTTTAGCTGAAACATTTTCCGCTTTGCCTGTCCCTCTCACAAAATCAGTATGCCCTGCTTACACGCATTCTTTCAAA
>DBRO01000076.1:14806-16915 GCA_002306005.1 Ruminococcus sp. UBA1366 | reverse complement strand
AGACGGTCTCAGTGCAAATTCGATAGTAGAACAAATATGCCCTTTTAGGGGCTAATCAAGCCTAAGCAGGCAGACATACCCCATCTCAAAACGGTATCAGGGAGCGGACAATGAAAGTTCCAACTCAACTTTATTGATTTTTTTACGGAATATCCTTGACAAATCGAATTGCAGCGTGTATAATAACAAGGTAAACAAAGCAGAACAGTCCGTTCTCACCTTCCGCACGCGTTTGTTTTGAAGTTCAAAATAACAGCGTTTTGCAAAAAGGTCAATAGCAAATGCAGTTTTTTACTGTCATATTGCGGGCGCGGACGATTGTTCCGCGCCCGTTTTCGAGTTAAATTTCGGAGGTGCAGAAACATCAGCAACAACAAAGATATTCAGATTAACGAGGATATCCGTGATAAGGAACTCCGCGTAATCGACGTCGACGGTACGCAGTTAGGCATCCTGTCTTCCAAACAGGCTTTGGAGATTGCCTATCAGAAGGATCTTGACCTTGTGAAAATCGCCCCAATGGCGACTCCGCCGGTCTGCCGTATTATGGATTACGGCAAGTACTGCTTTGAACAGCAGAAGAAGGAAAAGGAAGCAAGAAAGAACCAAAAAATTGTTGAAACAAAGGAAATTCGTATGTCCTCAACGATTGATGCGCACGACTTTGAAACCAAGGTCGCGCAGGCAATCAAGTTCTTAAAGGGCGGCGATAAAATTAAGGTTTCCGTGCGTTTCCGCAAGCGTTCCGTAGCACACCCCAAGCTCGGCGAAGAACTCATGCAGAAATTCAAAGCCGCGGTTTCGGAATTCGGCGCCGCTGACAAGCCCTCAAAAATGGAAGGGCGCAGTCTGGTTATGTTTGTTTCTCCGAAGGCTGCCAAGTAATCAATTAAGGAGGATAAAATTCAATGCCAAAGATCAAAACTCATTCCGGCGCCAAGAAGCGGTTCTCCACAACCGGCACCGGCAAGGTGAAATTCCAGCACACCAACAAAAGACACAGACTGACGCAGAAAGCGACAAAGCGCAAGAGAATTGCGCGCGTGGGCGCTTATGCGGATGACACCAACATCAAGAATGTGAAGGCGTTAATCCCTTACAAATAACGGGCACAACGCAAAAACCGATTCTATTAAATTCAGGAGGTTATTCAAATGGCTCGTGTTAAGGGAGCAATGATGACGCGCAAGAGAAGAAACAAGACCCTGCGTCTTGCAAAGGGTTACTTCGGCGCAAAAAGCAAGCATTTTAAAATGGCAAAACAGGCGGTCATGAAGTCCGGCCAGTATGCCTATATTGGTAGAAAGCAAAAGAAAAGAGATTTCAGAAGCTTGTGGATTACAAGAATTTCCGCCGCGGCAAAGCTAAACGGCATGAATTACTCCACGCTGATGAATGGTTTGAAAAAAGCGGGCATTCCGCTGAACAGAAAAATGCTCGCCGAAATTGCGGTGAACGATGCCGCTGGTTTTTCGGCAATTGCGGAACAAGCCAAGGCAGCTTTGAACTAATGATGCAACACGCACAAACAAGCCTGTGCGTGTTTTGTTCTATCTGTTGCCTATGCGCCGGAAGAAATGAGGTCGCAACGCGCTGATGATTACCGGAAAGGACAATCCCACACTCAAACACTACAAAAAGCTCTCGGATGCGGTGAAATTTCGCCGCGCGGAGGGCGCGTTTGCATTGGAGGGGGTGCGGCTGGTTCGCGATGCGTTACACATGAAAACGCCTTTGCTCTATGCTTTGGCAACCGCTGAGGCAATGGAAAAATACGCGCAGGCACTGGATTTTGATGCACTCCGGAAGGCTGCGGATGGGCGTTTTTATGAGATTTCTCCGGCAATGGCACAGCGGCTTTCGGACACAAAAAATCCGCAGGGCGTATTTGCGGCTGCAAAAACACTTGACAAACTGCTATCTGCTGATAAAATAGATAGTAACGGGAAATATCTGGTGCTCAACCGGATTCAGGATCCGGGCAATCTTGGCACCATGCTCCGCACCTGCGATGCGGTAGGGATTTCCGGCGTGATTCTCACGCAGGACTGCTGTGATTTGTACAATCCCAAAACCGTTCGAGCAACCATGGGCAGCTTGTTTCGGCTG
>DBRO01000076.1:10639-14757 GCA_002306005.1 Ruminococcus sp. UBA1366 | reverse complement strand
TGCGCGGTGGTGATTGGCAACGAGGGCAACGGACTTTCGGAATTGGACGCGAACTTGTGCGACAAAAAAATAACAATTGCAATGCATGGTAACATGGACTCTCTCAATGCGTCCGCTGCGGCGGCAATTTTGCTTTGGGAGATGTTTCGATAACAGATTTTATTTTTTTGACGGGAGGCTTGACGATGGATTCCAACCTGATTTACTGGCTGTGGCTGACGGTGGTGTTCGGCCCGGCAAACCCCCGTAAATGGGAAGCCGTTGCGCGCTTTGATAATGCGGCGGACTGCTATCTTGCACTTTCCGATGGCAACGAATACGGTCTGACTGAAGAAGAAATTCGGGCGGTGCGATCAGTTGATTTGGAAAAATGCGAAAAAATTCGGGCATACTGTGACAAAAAGGGCATCAATCTTTATGGTTACGACAGTGTTGGCTATCCGCAGCGGCTGCGGGAAATTTACAACCCGCCGGCGGTGCTGTTTGCCTATGGCGGTCTGGAATTCATCGACGCGGGCATCTCCGTTGGTGTGGTGGGTGCGCGCAAGCCCTCGGATTATTCCCTGAAGGTTTGCACGAACGTATGCCGGGATTTGGCACGGGCGAATATTACCGTGATCAGCGGCTTTGCGCACGGCATTGACACCGCGGCACATACTGCGGCAATTGAAAACGGCGGCAGAACAGTCGCCGTACTGGCCTCTGGGCTGGAATATGATTACCCCAAAGGCACAAGCGAGTTGAAACGCAAAATTGCCCAAAGCGGCGCGGTGATTTCAGAATACTTTCCTGCGCACAAGCCGGTTTACACGGATTTTAAGGCGCGCAACCGGATTCTTTCCGGTTTAAGCTTTGGCGTGGCGGTGATTGAAGCATCCGAAACCAGCGGCGCGCTCAACACGGTAAGCCATGCGCTTTCACAAGGACGGGATATTTTTTGTATTCCGCCGCATGATATCTTTGACAGGCGCTACCTCGGCATGATGGATTTGCTGCGCGATGGCGCAATCCCGCTGTTCTCCGGCAAGGATATTGTGTTTGAATATCACAACAGCTATTCCCACCGGTTTCATTTCGCGCGGGACGTCAGCGATTATTCCGTCCGCAGCGAGGAAGTCCGGGAGTTTGTTTCGCAGTTGGACATTCGCGATGATGACCATGAGCACCCCGAGCCGGCTCAAAAATCCGGTCCGGATACGATGCCGGCGGATTTAACGGCGTTTCAGGAAAAACTCTGGACGGCAATTGCCGGCTGCGCGCGGATGGCGGATGAACTCGCCGCGGAACTGGAAACAGATATTTCTGAAATTTTAACGGAACTGACGGAACTGGAGCTTTCCGGTTTGGTGGTGAAACTGGCAGGCAATCGTTATGCGTTACGCTAAGCGGCTGCCAGAAAACAGAAATCCGGTATACTTTACTTACAGGAACGGTGAATGAGATTGTCAAAACTGATTATTGTGGAGTCCCCAACCAAAGTGAACACGATTAAGCGCTATTTAAAAGGAGATTACGAGGTTGTGGCGTCCATGGGGCATTTGCGCGACCTGCCGAAATCGAAAATCGGCGTTGATATAGAGCACGGCTTTCAGCCGGAATACACGGACATTAAGGGCAAAGAGGCGCTGATTCGTGATATCCGCAAGAAAGCTAAAAAGAGCGAACAGGTCTTGCTGGCGGGTGACCCCGACCGTGAGGGAGAGGCGATTTCCTGGCATTTGGCGCAGCTGCTTGGCTTGGATATTGCCGATAAAAACCGTGTGACGTTCAATGAAATCACGGAATCCGGCATTCATGCCGGCATGGAACACCCACGCAGCATTGATTTGAATTTAGTCAATGCCCAACAGGCACGCAGAATCTTGGACCGCATTGTGGGCTACAAGCTCTCCCCTTTTCTTTGGAAAAAAGTGCGGCGGGGTCTTTCCGCAGGCAGGGTACAATCGGTTGCGGTTCGCATGATTGTAGACCGCGAAAATGAAATTCGCAATTTTGTTTCGCAGGAATACTGGACGATTGATGCGATGTTCACGGCACCTTCCAGCAAAAAGGCATTCGCCGGCAAGCTGGTGAACGTGGATGGAAAAAAGATGGATTTCCCCGACAAGGCTTCCGTGGATGAGATTTTAGCGCGGCTGGACGGTGCGGATTTTATNNCAGCAGGAGGCATCCCGCCGGCTGGGATTCCAGGCGCGGCGGACGATGAAAACCGCACAGGAATTATACGAAGGTATTGACCTTGCCGGCATTGGTCCGACCGGTTTGATTACCTATATGAGAACCGACAGCCTGCGGGTTTCCGATGAGGCACGGGCGAATGCTTACAGCTATATTTCGGGCAAATACGGGGAGAAGTACATTCCCCCTGCGCCAAAAAAATACAAAACAAAAGCTAATTCTCAGGACGCGCACGAGGCAATTCGCCCCAGCCGCCCGGATTTGACGCCGGATGCCATTAAGGACAAGGGCTTATCCACCGATCAGTTTAAGCTTTACAAGCTGATTTGGGAACGCTTTATTGCAAGCCAGATGGCGGATTGCCTGATGGACACGGTTTCCGTGGACATTGATGCGGCGGGATGCGGATTCCGTGCAACTGGGAATTCCGTAAAATTTGACGGATTTACCGTGCTTTATGAAGAAGCAAAGGACGACAGCGGCGAAAAAAGCAGTATGCTGCCGCCGATTGCCAAAAACGATGTGCTGAACGTGCAGTCGCTGGACGGCACACAGCATTTCACCCAACCGCCTCCACGCTACACGGAGGCAACCCTTGTAAAGGCGTTTGAGGAAAACGGCATTGGGCGGCCTTCGACCTACGCGCCGACGATTACAACGATTTTGCAGCGCAGTTATGTGGAGCGCGAAGGCAAGCAGTTAAAGCCCACCACGTTGGGCGAAGTGACAACAGAACTGATGAAAGAGCATTTCGATAAAATTGTGGATGTGAAGTTCACTGCCGGCATGGAGAACAACCTCGACAGCGTGGAGGCGGGCAAGACCAGCTGGGTGAAAACGCTGGATGATTTCTACAAAGATTTTTCCGCGGCGTTGACGGAGGCGGAAACCGCCATGGACGGCAAGCGTGTGAAGATTCCCGATGAGGCGACTGACCAGATTTGTGAGCTTTGCGGCAAGCCAATGGTGATAAAAATCGGGCGGTTCGGCAAATTTCTTGCCTGCTCGGGCTTTCCGGACTGCAAAAATACCAAGCGGCTGGTGCAGGAGAGCGGCGGGACTTGTCCGCTCTGCGGCGGCAAGCTTTTAATTAAGAAAACGAAAAAGGGCAAAAAGTATTTCGGCTGTGAAAAAAACCCCGAATGCCCGTTTATGACGTGGGACACCCCCACCGACCAGCTTTGCCCGACCTGCGGCTCCACGCTCTTTAACAAGGGCGGCAAAAAGGGCAAACTGCTCTGTCACAAACCGGACTGCGGCTACGAAAGGGACATGGCGAATGAGGATTAACGTCGTTGGGGCGGGGCTTGCCGGCTGTGAGGCGGCTTGGGCGCTTGCAAACCGCGGCTGTACGGTTTTTTTATACGAAATGAAACCGCAAAAGCACTCCCCTGCCCACAAATACGACGGCTTTGCGGAGTTGGTTTGTTCCAATTCGTTGAAAGCGGAGCGGGTGGATTCCGCGGCGGGGATGTTAAAAGAAGAAATGCGCCGGCTGGGTTCGNNACGGAAAAAATTCGCGGGCATGAAAAGATTACGGTTCTCTCCGGAGAAGTAACGGACATTCCGGACGGATACACGGTAATTTGCACGGGGCCTTTGACCTCTGATGCGCTTGCGGAAAAAATCCAGTCCCTTTGCGGGGAGGAGGCTTTGAGCTTTCACGATGCGGCGGCGCCGATTGTGACGTTTGAAAGCCTTGATCAGGAACGGATTTTTTTTGCCTCCCGTTACGGCAGGGGCGAGGCAGATTACATTAACTGCGCGATGGACAAGGATGAGTATTTGGCGTTTCATTCTGCGCTGGTTTCTGCCGAAACCGTACCGCTAAAAGCATTTGAAAAAGAGCATTTTCGCGTTTATGAGGGCTGTATGCCGATTGAGGTGCTGGCAAAGCGCGGTGAGGACAGCATTCGCTACGGGCCGTTAAAGCCGGTTGG
>DBRO01000076.1:10334-10543 GCA_002306005.1 Ruminococcus sp. UBA1366 | reverse complement strand
ATGCACCGCAACACGTTTTTAAATTCGCCCAAACTGCTAGGTGCGGATTTTTCCCTGCAAAAGCAACCGGAAATTTTCTTTGGCGGACAGATGACCGGCGTGGAGGGCTACATCGAATCGGCGGCAAGCGGGATTCTTGCCGGTATCAACTGCTATTTGCGCGCAAGCGGCAGGACGGCTTTGATTTTGCCGCAGACGACCATGCTGGG
>DBRO01000076.1:9732-10320 GCA_002306005.1 Ruminococcus sp. UBA1366 | reverse complement strand
CGCGACAAAAAACAGCGCTATGCGGCGCTGGCAGCACGCGGATTGGACGAGCTGGACAAGCTGTTGTCCGGCACAACGAACGGAGGCACACATGAACATCATCATTGACGCATTTGGCGGCGACAACGCACCTTTGGAAGTCCTGCGCGGTGCGATTCGCGCGGCGGCGGATTTTCACATTGACATTACCCTTGTGGGGGACGACTGGCAAATCCGCGACTGCGCGAAGAAAAATCAACTGGATATTTCCGCGCTGAAAATTGAACACGCGGCAAGCGTGATTGACGTTTGCGAAGAACCAACCGAGATTTTAAAATCCCGCAAGGACTGCTCCATGGCGGTGGGAATGCAGATGCTGGCGGACGGCAAGGGCGATGCGTTTGTTTCTGCCGGCTCGACCGGTGCTTTGGTGGTGGGCGCGACGTTTATCGTCAAGCGCATGAAGGGCATTAAGCGCTGTGCGTTGGCGACGATTATGCCCACAGCGAACCGACCGGTTATGCTCATGGACGTGGGCGCAAACGCGGACTGCCGTCCGGAAATGCTTGTGCAATTCGGCGTGATGGGCAGTGCTTATATGAATAAAAT
>DBRO01000076.1:8174-9702 GCA_002306005.1 Ruminococcus sp. UBA1366 | reverse complement strand
CCGGTGAATTTCCGGGGAAATATTGAGGCGCGCCAACTGCCTTTGGGCGGCTGTGATGTGGCAGTAACGGACGGATTTTCCGGAAACCTGCTGTTAAAGCTCTACGAGGGCATGGGGAAATTTTTCTCCGGCGAACTGAAAACCATGCTGACGGATGGATTTTCCGCCAAAATTGCGGCGGCGATTTTGCTGAACAAAATCAAGGCGTTCAAGAAGCGCGTGGATTATTCCGAATACGGCGGCGCACCGATGCTGGGTGCGGCAAAGCCAGTGATTAAGGCGCATGGAAGCTCCAAAGAAAAGGCTTTCTACAACGCCATCCGACAGGCAAAGCAGTATGTGGAAAACGATGTGGGCGGGGAGATTTCCGCCGCACTGGAAATTTTACGCACACAAAAAGCACAGGCTTCCGCTGAAGCGCTGGCACAATCCTGATACGGGAAGAAGGAGTTACAAGCCGTGGATACGGAAAAAAATTTGGACGAAATGCAGGAAGAACTGCGGTATCATTTCCACAACCGAAAGCTGCTTTACGAGGCGCTTTCGCATTCGTCCTATGCAAATGAGAACAAAAAAAACCGCAAAAGCAACGAGCGTTTGGAATTTTTAGGCGACTCGGTGCTTTCAATTGTGGTATCGGAATATATTTTTGAGCATTACAGCCATTTACCGGAGGGCGATTTAACCAAGCTGCGGGCAGCTTTGGTTTGCGAAAAATCCCTGTACGAATTCGCCCTGGAGCTAAATTTGGGCAAGCACCTCATGCTGGGCAAGGGCGAGGAAAACACCGGCGGCAGAGAGCGCCCGTCCATTCTTTCGGACGCATTTGAGGCTGTGATTGCCGCAATGTATCTGGACGGCGGCATGGAAGCGGCAAAAAAGCACATTCTACGCTTTATTCCCGATGCGATTACGAAAACAAAGCAGGCGGGCTTTCAGGATTACAAGACGATTTTACAGGAAATTATTCAGAAAAATCCCGAGGAGCGCGTGGAGTATTTCCTGAAATGCGAAAGCGGCCCTGACCATGACAAAGCGTTCACCGTGCAGGTAATGCTCAATTCCAACCCCATTGGCGAGGGCACGGGGAAATCCAAAAAGAATGCCGAACAGCTTGCAGCAAAGGAAGCGCTGGAACTGATGGGCTATGTAACGCAGTAGTTTTTCAATGATTCCCTACGAACAGGAGTGGCAGTTTGTATTTAAAATCCTTGGAAATGCAGGGCTTTAAGTCCTTTCCCGATAAGATTTCGCTGGAATTTGACAAAGGGCTGACCGCCGTGGTCGGTCCCAACGGCAGCGGCAAAAGCAATATCGGTGACGCAATGCGCTGGGTGCTGGGCGAACAGTCCTCCAAAACCCTGCGCGGCGGCAAAATGGAAGATGTGATTTTCTCCGGCACACAGGTGCGGCGTGCGGTCGGTTTTGCCAAAGTCACACTCAATATAGACAACACCGACCGCGCCCTCTCCGAGGACAGCGATGTGGTGGCGGTTTCGCGAAAATTATACCGCACGGGTGAGAGCGA
>DBRO01000076.1:6564-8031 GCA_002306005.1 Ruminococcus sp. UBA1366 | reverse complement strand
CGGAAATTCACCGAACTGGACGCGCAAAAACGAACGCTTGAGATTTCTGTTTGGGTGGCGGAATTAACCCGCCTGCGTGATGCCCTCACCGCAACAGAGGAAAAACTGCTGATTGCGGAAAACGAATATGAGGTGCTTGCGCGGGAAATTGAAGCCGCCGAGGAACGGATTCAGGAAAATTTAGAGCAGTCTGCGGCATTTGCCCAGCAAGTGGAGGAACGGCGCGAGCAGATTCACGAAATTGAACTGGAAACCAGCCATTCCATGGCGGAAATTGCCGTGCTGGAAAACGACCTCAAGCACATTGGTGAACGGATTGCGGCGGCAAAAGAGCAAATCCGGCGGTCGGCATCCTCGCGGGAATATCTGGCGGGCGAAACGCGCAAGCGGCAGGCGGAAATGGAACAGATTCAAGCAAAGCGGCGCGAAATGGACGAGCAGATTGCCCAAACACAGGCACGGCTGGCAAAGCACGGCGAAGAAGCCGTGGGGGCGGACGAATCCCTAAAAGCGCAGACCGAGCGCCTAAACGGGCTGTACATAGAAAAATCCCAGCTGGAATTCCAGACGGAAAACGCGAAGAACAGCATTGCTGAATACGAGGAGCTGCTGCGTTCCTCCGAGGATTTTGATACCAAACTGGACGAGAGCCGGCAGAACAGTCGGGCAGAACAGGAACGGCTTTCGGCGCTGACACAGACGCTGACGCAGTCGGTAGCGGACAAGAAGAACGTGCTTTCCGGCATGGAAAAATTGCTGGCAAACAAAAAAGCACAGCGCGAAACCAGTCGGGCGGCATTTCAGCAGGCGGAAATGAAAGTACGGGAATTAAGCCAAAAGCTGGGGATTTTAAACGATTTAGAAAACTCCATGGAAGGGTTTTCGCGCAGTGTGCGGGAGATTGCCAAGGCACAGCGGCAGGGGCGGATTTCCGGCATTCACGGCACGGTGGCGCAGTTGATTTCCGTGGAGCGGGCGTATTCCGTCGCGGTGGAAACCGCGCTGGGCGGCGCACTGCACAACATCATTGTTGAAAACGAGGACGCAGCAAAGCGCTGTATCCGATTTTTAAAAGAAACCAATACAGGGCGGGCAACATTTTTACCTGTGACAACCGTACACGGCACGGAGCTTACTTTCAGCGGGCTTTCCGACTGCGAGGGCTATGTGGCGCTGGGCTCGCAGATTGTCACGGCGGAAGAACGGTTTGCCGGTATTATCAAGTCTCTTTTGGGAAGAATTTGTATAGCGGAAGATCTGGACAGTGCCACGCGGATTGCCAAACGATTTGGGTATAAATTCCGTATTGTGACGCTGGACGGGCAGGTGATCAACGCAGGCGGTTCGTTTACGGGCGGCAGTGTGGCGCGCAGTACGGGGATTCTTACACGAAAAAATGAAATTGAAGACCTGACTGTGGAAATTCAAAGGCAAAACGAAGCACGCACGGAGCACCGGGGAAAATTC
>DBRO01000076.1:6341-6533 GCA_002306005.1 Ruminococcus sp. UBA1366 | reverse complement strand
CGGGCGCTTTTGGTGGCACAGGCGGATTTGCGCCGCGCTCAGGAGATTTTTGCGGAACTGGATCAGAAGCAGGCGGGGTCTGCGGCACAAAAGGCGGCATTGGAGCAGAAGCTTTCCGCCGAAAATGCGGCATTGGAAACAAACTGCGCACGTTTTGCAAAGGTGAAGCAGGAAATTGAAGCCGCAGAACGG
>DBRO01000076.1:5013-6288 GCA_002306005.1 Ruminococcus sp. UBA1366 | reverse complement strand
GCTTGTGTGCTTTCAATGGAACAGCTGGGTGAGGCGATTGCGTCCTCCGAGCAGGATACCACGGCACGTCAGGCGGAGATTTCCGCGCATGAGCAGGAGATTACGGACAAAAACGTGCAGATTGAAAAGATTCGCACAAACGCAGCGGGTGCAAAAGATCGGATTGATGCCATTCACGCGCAAATTGCCGGACTGGTGGAAAAACAACAGGCGTTGGAGCGGGTTTCCGGCGAACAGCGGGCGCTTTTAAAAGGCAAAAACGAGGAAAAAGAGGCGGCAACCCGCGAAACGGCAAAACTGACGGAAAAGCGGACTTCCTTGAACGAGGAATGCGACCGGATCCTTGCGGCTTTGTGGGAGCAATACACGCTGACCCGCACAGAGGCGATTGCCACAGCACAGCCGATTCCTGACAGAGCCGCGGCTGACCGGCAGCTGGCGGAATACAAATCCAAAATCAAAGCGCTGGGCACGGTCAATCTTGCCGCAATTGACGAATACGCGGAGGTTTCCGAGCGGTATGAATTTTTGAGCGGACAGCTCAAAGACGTGTTGAAATCCAAAGCAGAGCTAACCCGACTGATTGAGGAATTAACCGAAAGCATGAAGCGGATTTTCACGGAGAATTTTGAGAAAATCAACCGGAGTTTCCAGACGGTTTTTGTGGAGCTGTTTGGCGGGGGCAAGGCGGAGTTGGTGCTT
The DNA here is from genome assembly GCA_002306005.1 of Ruminococcus sp. UBA1366. Lineage (GTDB taxonomy): Bacteria > Bacillota > Clostridia > Oscillospirales > Ruminococcaceae > UBA1366. The sequence continues at coordinate 5,586 of DBRO01000076.1, read as the reverse complement.
TGCGACCCGGAAAACGTATTGGAATGCGGCATTGATATTAAAGTGGCACCGCCCGGCAAACTGATTAACAGCCTTTCGCTGCTTTCCGGCGGCGAGCAGGCGTTTGTAGCAATTGCGATTTACTTTGCAATATTAAAAGTACACCCGTCGCCATTTTGTTTGCTGGACGAAATTGAGGCGGCTTTGGATGACGTAAACGTGGTGAAGTACGCGCAGTATTTGCGAAAATTTACGAACACCACACAGTTTATTACGATTACGCACCGCCGCGGTACGATGGAAGAAGCGGACGTGCTGTACGGCGTAACCATGCAGGAAAAGGGTATTTCCCGCCTGTTACGCATGGATGCGGGCGAGGGTGCGCGCCTTGCCGAGGCAAAATAATTCACAACGGAGGGATTGCATGGGCTTATTTGAAAAGCTGCGTTCAGGCTTAAAAAAGACGAAGGATTCGTTTATGGGCAGGATTGAACGCTTGCTGAATTCATTCACGAAGATTGATGAGGAGCTGTTTGAGGAACTGGAAGAAACGCTGATTTTAAGCGACATCGGCGTGGGGACTTCCGCAAAAAT
>DBRO01000076.1:4688-5004 GCA_002306005.1 Ruminococcus sp. UBA1366 | reverse complement strand
CCGAGCTGTTGGGCGAGGACCAACCGCTGGATTTATCCACAAAGCCCTCCGTAATTCTTGTGATTGGCGTGAACGGTGTGGGCAAGACCACGACCATCGGAAAGCTTGCTTATCAGCTTAAAAACGAAGGCAAAAAGGTGATTGTTGCGGCGGCGGACACGTTCCGTGCGGCGGCAATTGACCAGCTGGAAGTTTGGACGGAACGTGCGGGTGCGGATATTATCAAACACCGGGAGGGTTCTGATCCGGCGGCGGTGGTGTTTGATGCGCTGACGGCAGCGAAGTCCCGCGCGGCGGATGTGGTAATTTGCGACAC
>DBRO01000076.1:2146-4666 GCA_002306005.1 Ruminococcus sp. UBA1366 | reverse complement strand
GGCTGTGCGCTGGAGGTACTCCTTGCGCTGGACGCCACCACCGGACAGAACGCGGTGAATCAGGCGCGGCAATTCAACGAGGTTGCGGATATTACGGGCATTATTTTAACGAAGCTGGACGGCACGGCAAAGGGCGGGATTATTATTTCCATCACAGATNNCCGTTTTCGGCGAAGGATTTTGCCGACGCGCTGTTTGAATAGGTACATCATATGGGAAAGATTCTAATTGCAACACACAACCAAGGCAAACTCCGGGAATTTTCCGCACTGCTCTCCCCTTTTGGGCTGAGAGTGGTTTCGCCGGCGGATTTGGGCATTACGGACGAGCCGGAGGAAACCGGCACGAGCTTTGAAGAAAACGCGCAGATAAAGTCAGAAGCGGCGTACCAAGCGGCGGCGGGGGGAATTTCCCACGCGCTGGCGGATGACAGCGGGCTTTGCGTAGATGCGCTGGGCGGTGCGCCGGGGATTTTCAGCGCACGGTTTGGCGGCGGGAAGTCCGACCGCGAACGCACAGAGCTTTTACTAAAACAACTGGAGGGCGTTCCCGAAGAACGGCGCGGGGCGAAATTTGTTTGCGTGCTATGCTTTGCCGGCGCGGACGGGGTGCGGTTTTTCCGCGGGGAATGCGCGGGCAGAATTGGTTTTTCTCCACGCGGGGAAAACGGCTTTGGTTACGATCCGGTTTTCCTGTATGACTGCGCGGACGGCGTAACGCGGAGCTTTGCGGAAATTGCACCAAAGGAAAAAAACAGAATCAGTCACCGGGCGCGGGCGCTTGCGGAATTTGAAACATTCCTGCGCGAAACCGCACCGAATTATGAGAGGAAGATATGATGACTTCAAAACAACGGGCATATTTAAAGAGCCTGGCAAACGGCTTAACACCGGTTTTTCAAGTGGGAAAAGGCGGCGTGGGCGATGCGCTATGCGTACAGGTAGAAGACTATTTACGGGTACACGAACTGATGAAGATTTCCGTGCTGGACAGCGCTTTTGCAGATGCGGGGGAAATTGCCCGTGAAATTGCCGGAAAAACCGGCGCGAAAGTGGTACAGGTGATTGGCGCAAAGGCGATTCTTTATAAAAAAAATCCGGAAAAGCAACGGATTGTTCTGCCGAAATGACGGGCAAAAGGCGCCGCACGGGGATTTTTGGCGGCACGTTCAATCCCGTACACGCAGGACATATCCGCGCGGTGCGGCTTGCGTTGGATGCGTGCAAGTTAGACCGGATGCTGATCCTGCCGGCGGGGATTCCCCCGCACAAAAACGCACCGGGGCTTGCCCCTGCCGCCGACCGACTGGCGATGTGCCGGCTTGCATTTGTGGAAATTCCACAGGCACAGATTTGCGATTATGAGGCAAAACAGGCGCAAAAAACCTTCACCGTGCATACCCTGCGCTGGCTGGGCGAAGAATATCCGCAGGACGAATTTGTGTTTGTAATGGGCGGCGATATGCTGTTGTCGTTTATGACTTGGTACTGCTGGGAGGAAATCCTGATGCGTTGTGAACTTGCGGCGCTTTCGCGCGAGCCGGACACAGCGTTATTCGGCATGGCGGAAAAACTGCGTGCTGCGGGCGGAAAAATTACGCTGATGGAGGCAGAGCAGTTTCCAGTTTCTTCCACACAAATACGCGGAATGCTGAAAAAAAAGCAGGATTGCTCTTGCTATTTACCGCAATCGGTAGTACAATACATTATGGAACACCGGCTTTATCAAGCGTAAACCGGTGCGGGAAGGACTGTTCACAAAGCTTGCTGAATAAGAAAATAATCGGACAATACAAGGAAATTTTGCAGGGGCGGATGTCCAAAAAGCGCTACACACATTCTTTGAATGTTGCGATGGAGGCGGTGCGGCTTGCCGACCGTTATGGTGCGGACCGTGACAACGCTTATGTGGCGGGACTTTTACACGACAACGCAAAGGAACTACCCATAGAACAGCAACGTGCGCTGGTATTAGGTTCGGCGCGGGAGGTTTGCGAGATTGAACAGCACACGCCGGCACTTTTTCACGCTGTGGCGGGAGCAGAGCTGGCGGCATCCGATTTCCACATTGAAAATCCGGATATTTTAAGTGCCATTCGCTACCACACCATCGCCCGCGACGGTATGAGTTTGCTGGAACAGATTTTATATCTGGCAGATTTGATTTCCATTGACCGCGATTACAAGGACGTGAAACGAATGCGCAAGCTTGCGTTTGTGGATCTCGACCTTGCAATGTATGAGGCGCTGAAATTCTCCGTTGCCGATTCCGTTGCGCGGATGAATACCATTCCGCCGCAAACCATGGCGGCTTACAACCAATACACTGCACTTGCCGTGAAAGCCGGCTTAAAACCAAAACTGAAAGGAAGAAGCAGATGACACAGGACGAAAAGCTCCGGCTGATGATTCAGACGCTGGACAAGAAAAAGGCGGAGGATATTCAGCTGATTAAAATCCGCGATTTAACGATACTCTCCGATTATTTCCTGATTGCCAACGGAACCTCCACCACGCAGAC
>DBRO01000076.1:1336-2103 GCA_002306005.1 Ruminococcus sp. UBA1366 | reverse complement strand
CATGTGTTTTATAAAGAAACCCGCAGCTTTTATAATTTAGAAAAGCTGTGGAGCGACGGCGAAATGATTCCGATTGAACAATTTTTAGAGTAATGGACACGGTATAATTTTTGCGAAAGGACTGATGAACCAATGAAGTACGATTTTGCCGCGATTGAAGCAAAATGGCAGAAAATCTGGGACGAAAACAAAACCTTTGCCGCCGGCACGGATTATTCCAAGCCGAAATTTTACGCGTTGGTGGAATTCCCCTACCCGTCCGGTCAGGGGCTGCACGTGGGACATCCGCGCCCGTACACGGCGATGGATATTGTCGCGAGAAAGCGCCGCATGGAGGGATACAACGTACTGTTCCCCATGGGCTGGGATGCGTTTGGATTGCCAACCGAAAACTACGCGATTAAGAACAAAATTCATCCGGCAATTGTAACGAAAAATAACGTGGCACGCTTTAAAGGACAGCTCAAAGCACTGGGGCTTTCCTTTGACTGGGAGCGGGAAATTAACACGACGGACCCGAATTATTTTAAATGGACGCAGTGGATTTTCCTGCAAATGTTTAAAAAAGGGCTTGCTTATAAAAAAGAAATGGCGGTCAACTGGTGTACTTCCTGCAAGGTGGTGCTTGCAAACGAGGAAGTTGTGGGCGGCGTTTGCGAACGCTGCGGACACGAGGTGATTCGCAAAACAAAGAGCCAATGGATGCTGAAAATTACCGAATACGCACAGCGGTTGATTGACGACCTTGCCGAAGTGGATTACTTAGA
>DBRO01000076.1:872-1327 GCA_002306005.1 Ruminococcus sp. UBA1366 | reverse complement strand
GCGGGCGACAAGCTGAAAATTTACACCACCCGTCCAGACACGTTGTTTGGCGCAACCTACATGGTCATAGCGCCGGAGCATCCGTTCCTTGACATGTGGGCGGACAAGCTCACCAATTTGGATGAAATCCGTGCTTATCAGGAAAAAAGCGCGCGCAAATCTGATTTTGAACGGGCGGAAATTGCCAAGGAAAAGACCGGCGTTATGCTTGCCGGCGTTCGCGCAATCAATCCGGTGAACGGCACGGAGATTCCGATTTTTATTTCCGATTATGTTTTGATGAGTTACGGCACGGGTGCGATTATGGCGGTTCCCGCACATGATACCCGCGACTATGAATTCGCGCAGGTCTTCCACCTGCCGATTATTGAAGTCGTTCAGGGTGGCGATGTAACCAAGGAGGCTTTCACTGACTGCGAAACCGGCACCATGGTGAACAGCGGTTTTCTGGACGG
>DBRO01000076.1:0-867 GCA_002306005.1 Ruminococcus sp. UBA1366 | reverse complement strand
AACTACAAGCTGCGCGACTGGGTGTTCTCCCGCCAACGGTACTGGGGCGAGCCGATTCCGATTGTGTACTGCGAGAAATGCGGCTATGTTGCGCTTCCCGAAAGCGAACTGCCTTTAACGTTGCCGGAAGTGGAAAGCTATCTGCCGAGTGATGACGGGGAGTCCCCGCTGGCAACACTGGAAAGCTTTATTAACACAACCTGTCCGCACTGCGGAGGGCCGGCGAAACGCGAAACGGACACCATGCCCCAATGGGCAGGTTCTTCGTGGTACTTCCTGCGTTACTGCGACCCGCACAACGATACGGCGCTGGCTTCCAAAGAGGCAATTGACTACTGGATGCCCGTGGACTGGTACAACGGCGGCATGGAACACACCACACTGCACTTGCTGTACTCGCGGTTCTGGCACAAATTCCTGTACGATATTGGTTCGGTTTCTATGAAAGAACCCTACCGCAGGCGGACTTCTCACGGCATGGTGCTGGGCGAGGACGGACAGAAAATGTCGAAGTCGCGCGGGAATGTGATCAATCCGGACGAGGTAATCGAATCCTACGGTGCGGACACCATGCGCTTGTTTGAGATGTTCATCGGCGATTTTGAAAAGACTGCACCGTGGAGTTCCACCGGCATTAAGGGCTGCAAGCGGTTTTTGGACAGAATTTGGGCATTGCAGGACAATGTGATGGACGGGAACGATTACCGTGACACGCTCAAGGGAGCGTTCCACCGGACGATTAAAAAAGTCAGCGCGGACATTGAAACATTGAAATTTAACACGGCAATCGCCGCAATGATGGGGTTGCTCAACGACATTACGGCGACAGGTGCAATTAACCGTGCGGAATTTCGCACGCTGCTGATT
>DBRO01000074.1:24642-26804 GCA_002306005.1 Ruminococcus sp. UBA1366 | reverse complement strand
GACGTGCTGGTGTTTTTCTTGAAAAACCAAAACATTGCGCTCACGCGGGAACGTCTGCTGGCAGGTGTGTGGGGATATGAATTTTGCGGGGAAAGTCGAACGGTGGATATCCATGTGCAGCAGGTGCGGCGAAAAATGAAATTGCAGAATCAGCTGGTGACCATACCAAAACTGGGTTATCGGCTGGAGGGCTGACCCAAGCCGGAGAGGACACGCATATGAAGCTATGGCAAAAGATTTTTTTGATTTCTTTGGTGATATTGACGGCGGCAATTGATACGGTTTCGTATTTTTTGGCGGATAACAGCTTTCGTACTACTTTATCACGGGAAAAGAACCACGCAGTCCGTATGCATTCCGTTGCGCGGGGGGAGATTGAAAATCTGGTTGCCTATACAAGGCTGAACGAAAATAAAATTCTGCTGTCCGAATCTGACACAAAAGCGGTGATTCAAACATATCTTGCAAAAGAAAGCACGCAGGAAAACATCGTGCGATGTTTTGATGCGGACGAGCAGGAAGTGTTAGCGGAGGGAGAACAGCCCGCTCAGGATGTGGATAAAAATGCTTTCCAAAACAGTACGGAAAATCAGTATTTGCAGAGCATCAAGCAGGACGGCGAGCAATATTATGTGCAAACCACCAGTTCGCTGACGCTGGATGGCACATTGTTCTGGATTCAGACGGATTATGCGGTGACGCAGGTCTATCAGTTGCGCAGTGAACAGCTACACACGGCAGGAATTGCAAGCGTTGCCGTATCCGCAGCGGCGGCAACAATTCTGTTGCTGACCACCCTGTTTTTGCTCAAGCCGCTTGCCAGAACCAATCGGGCGCTGCGAAAAATTGCCGGCGGGGATTATCGTGTGCGGCTCAAAGAAACAAGCAGTGCGGAGTTTCGGGAGCTTTCAAAGAACTTAAATGCCATGAGCGCGGCAATCGGCACAAACGTGGAGAAGCTAGAGAAAATTGCGGAAGACCGCCGAATTTTCATTGCCAATCTGGCGCACGAAATGAAAACGCCCCTGACTTCCATCATGGGCTTTGGGGATATCCTGCGTGTGAAAAAGCGCGTGAGCGAAAAAGAATTGCGAGAGTATGCCGGTATTATTGTGGAGGAAACCAAACGCTTGCGGGGACTTTCCGGCAAGCTAATGGAGCTGATTTCCGTGGGTAGTATGCAGATTGAGCGAAAGCCTTTGGCACTGCGGGAATTGCTCTACAATATCGGTACAGTGCTGACGCCGATTCTGCTTTCGCATGAGCTTTCGTTGACATGCCGCCCGGTGGATTGTGAAATTTTTGCTGACGAGGAACTTATAAAATCCCTGCTGATGAATCTTACAGATAACGCGATGAAAGCATCCGCGGCAGGCGGGGAGGTGCGGATTCTTTGCAAAGACCTGCCGGAAACGGGCAGGGTGGAAATTGCAGTTTGTGATGACGGCATCGGCATGAGCCAGAAGGACGCAGAACGGGCAATGGAGCCATTTTATATGGCGGATAAATCCCGCACCAGAAAGGCGGGCGGTGCCGGATTGGGTTTGGCGCTTTGCGCGGAAATTGCTCGGATTCACGGCGGACTGCTGACCATTGAAAGCGAAAAAAACAAAGGCACCACAGTGCGGTTTTCAGTGGAACGGAAAGGAGCTTTGCAATGAAGCAAATCATTTTTACGATTTTTTGTGCCGTAGTCATTGCCGTATCCGGCTTTGCCGTGATGTGGTTTGCCGACCGGTATGCCGGTAAACAGCTGGAAACGCAAACAGCAGTCGCTGCGGATAATGCCGGAAATTTGCTTTTAACGGAAAACAACGCGCCCGTCCTGTACGACTGGAAGGACTATACTGCGCAAACGAAGGTTTCGTTTGAGGAGGCGTTCGGCAAGGAAGAACTGTACGGAGATGCTACGGATTCCATGGGAGTGCCCGAGGCTTTTCTAAATGCAGTGTACTTGGGCGTGGGTGCCAATCCCGATATTGCACCGACAGAGGACCTCACGAATGTTTTGGAGGAAGCGCAGGTTTCCGAGGACGGCAGAACGCTGTATTTAAAAGACTATGCTTATCAGTCTGTGACGGGGAAAACCATGGCGGTAAGCTTTGTGGTGCAGGATTCTGTGGCGGTGTATTTTAATGTGCAGGAAGAAGCCCAAACCGCAC
>DBRO01000074.1:23472-24608 GCA_002306005.1 Ruminococcus sp. UBA1366 | reverse complement strand
GGGGTTTCCTATTCCGATGAAACGATGCAGGTTCTTTACAGCACGGAAAACCCCATTGTCCGGTTTTGGGGTACGCAGGCGGAGATGTTGGAATACTACGGGATTGTTTCCGCACTGCCCCTTTATACCGAGCCGAGCGAACAGGATATTCTATTCAGCGGCGGGAAGATTTATCATACCATGCTGTTTCTTGCCAAAGATATCACGGCAGTACAGGAAGAAATCGAAAAAGACCAAGTTGACTCCGACTATGCTGTTGCAGAGAAAACAAATATTTTATCCTACTTTCAGCAGAGCAATGTGCGGATTACCACCGTGTATAACCCGATTACAAACCGAATTGAAGGCTTTCGCCTGCAAATGTAATTGAAACCACGCGAAAAGCCCCGCCTACACAAATCGGCAGGACTTTTCATAATTTTTGCAATTTTCTTGCCGTGCGGCGCGGACTTGTTTTCCAAAACCATGCTATGCTTTCATTAGAAAAGATAGAAAGCAGGTAGGAAGATGAGCATTGTGAACAGAGAGAACAAAGCGGAGTGGGCGGCTTACGAGCATTTTGTGCAAAGCCATGTCAACGGCGGATTTATGCAATCTTTGCAGTGGGCAGGGGTAAAACCCAGCTGGGAGAGCAAAGCCGTGCTGACACGCGGCGCGGACGGCAAACCTTGCGCGGCGGCATTGATTTTAATCAAACGGATTCCGGTTTTGCATACGTGCCTGTTTTATTTGCCGCACGGACCTGTCTGGGATTTTGCGGACGAAACGGCATTTGACTTGCTGATGGAGGAAATTCACACGTTGGCAAAAGACTGCGGCGCATACCGGATTACCTGCGACCCTTATGTGTTGGAACACGACCAGAACACGATTTCGTTTTTAAAAAGCCGTGGCTTTCGGTTTACGCCGGACAAGCCCGAACTGCGAACCATTCAGCCGCGAAACAACTATATGCTGTTTATCAACGGGCGTACACAGGAGGAATTGCTGGCGAGCTTTCACAGCAAATGGCGGTATAATATCCGGCTGGCAACGCGCAAGGGCGTGGAATGCCGTGTCTGCGGGGAGGAATCGCTGGACGATTTTTGCCGTTTGATGCAGGAAACCGGCAAGCGGGACGGCTTTGCCGTTCGCAG
>DBRO01000074.1:23139-23459 GCA_002306005.1 Ruminococcus sp. UBA1366 | reverse complement strand
GCAGTTACCACGCAGTATGCGGGAAAAACCTGCTATGTGTACGGCGCATCCTCAAATGAGCACCGAAATCTCATGCCGAATTATCTCATGCAGTGGACAATGATTTGCTGGGCGCAGGAAAACGGCTGTGACGTGTATGATTTTCAGGGAATCCCGTTCTATACGGATGAAAACCACCCGAATTATGGGGTGTACCGGTTCAAAAAAGGCTTTAACGGCGAGGTTGTTACCTTTGCCGGGGAGTTCATCCAAACCGTAAAACCGGTGAAAGCATTGCTTGCCGGTGCGGCAATCAGCGCACATCAGGTGTATGCCCGTAT
>DBRO01000074.1:17199-23118 GCA_002306005.1 Ruminococcus sp. UBA1366 | reverse complement strand
CGCTGTCACAAAAAAGTGACAGCGCTTGTTTTAGTTTTCTAAAGTCACGGAGGGCAGATAGCGTTTGAGCACGGACTCCGCAGCGTTGAGGCGCATAAACGCGTGCTTGAGAACTTCCTCAATCTGCGCGTCATCAAACGCACTCACCATCTCCTGTGTTTGCTGAATGGTCTGCTTGCCCAGCTCTGCTTGTGCGTGGTAAATGCCATCCAGCCGGTCAAACGCCTTTGCCTCGAATTCCTCGTAGGCGGTTTTAATATCCTTGACGATATTAGCGCGGATATCATCGTAGTTATCCAGCACAATGTCGATAATATCCGTCTGCTTTTTGCGTTTCATAATATCGCGGAAGCTCATCATGGTTTCCGGCGGGAAGGTTTCGCTGGTGCCGAACATTTTAACGTCCATCACGGAGCGCGTGATTTTCTTGTTCAGTGTCAGCATCAGCTTATCAAACGACTGCGACTGCGAAACGGAAGAAAGGTTAGCAATGCCAAGCTTTTTAGCAAGCTGTACGCTCATGTTTTCCACCAAATCGCTGATGCGTTGTTGGTGGACTTCCAGACAGCAGCGGTAAGCCTCACCGACCTTATCCATCAAAAAAGAGTAGAAGTACTTTTCAATATCATCCGCAGCAATGCCGTTTTCGTCCAGATTCCGGCAGGCAAGTACACTTTCGCGCAGGCGGGCGAAGAATTCGTACATCCATTGCTCTGCCTCCTGCTGCATTTCCAGAATGCTGATATGCAGAACGGGCTTTTTGGATTCCAAAGCCTCAGAAAGCGTTTCACATTCCTTCGTAAAAATTTCAGAAATATCGCTAAGCTGTTTGCGCCCCAGCGCGGACATTTCTGAGAACATTTCCAAATTGGCACGCGTATCGCTGAGCGCTCCAGCAATCAGCCCGAACACCCGCTGATTGCGGATGACATCTTTTTGCATGATGATATCCCGCTTGATAGAAAGCTCAAATTTCAGAAATCCCGTTTCATACAATTCGCGAAAGCCCTTATCTTTTGGGCGAAGCCGACGAATTTTGCGCTTGAACTCGTCGCTTCCGCTGATGCCGTAAACCGCCGCGTTCGGAGCAATTTCCTCACTGATCCGGCGGAAACGGTCCATAATTTTGTCCACGTCCTCGCGCGTGCTGAGTGCATCCACCATGTTTACCAGCACATACAGCATACCAAAGCGTGCAGGCTGGATATGGGCGCTCAAAAAAAACTGTTCGGTTTCCGAAAACGGCAAAAGCGCACTGGCAACGTAAATAATCGCGTCCGCGTTGACAAGATACCCGGATACCTTGCGGTCCAGGTCATCCAAGTCCGAAAGCCCGGGGGTATCTACAATCCGCAACTCTTTGAGCAATTCGGCGTTATCCCGAATATCGAGGTAATCAATTTTATCCGGCAGGGACTTCATCAGCGGCTCCAGCCGTTCCCGTGTAATGTCCTCCATTTCCAGCGGAACGCGTTCGCCGTTGATCAGCACTGCCTCCACGGAGGATTCCTCACCGTAGGAAATTTCGTTAATCGTATAGGTTTCGGGCGCAGCGTTCATGGGGGCAAGCTCCTTGCCGAGAAGTGCGTTGATAATGGTGCTTTTTCCGCGTTTAAAATCGCCCAAAATCACAAGTGTGAAGGGCTCTTCACAGCGTTTTTTAATCACGGTATCCCATGCGCGCAGGCTTTCGGAAAAATCGTCGCCCAAAAACTGCCGCAGAGTTTGGTCAGCGGCAAGGCCGGTAATCAGTTCCCGGATTTGTAAAATGTCTTTTTCCGGGGTTGGAAAAGCGGTTTCAGAAGCCATAGCGTTTTTGTTCATCCTTTCCGGTAAATACAAAGGAAGTTCTTTTGTGGTGTGCGTGTTATGAAAGAAGTTAAGGCTTGCGTTCAGTATCGGAAATGCCGGCAATCATGTTGGTGCGTGCATCGCAGATTTCCCGATTAAGGGGGTGGGAATGTGCGGGCTTTAAATCGCGCCGCCAGCTGTAAAGGGATTCGCAATTTAAGAACTGGCAAGCGGCAATCAGCCGGCGATCCATCGGCGTATAGGAGGAATCCAGTTTCAGGTCGCGTACCGAGGTACTCTGGTGATTTTCCACATATTGGATCGCCCTATCGTAATTACACTCTGGATTTTTTCTGCCAAAGAAATCCAGAAAGCCCTTTTGGTAAATTCCGTATAGCAATGCGGGGAAATCCTCCGGATTGTCACAGCAAATCATACCGGCGCGGTCGGCGGTGATATCCGCGCATTTCATCCATTCCGGCAGTGCATAGACAATCTGGTTGCTAATCATCCCCTTGTGGGAACGTTCCACGGGTTTATACACATTTTTGTTATAATTGATATAAGTTATGGCGAAATTATACTGGCAGTGATTGTTTTGCAGTTTACCGCATTCGCAACCGATCAGCAGTTGTAATTCATCTTTTGTGCAAAATTTCACCAGCGCGTAGGAAACGATGATGCAGGGTTCGATAATATCACTGGCAATGGAATAAATCAGCGGTTCATCCACATCATCGCGGACAAAGACAATCGGCAGTTTTAGTTCCAGACGTTCTGCACAAAGTTTCGCGACATCGTACACTTCCGGAAATTTCAGCGGCCCTGCCTGATTGAATTTCCGAAACAACAGCTTTGCCTCGCTGGTAATATCCTGCGTAACAATGGACTTCGCCAATTTGTTAAATCCAACCAGGCCGGAAATTTTCTGCCGAACGGTAAAATCGGAATCAAACGCGTAGTCCAGTGTGCCGTTGACAATGTGGTTCTGGAACGAGCGCGTGTAGGCGTTCAGATAATGCCGAAAATTGGTGTCTATCTGTAAAAGAGGGTTCTCCGGGCTTTCTTCCCGAATCCCATCGACCGTATCAAGCATGTGAGATTCTCCTTTATGGCGAAAGTATCTGCGGGGTTATTGCTTGGCAAATTCCTTCCGCAGGGTGTAGGATTGGGAAACAATTTGGCTTGCCTGTTCGGCAATGCCGTGTAGGCGTTCCATTTCTTTTTGGGAAACCTCATTTTTTTCCGCCTTTAGTGCGTTTAAATCGTCCAGTGTTTTTTGCGTGTCGCGCAGAATAATTTCTGTTTCCTTTTCAATTTTGCCTTTGAGTCCTTCAAACGCGGAAAAGACCTGTTTTCTGACGGTTTCAAAGAAGTCGGTGTTGAGGCGCATTTCGTGGAACTGCTTGCGCACCTGCGTTTTGAAGTTTTCCTTGTAGCGGTCAATGCGTTCTTTCACAAGAATTTTATCCACGGCAAATTTTCCGGTAAACGTACCGGCAAGACCGGCGAACGCCATAATGCACAGTGCCACAGGAACCGTTGCCGGGTTGCCGATGGCAATCGCGGTATAGAAAATGGAGAAAAATCCGCCGAAACCGATGCCGCCGCCCAAAAGTGCGCCCTTAATACCCGCCTCGCGGAAGCCTAAGAATATACCGCCCGTACCGATGGTTCCCATAGCCGCACCGATAATATTTTCCACCACAGTTTTATTTTCGCTTGCCTTATGGGATACGGAAAACATCTCGCGGATTCTGCCCACGGAGGCAAAGAATTCATCCTCAAAGGACTGCAGACGTTCTGCCTCGTCACTGAGTGCGGAGTTGATTTCGTTTTGAATCTGTTCACAGATGAGTTGTGCACGGGTTTCAATGTTTTCCTTGATTTTCTCAGTCAGCTTGTCGTAAATGGCTTTCATATTGCCGCGCTTAAAGTCGTCCTTGGACATTTGATGCTTGTCAATCACATCCATTGCCGCAGCTTCAATCTGGTTCCAGTAGTTATCCAAAATCGGCTGAAGATTATCAAATACTTTGTTGGCGGAATCGGTAATTTTCACGAATTCCGCACGTTTTTTTGTCCGGATCTCCTCAATCTCATCGATCGCGTTCTTGTAGCGCTCCATGAACTCGTTTTTCTCCATCATCAGTGCGTTTTCGCGCATGACGACCGTGTTCAGGATTTCCGTACCGGTGTTGGTAATTTTATTGATGAGAATCTGCAAGGTAATAGCGCCGCGTTCTTTGGTGAGCATGGTTTCCAGTTCTTTTTCAAAAACAGGGAAATTGCTTTCCTCCAGCATGGCGGCATCGCTCTTGATTTTTGCGTTCAGGGCTTTTTTTGCGTACACGCCAATCACGCGCGGAATACCGATTTTATTCATGTAAACCTGAAACTCGCGGGAATCCTCGCCCATGACGAGTTTGGCTTTTTCCACCACATAGCGGGCAATTCTGCCGCGTACGGTTTCCACAATTTTTTCCTCGTCCTCGCGGGAGAACGTACCGAAGCAGTTGACCACGAAAATAATTCTGCCCACATCACAAGTGAGCATTTTCTTTTCCAAAAAATCTTTTTCAAATTGGGAGAACGGGGAATTCGCGCTGATCACAAACACCGCCGCATCGATTTCCGGCAGAATGGACAGCGTGACATTGGTCATCTGCTCATCATCGTTTAAGCCGGGGGTGTCAATGATATCCACGTTGTTACGGCAAAAATCCGTGTCATAATACACAGTTGCCTCGTGGACGGTTTCCGCAGTCATTTCCCATTCGCTTGTCAGCTTGGTCACGTAGTTTTCAAGCTTATCGATTTCTACGCGCTCACTATTGCCGTTTTTGTATTCCACCTGCACATAAGGCTCCGTACTGTATGTAACACGGTTGAGGGTTGCGGTAGCAGGAAGGACATCTGCCGGCAGAACTTCTTTGCCGAGCAAGGCGTTGATGAGTGTACTCTTGCCTCGCTTAAACTCACCGACAATTGCGACTTCAAAATGCTCGTTCGCTGTTTTTTCCAGCGTATCGCGAATGGAATCCGCCGTATTTTTAAGCATGACACTTTCGCTGAGAATCAGCAGGGTTTTGAGTTCCCCCGTCAGCGAATTGACCATCTCGCGGTAAGCGGTATAGTTGCCGTAGTCAATCTTTTTTTCCATCTGGACCTTCCTTTCCGAACCTGATCTATCTTGACAAACAAAAACGCGGAATAAACAAATCACAAAAGAACCGACAAACGATTAATACATTTAAATTATAGCACGGTTTCAATAAAAATGTCAATCATTTATGCAAAAAACTGTATTATTTTATTAGATCAACCGGAATAATTCGTTAAAAATCACGAATTTACCAGATTCATGCTTGAAAAAACGTGTAAAAACCGTGTTTGCAAAAATCTTTGTGAAGGTATTTACTTTCGCACGTTAATATGTTAAAATTAAGGCATCAGAGCATTCGATGAAAAAACCAAACGCAGAAAGGATAATCACCATGAACAGTAAGCTGAAAAGTAAAAATCTGGACGCGTTGTTTGAGGCAGTGCTTTGCCTGAAAACGCAGGAGGAGTGCTATGATTTTTTTGAGGATTTGTGTACGGTGCTGGAATTAAAAGCGCTTGCACAAAGGTTTCAGGTGGCAAAAATGCTTAACGAGCATCATGTATACAGCGAGATCGTCAAAGAAACAGGAGCTTCCACGGCAACCATCAGCCGGGTGAACCGCTCCATGTATATAGGCAGCGACGGCTATAAAATCGTGTTTGAGCGGCTGGCGAAAAAGCAGTCCGGCGGGGAGGAGAAATCCGATTGAGCGGCTATGCGGATTTTGCCCGTTTTTATGATATGTTAACAGAGAATGTGGATTATTCCGGTATGGCGTCGCGTCTGCACGCACTGATCGGGGAATTTGGCAAAAGCGGCGGAAACCGCCTGCTGGATGCCGCTTGCGGCACGGGAACGCTTTGTGCGAAACTAGCGGAATATGGATATTCGGTCATAGGCGCGGATGCCTCGGAGGAAATGCTCACCGCCGCGTATACCAAGTGCTGTGGGCAGAATGTCCGGCTGATTCGGCAGGATTTAACGGGCATTTTGCTGGATAAACCCGCCGACGCGGTGGTTTG
>DBRO01000074.1:15512-17189 GCA_002306005.1 Ruminococcus sp. UBA1366 | reverse complement strand
GGGGTGTTTTTGTTTGACGTGAACACCTGCTATAAGCACGAAAAAGTGCTGGGCGGCAGGGATTTTGTGCTGGAAACCGACGGATTGCTCTGCGCGTGGCGGAATGATTTTTGTGCTGAAACCTGCTCGGTGGAGATTGCACTGGATTTTTTTGAAGAACAGCCGGACGGGAGCTACCTGCGGTATTCGGAGGATTTTACGGAATATGCCTACCCGCCGGAGGAAATAATACAAATGCTGGCAGACTGCGGCTTTACGGAGATTACACAGTACGAGGATTATTCCGACCAGCCTCCAAAAATGGATGCGGAGCGGATTTTATTTGCCGCTTGTAAGCCGGTGAAAGAATAGAAACGGAGTTTATAATCTATATGGGAAGAATTGTACGCGCCATCACGGCGGATGCGTCTGCGGTGTGCAGTGCGATAGAGGGAACGGATCTTGTCGCGGAGATTGAAAAAATTCACAAGACGTCCGCAGTGGTAACGGCGGCGGCTGGCAGGCTTGCCATGGGCGCTTCGCTGCTGGGCTTTGGTTTAAAGGGCGAAACCGATACGCTTACCGTGCGCATGAATGGCGGCGGGCCGGCGGGTACGCTGATTGCGGTTTCAGACAGTTACGGCAACGTGCGCGCCTATGTGCAGAACCCCGTGGTGGAAATTCCCCTGAACGAGGCGGGCAAGCTGGATGTGCGCGGTGCGGTTGGCACGGACGGCATTTTCAGCGTGATCAAGGATTTGGGCTTGAAAGAACCGTTTTCCGGACAGGTACCGATTGTTTCCGGCGAAATTGCCGAGGATTTTACGAATTATTTAGCAACCAGCGAGCAGGTGCCATCGGTTTGTGCGTTGGGCGTGCTGGTGAATCCTGATTTGAGCGTAAAACAGGCGGGCGGATTTTTGATTCAGCTTCTGCCCTTTGCGCCCGACCATGCGATTGATACGATAGAGAAGAATATCCAATCCATGCAGTCTGTGACGGCTTTGCTGGATGCGGGCAAAACTGCGGAGGAAATCAGCCTGATGGCGCTTGCCGGACTGGAACCCAACGTGCTGGATGATTTTGCGGTGGCATACCGCTGCGATTGTTCCCGCGAGCGAGTGGAGCGCGCTCTGCTGAGTTTGGGCAGGCAGGAGCTTACCGAGATGGCAAAGGATGAGCAGACGGAGGTTTGCTGTCATTTTTGCGGAAAGAAATATCATTTTACGCCGGAGGAAATGCTGGCGTTTGCGCAAAAGGGGCAGGAAGAATGACACTCAAGCAAAAAAAGGAACTCGCCTGCTATGCGTGCGAAAAACTAAAAGAACGCTTTCCCGCAGCGATTTGTTCGCTGGAATACGCAAAGCCGTATGAACTGATGATTGCCGGCAGGCTTTCCGCGCAGTGTACGGATGCACGGGTGAATCTTGTCACAAAACCGCTGTTTGAGCAATATCAAAGCGTAGAGGATTTTGCGAACGCGGATTTGCACGAGCTGGAGGAAATCATCAAGCCATGCGGATTGTATAAAACGAAAGCGCAGAGCATTATTGGAATGTGTCGGAAACTGCTGGCGGATTTCGGCGGGGAAATTCCCGATACGATAGAACAACTGACCACCCTGCCAGGCATCGGCAGAAAAACCGCGAATCTCATTCTGGGCGATGTGTTCGGCAAACCCGCCGTGGTAACGGATAC
>DBRO01000074.1:9197-15399 GCA_002306005.1 Ruminococcus sp. UBA1366 | reverse complement strand
AAAATGCCGCAGCGAAAAAAATCCGGTAGTTTTCTGTCCTAAAGTGTTTGACTTTTCGTACCATTTGTTATATAATATAATTTGTATGCTGTGGCATCACAGCGTTGGGTTTGAAAAATCATGCTGTGCGTGCAAGCGCGCGGCTTTTCGACGGTATTTACTTTGTGCCGGTTGTTCCGCGGAGGGAACAAAAGAAAGGAATGGTCTGGAAAATGTCATTTATCGATATCCTGCTGGGGAATTACAGTAAAAAAGAATTGAAACGAATTGAGCCGATCAAGCAAAAGGTGCTGGATTTAGAACCGACCTATCAGGCAATGTCTGATTCGGAGTTGCGCGCACAAACACAGATTTTTAAGGATCGGCTGGACGGACTGGAAACACTGGATTCCGTGCTGCCGGAAGCGCTTGCGGTTTGCCGTGAGGCAGCGTATCGGGTGCTGGGCAAAAAGCCGTTCCCCGTGCAGATTATCGGTGCAATTGTGCTGCATCAGGGCAGAATTGCCGAAATGAAAACCGGTGAAGGTAAAACGCTGGTGGCCTGCCTTGCAGCGTATGCCAATGCACTCGCCGGAAAAGGCGTTCATGTTGTAACGGTGAATGACTATCTGGCGAAATTCCAATCCGAGGAAATGGGCAGGGTGTATCGTTTTCTGGGACTTTCCATCGGCGTGGTGCTTAACGGCATGACCAGCGAGCAGAAAAAAGCAGCCTATGATGCCGATATTACCTATGGTACGAACAGCGAGTTCGGATTTGATTATCTGCGTGACAACATGGTAATTTATAAAAAAGACCAAGTCCAGCGCGGACATTCTTTTGCCATCGTGGATGAAGTGGACT
Source organism: Ruminococcus sp. UBA1366 (assembly GCA_002306005.1). Lineage (GTDB taxonomy): Bacteria > Bacillota > Clostridia > Oscillospirales > Ruminococcaceae > UBA1366. The sequence continues at coordinate 14,556 of DBRO01000074.1, read as the reverse complement.
CCATTTTGATTGATGAGGCAAGAACGCCGCTGATTATTTCCGGGCAGGGCGATAAGTCTACGGAACTGTATCAGATTGCGGACCATTTCGCAAAAACATTGAAGCCGATTAAGGTTGTGGAAATGGACGACAAGGCGGATAATGACCTGTTGGACGGCGACTATATTATTGATGAAAAAGCACGCACGGCTACGCTGACGAAATCCGGTGTGAAAAAGGCGGAAAAAGCGTTTAACGTGATCAATCTGATGGACGCGGCAAACATGACGCTCCTCCACCATATCAATCAGGCAATTAAGGCAAACGGCGTGATGCGCAATGATATAGATTACGTTGTGCGCGATGGCGAAGTGCTGATTGTGGATGAATTCACCGGTCGTATTATGATTGGACGGCGCTTTAACGATGGTCTCCATCAGGCAATTGAAGCAAAAGAAGGCGTGAAAGTCGCGCGCGAATCCAAAACGATTGCGACCATTACCTATCAGAACTACTTCCGGCTGTACAGCAAGCTTTCCGGTATGACGGGTACGGCACTGACGGAAGAGGACGAATTCCGCGAAATTTATAAGCTGGACGTGATTGAAGTTCCCACGAATATGCCGGTGATTCGGATCGACCAGCCGGACGTGGTGTATAAAACCGAAAAAGCGAAGTACAATGCTGTCATTGAACGCATTATTGAGGCACACAAGACCGGTCAGCCCGTGCTTGTTGGTACGGTTTCGATTGAAAAATCCGAACTGTTGTCCCGTATGCTGAAAAATAAGGGCATCAAGCATGAGGTGTTGAACGCGAAATACCATGAGAAGGAAGCGGAAATCGTTGCGCAGGCAGGTAAGCTGGGCGCGGTGACGATTGCAACCAACATGGCAGGACGCGGCACGGACATTATGCTGGGCGGTAATGCCGAATATCTGGCAAAAGCCGCACTCAAAAAGATGGAAATTCCTGAGGAGATTATCGTAGAGGCGACCGGCTTTGCCGAAACCGACGACGAGGAAATTCTCAATGCACGGGCAAAGTATAAGGAATTGTATAAAAAATATTCTGCGGAAATCAGCGAAAAGGCAAAAGAAGTGAAAGCAGCGGGCGGTCTGCTCATTATCGGTACGGAACGCCATGAGGCAAGGCGAATTGATAACCAGCTGCGCGGACGTGCCGGACGGCAGGGCGACGAGGGCGAAAGCCAATTCTTCCTTTCACTGGAAGATGACCTGATGCGGATTTTTGGCGGCGAGCGGATTACTCATATGATGAACACGCTGAAAGTGGACGAGGATATGCCCATTCAAAGCCGGATGCTTACCAGCGTGATTGAATCTTCCCAGAAGAAGATTGAGGGCAAGAACTTTAATATCCGGAAGAACGTTTTGAACTTCGACGACGTCATGAATACCCAGCGTGAGATTATCTATGCCCAGCGCGCCAAGGTGCTGGACGGCGAGGATATTCATGAGTATGTCATTAAGATGATTACCGATTTTGTGGAAAACACCGTCAATGCTTACCTGCTGGACGATGATGTGCATGATAACTGGAATCTGGTTGGTCTGCGCGACCAGTTGATGGGCTTAATTACCACGGACGATGATTTCAATTACACCGCACAGGAAATTGAGGATATTTCTAAGAAAGATATTACCGAGATGCTCACCAAGCGCGCGTTAGATTTTTACGCGAAGCGCGAGGAAGAAATCACGCCCAAGCTGATGCGTGAAGTGGAGCGTGTGATTCTGCTGAAGGTTGTGGATAACAAGTGGATGGCGCATATCGACGATATGGACGAGCTCAAACGCGGTATCGGCTTGCGCGCCTACGGACAGAAAAACCCCGTGGTCGAGTACCGGATTGAAGGCTTTGACATGTTCGATGCCATGGTGGAATCCATTTGTGAAGACACCATTCGGATGCTCTTTACCGCACAAATTAAAAAGAACGAAGAACCCAAGCGCGAGCAGGTGCTGAAAGCGGAGCCGGTTCGAACCGCAGATAAATCCCTGCTCAAGCCTGTTTCCAACAAAAAGCCCGGCAGAAACGATCCCTGCCCATGCGGCAGCGGCAAAAAATACAAGAAATGCTGCGGCGCGAACGAAACCGTCAGCAAATAACGAAAGGGTTTTCGTAAAAATCACAGGCGGATTTCTGTGCCGAGAGCTGAAGTCCGCCCTGTTTTATGGAGTTTTGCATGAAAAACAACACATTTACGGCGGCGGAAATTCTCCTGCCGCGCAAGAAAGACCAAAAGAACTGGGCAGTGATTGCCTGCGATCAGTACACCAGCGAGCCGGAATACTGGCACGAAACAGCGGAAATCGTCGGGGAAACCCCCTCCGCCCTGCGGCTGATTTTACCGGAGGTTTATTTGGAAGAACCCGATGTTATGAAACGAATCGGGGAAATTCATACAGCCATGCGCGAAATGCTGGACAGCGATATTTTTATGGCATATCCGGATGCGATGATTTATACCGAGCGTGTGCAAAGCGATGGAAAACTGCGGTGCGGCATTGTGGGCGCAATTGATTTGGAGCAGTACGATTATCAGCCGGGCAGCACTACGCCCGTGCGTGCCACGGAAAAAACCGTTCCGGAACGCCTGCCGCCGCGGGTGAAAATCCGCGACGGGGCGGCTTTGGAACTTCCCCATATTATGATTTTAATTGACGATACGGCAAAAACCGTCATAGAGCCTCTTTCCATGGGGAAAGAAACGATGACACAGGTTTATGCCTGCCCGCTCATGCAGGGCGGCGGGGAAATCTCCGGCTGGCTGTTGGAAAAATCCGCACAGGAGGGCGTTTTACAGGCGCTGGGGAAACTTTCTCAGCAGGAGGAAAGCGCCACGCCGTTGGTTTATGCAGTCGGGGATGGAAATCATTCCCTTGCCGCCGCGAAAGCCTACTACGAGCAGTTAAAAGCACAGCATCCGGACGAGGATTTGACAAACCACCCTGCGCGCTGGGCGCTGGCGGAGATTGTCAATCTGCATTCGCCCGCGCTGGAATTTGAGGCAATCCATCGGATTATCACCGGTGTGGATGCGGATGTGTTCCGTCGGGAATTTATGCAAACGCTGGGCGCACAGCCGGCGGATACGCTCTGCCTCCAGTGCATGACACTGGTTTACGGCGAGCAGGCAGCGGATTTTGCCATTACAAAACCTACCTCGGCGCTCTCTGTGGGGAGCGTACAGCACGCGCTGGATGATTTTGTGCGGGCGCATGGTGGGAAAATTGATTATATTCACGGCGCGGATACCGTGCGCCGGCTGGCAAAAAATCAAGGCTGTGTGGGAATCATCCTGCCGCCAATGAAAAAAACAGAGTTATTCTCCACGGTGGTGCGGGATGGCGCACTGCCCCGCAAAACGTTCTCAATGGGACACGCACAGGATAAACGATACTATATGGAATGCCGGAAAATTATCCGGTAAACGGGGTGAAGGTATGTTGGCGGAAGAATGCAGAAAGGAATTGACAGATCATCTGATTCCGTTTTGGTCGGCACTGCGCGACAAGCAAAACGGCGGCTTTTACGGCTATATGAGCTACGACTTACAGGTGAACCGGCAGGCAGACAAGGGCGTGATTTTACATTCGCGGATCTTGTGGTTTTTTGCAAGCTGTTATGCGGTGCTGGGCGACAAGGCTTGTCTGGAAAATGCCGCGGCGGCGTTTGAATTCCTGAAAAACCACTGCATTGATAAAGAATACGGCGGCGTGTACTGGATGGTCAATTACAAGGGCGAGCCGGTGGATTCCATGAAGCACACCTATAATATTGCGTTTGCAATTTATGCGCTGAGCGCTTATTACAACGCTTGCGGCGAACCGGAAGCGTTGGCGCTTGCCGAAAAACTGTTTGCGGACGTGGAAGCAAAAACGCCGGACGAATACGGCTACGGCGAATCTTTTTCGCGGGACTGGAAACCGGTTGCCAACGATGCGCTTTCCGAAAATGGCATTATGGCGGAAAAAACGATGAACGCCGTTCTGCATTTAATTGAAGCATATACGGAGCTTTACAAGGCAAACCACAGCCAAAAAGTTTCCGCACGGCTGGAATTTTTGCTGCGTCAGGTGCGGGAGAGCATTTACGATGCCACAAACCAAGCACTGCGGGTGTTTTTTGATCAGCGTTTTCAGGTTCTGGGGGATATTCATTCCTTTGGGCATGATATTGAGGCGGCATGGCTGATGGATTTGGCTTGCGAAACGTTGGAAAACCCCGTGCTTACGGAGGAATTCCGGCGGATGGATTTGGATATTGCAAACAATATCAAGCGGATTGCGTTTGAAAACGGCACGCTGAAAAATGAGCGGGACGGCAAAAAAGTGGATGCCAGCCGAATTTGGTGGGTGCAGGCGGAAACGGTTGTGGGCTTTGTGAACGCCTACCAGAAAAGCGGCGACACGGCTTTTTTAACCGCCGCGTACGAACAGTGGGACTATATCAAAGCGCATATCATTGATCAACGTGTCGGCGGGGAGTGGTTTTATCGGCTGGAGCCGGATGGAACGCCCGACCCCACGCAGGAGATTGCCGGTCCGTGGAAATGCCCTTACCACAACGGCAGAATGTGCTTGGAAATGATAAAAAGGCATGTGAATTAACAAAACAGCGCCGGATTTTTTCGAAATGGTACAGATGGAAGAAAAGCTTCTATCCTATCGTGAATGTATCGTAAAAGTTGCACACAAACGTGCAACGAAGCATAAAAAAATGCAAAAGTTTTTACTGCAAGAAAAACAGCTCCGGATTTGACCGGAGCTGTTTTGTGTTTTTGTTCTTATTCGCCGATACTGTCGGTTTTGATGATAAATTTCACACGGCCGTCCATATTGTCGGAAATGCCGGTAAAGGATTTGTAAGACGAAGCGTTTTGCGCAATGCCGTCAAGCTTCTCAAGAAGCGCGTTGATGTCATCGTTGAACAGGCTGACGAGCTGTTGAATGCCTTCCTCGTCAAATTCCGCCATGCCGTCATTTAGCGTTCCCGCACCGGTTTTCAGCAGGGAAACACCATCCGAAAGCTGTGTTCCGCCATCTTTCAGCGTTGTCAATCCATCCAACAGCGCCTTTGCGCCGTCCGAAAGCTGGGTTGCGCCGTCCGCGGCACTTGCCGCACCGGTAGATAACGTTGTCGCACCGGTAGAAAGCTGTGCGGCACCCTCTGCGGCGCTGTTCGCACCGGTTGCAAGCGTTTGTGCACCGGCGAAAAGTTTTGCCGCGCCGGTGTTTACATCCGCCGTGCCGGAGGCAAGCTGTGCTGCACCGTCAAAAAGCGTTCCCGCGCCGGCATTTGCCGTGGCTGCACCTGTGGCGAGCTGCTGCGCCGCCGTATCTACTTGTGATGC
>DBRO01000074.1:4179-9153 GCA_002306005.1 Ruminococcus sp. UBA1366 | reverse complement strand
CCGCACCGGTGTTGGCACTGGCGGCTCCTGCCGCAAGAGTTTTCGCGTTATCCGAAAGAGAGGTGATGCCCGTAAACAGTGCGCTCATGCCGCCGGAAAGCTGCGTTGCCCCCGCGAGTGCGCTGGTAATTGCGGAATCAAATGCATTAACCCCTGCTGTAAGGGTTTGCGAACCGGATGCCAGCGCGGAAATGCCGTCCTTGAGTGCACCGCCGGTTTTCATGCTGGCGGCAACCTGTTCCTGCCCGCTGATGGTTGCCTGCAAGGTGCCAATCATCTGCTGTAATTCCGCAGAGGGGGTTTGTGCGTACATTTGCTGTAAGCCTGCCAACACTTGCTTGTTTGCGGCAATGGTTGTGTCCAGTGTGGTTGCTGCGGTGTCCACACCGCTGTTTACCGCCGTTAAACCATCCGCTGCGGATTGGGCACCGGTTTTCAGCGCTGCAAGGTTTTGCTGAATCTGCGTGAGCCCCGTTTGGAGAGCTGCTGCGCCGGTATTGAGAGAATCCGCACCGTCCTTTAATTGCGATGCCCCATCCGAAAGCTGTGCTGTGCCATCTGCGAGCTGTTGGGTGCCTTCCTGTAAACTAGCCGCACCGCCAGAAAGCTGTGCTGTGCCGTCCGCAAGCTGCTGCGTACCGTCCTTTAAATCAGCCGCACCGGCAGAAATCTGTGCTGCCCCATCTGCCACTTGCTGGGTGCCGTCTTTTAAGTCCGCCGTACCATCCGCAAGCTGTGCGGTGCCATCCGCCAATTGTTGGGTGCCGTCTTTTAAGTCGCCCGCACCGTCCTTTAACTGCGCAGCACCATCCGTAACCTGCTTTGTGCCATTCTTCAAATCCGCCGTACCGGAGGAAAGCTGTTCTGCGCCATCCGCCACCTGTGCGTTGCCGTCTTTTAAATCTGCCGCACCATCGGCCACCTGCGCCGCGCCATCCGCGACTTGTTTTGTGCCGTCGGCTAACGAACCCGTACCATCATACAAATCCGATGCGCCGTGATACAGTTGGGAAACGCCGCTGATTAAATCACCGGATTTATCATACAGCGTGGAAATGCCATCGTACAAAGCCTGTGCGCCGTCCACCAGTTTGCCGGAGGCATCGGACAAATCATTCAGTGCATCGGCAATATCTGAAACCGCCGCATTGTCCGAAAGATCCAGTCCGTCAAAGACGCTGTTCACCGCCGCCGTGTAGGTTGTTTCCATTGAGAAATCCTTCACGTCCGCTGTAATGGTAAAGCACTCCGGAATTTCCCCGATTTTTTCGTTTACATCCTTAGCGTTGTCGCTTTCATCCAGCTTCAACTGCGCGCTCATCCCGGGAATACCATAGCCCATTACTATCGTGTTACCGTTCTCACTGCCTGTGCCATCTGAAAGTACCTTGCCGTTTTCTACCGTGACGTTGGAGAATTTCTCCGCATCCAGCAAAACACCGGTTGCCATGAGAAACGGCACATAATCTTCGCCGGAAGTGCTGTTGGAGTAGGTGAACGTCATGGTAACTTTTCCGCTTTTGCCCGCTAGGTCTTCTGCGGAAATTTCTGTACCATCCAGCGTGTAGGTTACGCGAACGCCAACCGGCGGGGTCTGTGTGGATGTTCCCTGATAGGTAATGTTGGCGCCGGTGGAATCCCAAGTCAGCGCCGTACCGCTTGCAGAGAAGCTTTCATCTCCGGTGAGGTTTGTAATATCCGTCAGTCCGGAAACATCGGCAACCGTGCCGGAGGAAAGTCCCGTTAGCTTGTCGGAAACAATGATCTTCTGCGCTGTGCCGTCCGCACCGGCTATGACATAGACGGTTTCGTCCTTAAACGCGCCCGTTTGGTCGGAAGCCAGCGCCTTTTGGGTTTTGCCAGTTGTTTGCGTAACGGTAGATGTGGAGCTTCCATCGCCCTTTGCGTGTACATAAATTCCTGTTGCGCCTGCCGAAATCAGCAGTGCCATTAAGCAGGCGACAATCTTTTTGATTCTTGTTCTGGTTGCAGAACCGCTCATAAGAAACCCTTCCTTTCGTTATTGTGCCGGTGTCGTTTCCGGCACTTTGGGGAGTTTATACCGTTTGTCTATGAAACCCATACTGGTCTTGCAGATGATTTTATCAAACACCAAGAACAGTGAGGGCAGGACGAAAATAACGAGGAACATCGAAATCAAAGCGCCCCTTGCCATCAGCATACAGAGCGAACCGATGACACCGATACTGGAGTAGATTCCCACACCGATGGTTGCGGCAAAGAAGCCCAAACCGCTGACCAGCACCGAACGAATCGAAGTAGAAAGTGCGGTGTAAATGGCATCCCGTGCGGGACTGCCGCGAAAACGTTCCTTGCGGTATCGCGCCGTCATTAGGATTGCGTAGTCCACGGTTGCGCCCAGCTGGATGGTTTCGATGACCACCGTGGAAATAAAGGGGATTTCCGTCCCCGTATAATAAGGAATGCCCAGATTGATGAAGATTGCCAGCTTGATTGCCGCCACCAGCAAGATGGGAATGGAAATGGAGCGGAAAACCAACGCGATGATAATGAAAATTGCAATGGTGGAAATCATCTGTACATTCCGGAAATCCGTGTCCGTAATGGTAATCAGGTCTTTTGTCAAGGGCGCTTCGCCAATGAGCATGGCGCTCTTGTCGTATTTTTTGATAATGTCATTCAGTTCGGTAATCTGATTGTTCACATCATCGGAAGCAACTTTGTATTCCGAGCTGACAAGCATGAGCTGCCATTTGTCGCTCTTGAGCATTTCGTTTACGGAATTGGGAACCGCATCCTCCGGAATATCCGGACTGATGAGGGAGTTCAACCCCAGTGCGGCTTTCACGCCGTCCACATCGGACATTTCATTGAGCATTGCCTGCGCGTCCGCCGCGGGCAAATCGGCACTTGCCAGCACCATGTGGGTGCTGTTCATGTCAAATTCGTCCTGCAATTTTTCAGAAGCAATGACGCTGTCCAAATCCCGCGGGAGAGTTTTATCAATGTTATAGTAAACATCGGTGTGCGTGTAACTGTAAAACGCCGGAATGATAAGTACCAGAAATACCAGCACAAACGCAAAGTGGTGGTTCACAATAAAACGCGCAATGCCGTGCATTTCCGGAATCAGCTGACGGTGCGCGCTTTTTTCGATGGGCGTGTCAAAGACTAAAATCAGCGAGGGTAATAGTGTCATGCAGGCGATGACACCGATGACAACACCCTTTGCCATCACAATACCCAAATCCATACCGAGCGTAAAACTCATAAAGCAAAGCGACAGGAATCCGGCAATGTTCGTAAACGAACCGCCCACAATTGCAGTAAAGGAATTGGCGATTGCGTGTGCCATGGCGCGGTTTTTTTCGCCCGGATAGCGCTGTTTGTTTTCCACATAGCTGTGCCAGAGAAAGACGGAGTAGTCCATGGTGACACCCAGCTGCAAAACGGCACTAATTGCCTTTGTAATAAAGGAAATTTCCCCAAGGAAGTAGTTGCTGCCCAGATTGTATAAAATTGCAATGCCAATGCTGAGCATCATGACAAGCGGCAGCAGGAAATTATCCAAAAACAGCGAAAGCACAATCATGGAAAAAATCACTGCCAGCAAAACATAGATGGGGGTTTCAGCATTGGATAAATCCTTGGTATCCTCCACAGTGGCACTCATGCCGCTTAAAAAGCACTGCTTGCCGGTAATGCTGCGGATTTCCTTTACCGCCGAAAGCGTGGAATCCGCGGAAGTTCCGTCATCAAAGAACACTGCCATAACGGTTGCATTGTCCGTGATGAATGCGTCCTGAATCGTATCCGGCAGCGCATCAATCGGAATGCTTAAATCCGCCGCGCTGGTGTACCAGATGACCTGTTCCACATGGGCGACATCCTGTACGTTTTCTTTAATTTGTTCCACACCTTGCGCATTCATGCCTTCGACCACCAGCATGGCAAACGCGCCTTTTCCGAAATCCTCCTTCAGAATTTCCTGCCCCTGCATGGTTTCAATATCGTCCGGCAGGTAATATAGAATATCATAGTTCACCTGCGTTTTGATAAAACCAATGGTTGCCGGTACCAGCAGCAGCAAACATAATCCCAAAATCACGAACCGCATTTTTACGATTCCCTTGCCTAGCTTAACCGTAACAATCCCTCCTTTTGTTTGTAAAAAGCAAGTCCTTACAAATGACCGATAGTCATTTAATAACAGAATTATATGCTCTAATCCGGGAAATGTCAAGAGATAATAACGGATAAAATGACGAATAGTCATAAATTTAGAGAAACTGCCAAGAAAGCATATGATTTATAAATGACTTTTAGTCATTTTTTAAAACATAAAGCCTTGACTTCTCAAAAAAAAACATTTATAATGAAGGGGACATGAAAACAACGGTTTGCAAAAGGGGGCAGTTCTGTGGGTAAGGCGGAAACCAACAAACAGCGCAAGCTGGATTCTTTGTTAAATTCGGCGTTTGAACTGTTCACATCCAATGGAATCACAAAAACGTCCGTTTCGGAAATTGCCGACCGTGCGGGGGTTGCAAAGGGAACATTCTACCTGTATTTTCGCGATAAATACGATGTTCGCAACCGGTTGATTTCCAGAAAATCCGCAAAAATATTCCGCAACGCCCTAAACGCCTATGAGGCAACGGGCATTACGGATTTTGAGGACAAGCTGATTTTCATTGTAAACCATATTATTAATCAGTTCAAGGAAAACCCTGTGCTGTTAAATTTTATTTCCAAGAATTTAAGCTGGGGGATTTTTAAAACCGCACTGATTTCGGATAAAAACGAGGAAAACGTGGACTTTGAGGGCGAGTTCAACCGGATGCTTGCCGATGCGGGCTTTGAACTTGACAATCCGGAAATCATGCTGTTCATGATTATCGAACTGGTGAGCTCAACCTGTTACAGCGCGATTTTATATGGTGATCCTGCCGACGTGGAAACGTTAAAGCCCTATCTGTTTCGGTCCATTCG
>DBRO01000074.1:0-4160 GCA_002306005.1 Ruminococcus sp. UBA1366 | reverse complement strand
GTTATTCTGTTGCTTCAACCTGCGTATAGGAAGATAAATCAGGCAGTTTGAGCAGGGATTCATCAATTTCATCGGAAATCTTGGTGAATGCCATGCTTAGAACTTCTGAGCCGGCGGAAATCATGCTTAATTTTGTTAACGCCTCGGTGGTTGGGTCAAAATAATAAATGCATTCAAGGTCGCCCAGTGTGGCATCGCTGTAAGTGAAATGCTCTGCATAATAGTCTACGCCATCCAGCTGGGTTGCCTCAGTTTTTGTGAAGGTGTAGGTGTCGTCATACAAATTCAGCCCCATCGCGGCTTCGATATCATCGGCATAATCCTCAACGCTGTATTGCTTGCTGGTATCTTCCAAGGTATACAGCTTGCCGTCGGTTAAGTACATTTTTGCTGTCACGCCAGAGTTTGTCACTTCCATGTACGCGCTTTTACCGTCGGTAACAATTTTCATGGGAATTTCCATGCCCAGTATACTGTAGCTGAGTTCCATGGTATACTTTCCGCTGTCCATGGATTGGTTGAAATTCTTGGTGTAAGAACCGTCGGTTTTCATGTCGCTCGGTGCTTCAACATATACCGCCGTTGTTGTGAGAACAGTGTCACTCTCCACAGTTGTGGCTGCGGTGGTGGTTGCCGCCGTGGTTTCCTTGGTATCCTTACTGCTGTCTTTGTCGTCAGACTCTGTCTTTCCGCACGAAGCGAGTGTTGTCAGGCTCATCGCCGCAGCAAGTGCCAGTGCAAATAGTTTTTTTGCTTTCATAAAGCTTACCTCCAAATCATAGTAGTTTTATCTTAAAGTATACCGGATAAAATGTCAATGAAATAAAAACAAATTTTTTGAATGTCATAAATATTAAACAAAAATACCATATGATCTGCAAAAATTCGCACAAAAATCACAGATTTAGGATTGCGATATCGAACAAGACCCTTGACAATTCGAGAACAATCCGGTATAATAAAAGAAAAGAAGAACATTTATTCGTTTTATGTTCTGTGGTTTGATGGGAGGAATTTTTTGAAGCCGGATTTTGGCACGTTTATTTTTGATTTTGACCTGACCCTTGCGGATTCCTCCAAAGGGATTTTGATTTGTTTTCGGGAAACGCTCCGGCATTTTGGGTATCCCGTGCCGGATGACCGCACGATTTTCGGCACCATCGGTAAAACTGTGCCGGATTCGCTGGATATCCTCACGGGGATTCCAAACAATCCTCAGCGGGAAGAAATGCGTCGGTTTTATGTCCGGACAGCCGATACTTATATGGTTGCCAACACGGAATTTTATCCGGAAACGGCGGCTGTGCTTGCCGCGCTCAAAGCTGCACACTGCCGCACCGCAGTGGTTTCTACCAAGTTCCGGTATCGGATCGAAGAAAGCTTCCGCGAAAAACTGCCGCAGGAAACGGTGGAACTGTTGATCGGTGGGGAGGATGTTTCACGCCACAAACCCGCGCCGGACGGACTGCTGCTTGCGCTGGAAACCCTGCACGCGGATCTGCAAACCGCGCTCTATGTGGGCGACAGTTACATTGATGCGCAAACCGCCATGGCAGCGGGCGTTGCTTTTGGCGCGGTGCTGACGGGTTCCACCACGCGAGAGGAATTTTTACGCTACCCCTGTGTTGGGATAGGAGAAAATCTTGGGGAACTGATGGGGCAGTTTATTGCATTGTAAAAATTTTTCTTAATTTTTGCTTGCAGGCACGAAAGGTTATTGAAATTTCCACGAAAAAATGCTATACTAATAAAATAGGATTTTGCCCGAAAGGAATGGACACGATAAATGATAAGAAGCATGACCGGTTATGGCAGAGCACAGAAGCTTTTCGGTTCGCGGGAGATTTCGGTAGAAATTAAATCGGTAAACCATCGGTATTATGAATTTTCCGCGCGACTGCCGCGTGTGTACGGCTTTCTGGAGGAGAAACTGAAGGGCTTTTTTAATGGCAGCATCTCCCGCGGAAAAGTAGAGGTTTCCGTGAGCATTGCCAATCAAAACGGCACGGAGGAGGCCATTGCGCTGAATTTGGGCGTGGCACAGGGTTATGTGCAGGCACTGCGCGGCGCAAACGACAATCTGCGGCTCAACGATGATCTGTCGCTTTCCCACCTGATTCGCCTGCCGGATGTTTTTACTGTAACCAAACCGCCGGAGGATGAGGACTTGCTTTGGGAACAGGTGCAGCTTGCCGCCGAGGATGCGCTGGCACAGTTCATACAAATGCGCACCGCCGAAGGCGAACGCCTGAAAGCGGATATTTCCGGCAAATTGGATGAGATTGAGGCGCTTGTCGGCAAGGTGGAAATCCAGTCCCCGCGAGTGACGGCGAACTATCGTAATCGGCTGTTTGCAAGGCTGAAAGATGTGCTTGCCGATACGCAGATTGACGAGCAGCGGATTTTAACCGAGGCGGCGGTGTTCTCAGAAAAAACTGCCGTGGACGAGGAAACCGTTCGGCTGCGCAGCCATGTGGGACAGTTCCGGCAAATGCTTGTAAGTAACGCGCCGGTGGGCAAAAAGCTGGATTTTTTGGTACAGGAAATGAACCGCGAGGCAAATACGATCGGTTCAAAAGCGCAGGATTTGGACATTACAAAAATGGTGCTGGATCTGAAATCTGAGATTGAAAAAATCCGTGAGCAGATTCAAAACGTGGAATAACGGAGGTGCGCCATGCAGTTAATTAATATCGGGTTTGGAAATATGGTTTCTTCCGCACGGCTGGTGGCAATTGTTAGTCCGGAATCCGCACCGATTAAGCGGATTATTCAAGAAGCACGCGACAAAGGGACGCTGATTGATGCAACCTATGGAAGACGCACGCGCGCGGTCATTGTGATGGACAGCGACCATGTGATTCTTTCGGCAATCCAGCCGGAAACCGTTGCGGGCAGGCTGGATGATGAGGACAGCGCCGAGGACGAAAACTAATCGCCAAAAGGAGTCGGGATTTTTTGCAAAAAGGAAAATTATATGTGGTTTCCGCACCATCCGGTTGTGGTAAGGGAACGATTTTAGAGCTGGTTTTTGCCAGAGAAAACAAGCTGTTTTATTCTGTTTCGGCAACCACACGCGCCCCGCGCACGGGCGAGCGCGATGGCGTGAATTATTATTTTCTCACGCGGGAACAATTTCAGGAGAAAATCGCCGCCGGACAAATGCTGGAATATGCCGAGTTCTGCGGGAATTTTTACGGCACGCCGCGCGGCCCGGTGGAAGAAAAGCTGGAAAGCGGCGTGGATGTAATTTTGGAAATCGAAACGCAAGGCGCGATGCAGGTGAAAAAATCCATGCCGGAGGCGGTGCTGATTTTTATTCTGCCGCCCTCCATGCAGGAACTGCGCCGCCGGCTGAACAAACGCGGCACCGAGCCGCTGGATGTGATTGAAAAGCGGTTGGGTGCGGCAGAGCGGGAAATTTCCCGCGCGACGGGGTATGATTATATTCTGGTCAATGCCGGTTTGGAGGATGCCGTGGAGGATTTCTGCGCCGTGCTGCGGGCTTCCAAGCTGACGGGTAATGACGCTGCCTTGCGGGCAAAAGCAATTTTAGAAGAACAAGAAACCCAAGCGGGTTCATGAATACGGGAAAAGAGGAAAATATATGCAATTAACTACTCCGATGACGATGTTAAGACCTGCTGTGACACAGCTTTTGAAAACCGGCGAGAGCTACTATTCGCTGGTGATTGCTGTGGCAAAGCGCGCGCGGGAGATTACCAACGAAGCATATGAAAACAAAATTGTGATGGACACCAAGGCGGTGAAAACCGCAGTGGAGCAGTTCGCGACCGGCGAGTATAAAATGCTGGAAAGTCCGGAGCTGCGCAAATAATTTGACGGAATTGGGGTGGTTGTATGCTGGGGGATTTTCTGGTTGCAAAGGTTGCGCTCAGTAATGCCGCATACAGCTACGATGTGGAATACAGCTATTCTGTCCCGCAGCAATTTCGCGAAAAACTGACCGACGGCGCAAGGGTATTGGTGCCGTTCGGGAAAGCCAACCGCAAGCGCATTGGGTTTGTGACGCGCACATATGAACAGGATATCCACAATCCGGATCTGAAGCCGGTTTTAAAGCTGATAGACGAACAATCGCTGGTCGGCGACGAGCTGATGCGATTGATTTTCTGGCTGAAGGAAAACACCTTTTGCAC
>DBRO01000127.1:6329-12978 GCA_002306005.1 Ruminococcus sp. UBA1366 | reverse complement strand
AGTAAGCTTTCCCGGTTCATTAAAAACAAGGAAGTCCACATGGTTTCGTTCAGCCGCGCCACACGGGTCATATCTTTAAAGCTTCCGGCGGAAAACCCCGCCTGCCGCAGAACGCTCGGATTTTTAATATAAGCGCTGGAAACAATATGCGCCAATTGTGAGGTATACGCAATGATTCGGTCATGCTCCGCCGGTGTTGCCTCCACGCATTTTAAAAAGCCCAGCGAAAGCGCCAGCGCCTGCACTTCGTTGCGTGCCTCCAGCTCGGTTTCTTCGGTCGGCGTGATAATAAAGCTTGCGCCGTCAAAGAGGTTGTCCACCGCATAATCAAAGCCGGAGAACTCCCGCCCCGCCATGGGATGACACCCCACAAATCGCACACCTGCCTGTTTTAACGGTTCGGAAACCGCAGTCACCACCGCGCTTTTGATGCCACAGGTATCCATCACCACCGCGCCCTTGCGAAACCGCGCTTTGTTTTCCAGCAAAAAATCCATCGTCGCCTGCGGATACAAGCAAATAATCACTAAATCCATTTCATGCAAAGTGGTGCAGTCCAGCGTGAAATCAATCGCTTCCTGCTCCAATGCCTTGCGCACCGCCTCCGGATTGGTATCCAACCCGCCAACCTGATGCGGCGTTTTCTTTTTGATTGCTTTTGCAAACGATCCGCCAATAATACCCAGCCCGATGATGCCAATTTTCATAAACAAAGCCTCACTTTATCGCTTTTATGCAGTAAAGTATAACACAACATCCGCCACCTGTCAATCCTTTTTCTTACAAAGCAAAAAATTTCCCAAGACGGCGGATATTTATTGTAACGAATCCATAACCCGGTACAGCAGGCGGTATAACTCCCGTGCCTCCTGTTCTGTAATGCCCACACATGTGCCGATTTTTGCCGGAATTTCCGCCGCCCTTTCACGCAGTTTCCTGCCTTTTACAGTCAGCGAAACAATCACGCTCCGGATGTCCATTTCATCGCGTTCTCGGTTCACCAACCCTGTCTGCTCCATCTTTTTTAACAGCGGTGTCAGCGTGCCGGAATCCAAATACAGCCGCGTACCCAGCTCCTTGACGGTATGGTCGCCCGCTTCCCACAGCACCAGCATCACCAGATACTGCGTGTACGTCAGCCCGATTTCATCCAAAAAAGGCTTGTAGCGCCGGATCACTTCCTTCGAACACACATACAGCGGAAAGCACAGCTGTTTATCCAGCCGCAGTTGTTCGCAGTCCGGCATTTTGGAATTTGCTGTTTTGTTATTCACCGGCATTTTCGCGCTCCTGTTCGCTCTTTTTACGCCGGAACGCCAAATATGCTTCTAAAATCACCGCGGCGGCAACCGCATCAATTTTCTCTTTGCGCTTTTTTCCCCGCGTATCGTTCTGATTCATATATTCGTGTGCCGTCACGGTAGAAGAACGCTCGTCCCACAGGTTTACAGGAACCTCCGTCACTTCGTTCACCATACCGGCAAATTCCTCGCATTTTTGTGCGCGTGGACCGCGGCTGCCGTTCATGTTCAGCGGCAAGCCCACCACGATTTCTTTCGCCTCATATTGTTCCGCCATATGTGCGACTTTCATCGCCAGCATTTGCATATTCCGCTCCTCAATCACGCCAATTGGGGAAGCAATCGTTTCCGTGCGGTCACAAACCGCAAGCCCTGTGCGGACATCGCCGAAATCCACAGCCATAATTTTCATATCTGTGCAATCCTTTTTCAATCTATTCTAGTACAAGAAGCGCAGGTTCTGCCAAATGAGAAGTATCCCCCTCAAAGAGAATATGCGGCTTTAAGCCGTCAAATTCAATCTTTGTCACCGCCGTGTTTGCAAACCACTCCAGCGTGTCAAATTTCGAAAAAGGCAGTCCTTTGGCATAGCATAAAAAATTCCGTATCGCGCACCCGTGGGAAACAATCGCAATGGTTTGCCCCCCGCTCCGGCAAACGATTCCAATAATTGTCGCCTTTATGCGATCAAACACCTCGCGCATGGATTCTCCGCCGATTGCCTGAAAATTGCAAATATCCTCGTTCCATGTCCGATATTCCGCCGGATACCGCAAAGCCAGTTCATCAAATGGGATGCCCTCGAACTCACCGCCGTCGATTTCCATCAGCCCGTCCACTTCGGAAATCGGCGCATTGTGGTAACGATTCAGTGCTTTTGCGGTTTGCACGGCACGTTCCAGAGGACTGGTAAACACCGCGTCAATCCGTTCTCCGCGAAACCGATCCGCAAGCTGCTGCGCCTGCCGCAAGCCGTTTTCGCTCAGCTCAATATCATATCTTCCTTGAAAAATTCGATGTAAATTACCGTCCGTTTCCGCGTGACGGATGAGATAAACTGTTGTCAATTTCATGATCTCCTTGCGTTTGCCTGCCCACAGGCGAGTTTTACCAGGGCTGTACTGTGCCCGTTATATCCGAAATTAGCGCCACGGCGTTTTCATCACACCAGCGCGCCATGCCCTCAATGATTTCCAGCGGCGCATAGGGGTTTTGGAAAATTGCCGCGCCCACCTGCACGGCAGAAGCACCTGCCATCATCATTTCAATTGCGTCCTCCGCCGTGGAAATCCCCCCCATGCCAACCACGGGGATTTTCACAGCGTTTGCCACCTGCCACACCATTCGCACGGCAATCGGGAACACCGCAGGACCGGAAAGTCCGCCCACATTGTTCTTTAAAATCGGCCTCCGCGTGCGAATATCAATTCGCATCCCAAGCAGAGTATTAATCAGCGAAAGTGCATCCGCACCCTCAGCTTCCACCGCCGCGGCAATTTCCGTAATGCTCGTCACATTCGGCGAAAGCTTCACCATCAAAGGCTTGCTTGTCACCGCGCGAACGCGCTTCGTCACCTCCGCAGCACTCTGGCAGGATGTCCCAAATGCAGCACCGCCCTGCTTTACATTTGGGCAGGAAATATTCAGCTCCAGCATATCCACCGCTGTGGTGTCCAGCCGTGCGGCAAGCTCCGCGCATTCCTCGGCGGTTGCGCCGGCAATATTCGCAATAATTCTTGTGTCCTTTGTCAGCAGGTTCGGCAGTTCAAATTTCAGGAATTTTTCCAATCCACCATTTTGCAACCCCACAGAATTAAGCATACCGGCAGGTGTTTCCGCAATGCGCGGCGGCGGGTTGCCGTCCTTGCGATGGAGCGTTGTGCCTTTCACCGCAATGCCGCCCAGCTTAGAAAGCGGATAAAACCGTTCGTATTCGCGTCCGTAACCAAACGCACCGCTTGCCGGAATCACCGGATTTTTGAATTCCACGCCGGCAATCTTCACCCGCAAATCAGCCATCAAAACGCACCTCCCTGCAATCAAAAACCGGCCCGTCCTGACAAACGTGCGCGTAATATTCTTCGCCGCCGCGCCGGATTTTGCAAGCGCAGACCAAGCAAGCGCCCACGCCGCAGCCCATGCGCTGTTCCAGCGAAACCTGACAGAAAACATCCCGCGCCATCGCTCGCTCCGCAACGGCTTTGAGCATGACCTCCGGCCCGCAGGCATAAATAATATCAGGATTTTCACGCGCCAGACATTCATCCAGCAAATCCGTAACCCTGCCTTTTTTGCCCTGTGTGCCATCATCCGTGCAAAGCAATGTCTTTGCGCCGCAAGCCGCAAAATCCTCCTGTAAAATCACTGCGGATGCCGACCGGAACCCACTAATCACCGTAGCGTTCGCACCGTAATGCTGCGCCGCGGCAAGCATGGGCGGCGTGCCGATTCCCCCGCCGATACAAATGGCTTTTTTATCCGGCTCCAGCAGTTTAAAGCCCCTGCCGAGCGGCGCAATCAAATCCATTACCTCGCCGCGGTTGCATTCCGAGAGCCGCTCCGTACCTTTGCCGCGCACCTCAAAGACAATTCGCAGCGTACCTGCCGTTCGGTCAATTTCGCAAACGGAAATCGGGCGGCGCAGTGAAAAACCCGCCGCCGCTGCGTGTACAAACTGTCCCGGCTCGGCAATTTTCGCCACTTCCGGACATTGCACCGTCACATCAAATATGCCCTTTGCAATTGCCTTTTTTTCTGTAATGAGAAACTTCCCCTGCGTATAACGCATCTTCATCCAAATCCTTTCGGCTTATTCCAGCGAAATCCTATCCAAATACGAGAGAATATCGTCCTTCATGCGAATTACCTCGCGCCGTGCGGCTTTGGCGAATTCACGCTCGTCGCAGCCTTCCTTTTGATACGCGCACATTACCGCACGGGAGGAATTCACAATCGCACCCATGCCGTTTTTGTCGAACGCCTTCGCCACACCCGCAGCACCGCCTCCCTGCGCACCGTACCCCGGCACAAGGAAAAACGTTGTAGGCAATTCTGCGCGCATCTGCTCCAGTTGTTCAGGATAAGTTGCGCCAACCACCGCGCCCACCGAGGAATATCCCAACTTGCCCATTGCCTCCGCGCCCCATTGTTCGCACATGGCGCCCATTGTTTGGTACACGGTTTTTCCGTCCGCAAAGGCTAAATCCTGCAACTCGCCGGAGCTTTTATTTGAGGTTTTCACCAGCACAAAAATGCCCTTGTCATAATCTCGGCAAAGCGAAAGTAGCGGACTGATGCCGTCCGTGCCAAGATATCCGTTCACCGTCAGCGCATCCGCGCCAAAGCTCTGGAGAATCTCGCCGCCTACGTCCGTGTAGCCTAAATGCGCCGCCGCATAAGCCTCCATCGTTGCGCCAATGTCGTTGCGCTTGCCGTCCGTAATCACATACATCCCGCGGGACTGCGCATAGCGAATCGTCTTGTTGAGCGCCTTGACACCCTGCCAGCCGTACATTTCATAATATGCCGCCTGCGGTTTAATTGCCGGTACAATATCATAAATCTCATCAATAATTTCTTTGTTGAAAGCAAAAACCGCCCTTGCCGCCGCCTCCAGCGTTTTGCCGTATTTTTTGAACTTCTTTTGCTTGATGTACGCCGGCACATAATCCAGCTTTGGATCAAGCCCCACCACCGTCGGATTTTGTGTTTTAATAATCTTTTCAATCAGCGTGTCAAACGACATAAATACACTCCTTTGCAGTTCGGTTTTTGTTATGAAAGCTAAATTGCTTTACAGCTTATAAATGACTTTTCCGTTTACAATCGTGTAAAGTGTTCTACCTTTGCAGTGATAGCCTTTAAACGCAGTGTTCTTCGATTTTGAAGCCAGCTCCGCAGGGACAACTTCCCATTCTAAATCCGTGTCAATCACGGTAATTTCGGCATTTGCTCCTAGTGTAATGGTTGCCGGCTTAACACCCATCATTTTTCGTGGGGCAACGCTCATCCGCTCCGCAACCTGTAAAAGCGAAAGCCTTCCCGTATGGTAAAGCTGTGTCAGCGTAACCGCCAAAGAAGTTTCTAACCCAACTACGCCATTCGGCGCTTTGACAAAATCCGCCTTTTCCTGTGCGGTATGCGGTGCGTGGTCTGTCACAATGCAGTCAATCGTTCCGTCCAGAACCGCCTGCTCCACAGCGGCGCGGTCTTCCTCCGTCCGAAGCGGCGGATTCATGCGGTAATCGGCATCCCGCGTGAGCAATTTTTCATCCGTCAAGGTAAAATAGTGCGGGCAGGTTTCGCAAGTGACCTTTACCCCGTCCGCTTTTGCGGCACGAATGATATTCACCGAGCCTTTTGTGGAAACGTGCGCAATGTGAATCCGCGCATCGCACGAGGCGGCAAGCGCAATTTCCCGCGCCGTAATGGAATCCTCCGAGGCACGATCCATACCCTTGACACCGAGCCGCTCCGCCACAGCGCCCTTGTTCATAATGCCGCCGTCAATAATATCCAAATCCTCACAGTGGGAAATCACCAGCAAGCCTTTTTGAGCTGCTGTTTCAAGCGCTTTTCGCATGAGTTCGGCATTTTCCACCGGTCTGCCGTCATCGGAAACCGCCTTCACCCCGCAGGAGAGCAGTTTGTTAAAATCACTGAGTTCCTTGCCCTGCATTCCTTTGGTAATCGTGGCAACCGGATACACCACCACGCCGTTCCCCCACGCCTTGGACTGAATATAATGCACAGTTTGAGGAGAATCTATCACGGGATTGGTATTCGGCATGCAGGCAAGCGCTGTAAAGCCGCCCGCCTTAGCAGCATTTGTGCCGGTCAGAATATCCTCCTTGTGCGTAAATCCCGGGTCGCGCAAATGGACGTGCATATCCATCAGTCCCGGCATTGCAACCAGCCTGCCGCCGCCTTCAATTACCTGCACCCCGCCGGCTTCTAATCCCTGTCCAATCCGGACAATTCGTCCGTCCTGAATTAAAATGTCCTGAACGCCGCTGTAACGGGACTGCGGGTCAACAATTTGCATTTCCTTTAAGAGTAAATCCACGCTGAATCCTCCTTGCTGTTTGAATATTGATGGTATTCCAATTAAAACCGGTTGCACTGCAACTCCAGCACTGCTCCCCGGTTTCCGGAAGTCACTAAATGCGCATAACGCGCCAAATAGCCGGTCTTGATTTTCGGTTCACGCGGTTCCCATTTTTCATAACGGCGCTGGAGTTCTTCCGCCGAAACCGCCAAATTAATCGTGTTTGCAGGAATATCAATCTTAATGATATCGCCCTCCTGTACCAATGCAATCGGGCCGCCCACAGCTGCTTCCGGCGAAA
>DBRO01000127.1:4175-6319 GCA_002306005.1 Ruminococcus sp. UBA1366 | reverse complement strand
ACAATCGCGGAAGTCGGGTTGAGCATTTCGCGCATACCCGGTCCCCCCTTCGGGCCTTCGTAACGAATCACCACCACGTCGCCCTCGTGGATTTCCCCGCCGAGAATTGCTTTCATTGCATCTTCTTCACACTCAAACACCCGTGCCGGGCCTTCATGCACCAGCATTTCCGGCGAAACCGCAGAGCGCTTCACCACGCAGGAATCCGGTGCAAGATTACCGCGCAGCACGGCAATTCCGCCCGTGGGACTGTACGGATTTTCAATCGGACGAATAATTTCGTGGTTCATATTTTTACAATTTGCGATGTTTTCGCCCACTGTTTTACCCGTTACCGTCATGCAGTCTTTTTTAATTAAATCCTTCTTTGTCAGCTCGTTCATCACGGCGTAAACGCCGCCCGCCTCCTGCAAATCCTCCATGTAGGCGTGTCCGGCAGGCGCAAGGTGACAGAGATTCGGTGTTTTCGCGCTGATTTCATTGGCAATATCCAAATTGATTTCAATGCCGCACTCATACGCAATCGCCGGCAAATGCAGCATACTGTTGGTCGAACATCCCAGTGCCATATCCACAGTCAGTGCGTTCTGGAACGCATCCGGCGTCATAATATCACGCGGACGCAGGTTCATTTCCAGCAGTTTCATAATTTGCATACCGGCGCGCTTGGCAAGCTCAATCCGCGCGGAATACACTGCAGGAATCGTACCGTTGCCTTTGAGTCCCATGCCCAGCACTTCCGTCAGGCAGTTCATGGAATTTGCCGTATACATACCCGAACAGCTTCCGCAGGTCGGGCAGGTTTTCTCCTCGTATTCCTGTAATTTTTCCTCGGTCATTCTGCCGGAATTAAATTCACCCACCGCCTCGGAAATCGCGGAGAAACTGCATTTTTGTCCGTCCACACGACCGGCAAGCATAGGCCCGCCGCTCACAAAAATCGTCGGAACATTAATCCGTGCCGCCGCCATTAACAAGCCTGGCACGTTCTTATCGCAGTTGGGAATCATCACCAGCGCATCAAATGCGTGCGCCAAAGCCATTGCTTCGGTGGAATCCGCAATCAAATCCCGTGTGACAAGAGAGTACTTCATGCCCTGGTGTCCCATTGCAATGCCGTCGCACACCGCAATTGCCGGAAACACAATCGGGGTGCCGCCAGCCATCGCAACGCCCATTTTCACCGCATCGGTGATTTTATCAATATTAATATGTCCGGGAACAATTTCGTTGTAGGAGCTTACAATTCCCACCATGGGGCGGGAAATCTCCTCCTGCGTCATACCCAGCGCATGATACAGTGCGCGGTGCGGCGCATTGTTGATGCCATTTTTAATTGCATTGCTGTTCATCATAATTCCTTCTTTATCTAAATTTCTTCACTGCTGTGCTTTTTGTTTATCCAAACCAAGGAACGCCGCGCCGATAAGTCCGGCATCGTTGCCAAGTTGGGCAATCACGATTTTGGTGTTCTTCGGGGAATTGCGCGTGTAAACCTCCCGCCGGACGATTTCCATCATGGGGAGTAAGAGCGGGTCGCCCTCGTTGCAAACGCCGCCGCCGATACAAAGAATATCTGGCTGAAAGGTGTTAATTGTGTTGGTAATGCCCGCCGCAAGATACTTGATGTACTTGTCCGTGACTTGCTTTGCGGTTTTATCGCCGGCACGCATTGCCTCAAATGCAAGCCGCGCTGTTACCCTGCCGCTTGCGGGAAGCATTTTGTGCATTAGGGTTTCGGGATGTTCCGCCATGGCTTCCTTCGTCATGCGAATCAGTCCCGTTGCGGAGGAAAACACCTCAAAACAACCTTTTCTACCGCAGGTACAGGGCGGACCATCCACTTCAATCACGGTGTGCCCAATTTCCGCGCCGGCATAATTAAAGCCCGCATAAATTTTTCCGTCAATGATAATCCCGCCGCCCACGCCGGTTCCCAGCGTGATACAGACCGCGTGTGTTGCGCCCTTTGCCGCACCGGCGACAAATTCGCCGTACGCCGCCGCATTCGCATCGTTTTCAATAAACACCGGCTTTGCGATAAATTTTTGCATCAGCGCCACCATGGGCAGATTCTCAAAGCCCAAATTGTTGGAATACTCAATAATGCCCGTTTTGGAATTCGCAATGCCGGGCGTGCCGAT
>DBRO01000127.1:3588-4031 GCA_002306005.1 Ruminococcus sp. UBA1366 | reverse complement strand
CCGGAAATCTCATACTTGCCCATTCCCGCCGGCACAAAGAAGCTGTCGCCTTTTTTGAATTCCAGCGCACCGCCTGCATAAGAAATTGTACCATTGCCGGACAGGAACAGCAAGCTGTGAAAGCTTTCCTCCCCCGCGCAAAGCACCGCACTTTCCGCAATATCCAGCCGCGAAACATCAAAATAATCGCATTGAGCGAGTTTTGTTGCCGTATAACCATCATGCGCTTTGGGTGCGGTTTGCGGGTAGGACTTTGCCGGCGCAAGATTCGTCACGTCCAGTGCTTTATCCACATGAAGCGCCCGCGGTTTGCCGTCATTTCCCACACGCCCGTAATCGTAAATTCGGTAGGTCGTGTTGGAATTCTGTTGAATTTCCGCAATTAAAATCCCCTTGCCGATGGCATGGAGCGTCCCCGCCGCGATAAAAAACACATCGCCCTT
>DBRO01000127.1:0-3518 GCA_002306005.1 Ruminococcus sp. UBA1366 | reverse complement strand
ACGCGCTGTGCGTAGTCATTATCGGGGTGAACCTGCACCGAGAGGTTGTCCTTGGCATCAATCAGTTTAATTAAAATTGGGAACTCCGCAAACTTCGCACAGTTTGTGCCGAGCACGGTTTTCCCTGCCTGCGAAAGATACTCCGCGAGTGTTTTTTTGGCGAATGCCCCGTTTGTAATCACGCTGTTGCCGTCCTTGTGGCAGGAAAGCTCCCACGATTCGGCAATTTTTTCAAAATCGCAGTCCTTGCCGAAATCCTCACGCAGACGCGTACCGCCCCATATATAATCCTTAAACGCGGGTTTCAGNNCTTGTAATAATTATAACATAATTGCCGTAGCAAGTCAAATTTTCGCAGAGGAAAAATTGCAAAAAATGTTTTGAAAAAGAACCGTACAAACACATGAAACATTAGTTCGCGCGTCGGACAAAATTTTTGCCTTTTGATGTTATATGATACCGGTGATAAACCGTAAAAGTTGTACGCGAACGTACAGCTTAAATGTAAAATATACATGAATTTGATTAAATTTATGTCATCATTGAGTTCGGCGGTGACGAATACGGGTTTGGGGATAGGGTGAATGAGAAGAACGCACCCGACTTAGGTGCGTTCTTGTTATCTTGTTAAAATGTTCAAAATTGGCTGGAGCTGTCTGCCCTCCAAAGCCGCGCCAACCGCCTCCGGTATCAGTTCAAAATGCGCCACAATGGAGTTCGGTTTCTTCTCAAAATCATCCTGACTGTACGGCACAAAATAATAATTCCGGTAGTTTTGTATCATGCCAATGTTCTTGGCACTGTTTGCCAGCGCATCGTTGGTGGCAATCGCCAACAGCACCGGCAGCCCATTGCGAATATGGCTTTTTACCGCCATGGTCGCAGAAGTATCGGTAATTCCATACGCCAGCTTTGCCAGCGTGTTGGAAGTACAAGGCGCAACCACCATAATATCAAACATCTTTTTCGGCCCAATCGGCTCTGCATCCGCAATCGTGTGAATAATCTCCCTGCCGCAGATTTCTGCCAGCTTGGTGCGGTGTTCCGCCGCCGTACCAAAGCGCGTATCAATTTCATACGCATGGCAGGACATCACCGGCGTAACCGCACAACCCAATTTCACCAATTCCTGCGCGGCAGCAAAACTCCGCGCAAACGTGCAGAACGAGCCGCACATTACATATCCCACCCGCACACCGTCGAGCTTCATAACCGCACACCCCGCTCCAGCAACATATTTATCACCGTTTCCGCAATGATTTCACCCGAGGTAACCGGCGCAACCTTTCCCGGCAGCGAAAGCGCCCAGATTGCCTTTAAATCCAACTGCCGTGCGGTTTCAAAATCCACCCCGCCCGGCTTGGAGGCAAGATCAATCACCAGTGATTTTTTATCCAGCTTTGCTAAAATCCCGTGGTTCAGCACCATCGCGGGAATCGTATTTATCACAAGGTCAAATTTCGATATTTTCTCACCGATCTGCGAAATGTGCATCGGCACAAAGCCGTAAAGCTCCGCCCATGCAAGGTCGGCATATTTTCGCGCGCAAACCGTAACCTGCGCATCCACCGCGGTAAAAATCCGTGCGGTTGCTCTTGCCACGCGCCCAAATCCCGTAATCAGCACCCGTGCCCCGCTAATGGTAATCGGCAGTTCTTCCATGGCAATCTGCAGCGCGCCCTCCGCCGTGGGAATACAGTTCTTCACCATCAGTTCCTCGCGCAAAAAATAATCCGCAACAGCAAACCCGCGGCTTTCAAAAAATTCCGCTGTTTGTTCGCTGATTCGCCCGCCAACAACCAGCGCGCCTGCTTTTAAGCAATCCGCCAGCGCCGCAAATGGAATATCCTGATCTAAAAACGGCGCAGTTGCACTTTTCCCGTCCGCCGAGGAAACCAAAGGCAGTACCAGCACATCGGCTTGTTCCGCCATCTGGGAAAGCTCCGTTAAAACCGTACAGCGCTGGGCTTTGTTTGCGCTGTCCAGCCCGTATGTAAAGACCTTTGCTTTTTCTCTTGCCAACCGTTGTGCCAGATACGTCTGCCGCGAATCCCCACCCGCAACGAGAAATTTCATTTTATCCATAAAGGCATACCCTCCGTGTTCGTGATTGATACTCATAGTTCATAGTATGTAACGGGCGCGGGGGGTGTTCAACAAAAGCGGGGAAATCTTCTTTTATTGCGGAAATTTGCGAAAAAGCACGAAAAAGCTCCCCCGTTAGAGGGTGCAACTTAGGGATTTTCAATCCCTGAAAAAATTCGGCATAGTTGGTAATCAACCGGCTATGCCGTTTTTTCTTTGTCTGCTGCTATCGGCGGCGTAAACTCACCGATGCAGTTCCATACGATTCTGATGCGCTGAACCTTTTTGCCGTTAATGCGTTCGGTCTGATGCACATAGATTTTTTCAACGAATTCCCGGATAATCTCAGCGTTCAGGTCTCTGACATCCGTGTACTTTCTCACAAGGGCAAGAAATCGGTCAACGTTCACGGAGCTTTCTTTTTCATCGGCAATCAGCTTTTTCAGTTCGGATACCCGGCTTTCAAGAGTTTTCTGTTCTTCCTCATAACTGGCGCTCATCTTCATAAAACGCTCATCGGAAATCTTGCCTTCCAAGTTGTCCTCATAGAGTTTTTGAATGATTTCATCCAGTTTTCGGATACGAGTCTGCGCTTGTTCCAACTCACGCTTTCCATCACGTAGGCTTTTCTCCAACTCTGACTGGGATTTCTTCGTTACCATCTCCACGAAATCAGCTTCATGCTCTCTTGCGTATGTTGTCACAGCCTGAATCCCATCAAGGAGCAGCTTTTCAATCACTTCATTTCGAATCTGATGGGAACTGCAGCCGCCTTTTATTTTGCGGTAGGTAGAACACACCATGTACTCTTTCTGCGGAAGTGTTCGTCCTCGCACCTGGTAGAGCTTTTTACCGCAGTCTGCGCAAAAAACCATTCCGGAGAGGATCGGCATTTCACCCATCGGTGTTACCCGACGTCTTCCGTCTCTGATCCGCTGCACAATGTCAAAGGTCTCCTGATCAATGATAGCATCGTGCGTATTCTCGAAAATCTGCCATTCGGAAGGGTCGTTTTTCAGCTGTTTTTTATTCTTGTAAGATTTACGGTATGTCTTGAAATTGACCGTATGCCCCAGATACTCCTGACGGGACAGCATGTGTGAAACGGTGCTGTCAGCCCAATGGTAATCTTCCTGTATCGGGTCTCTGTTGTCCGGGATGCTTCTGCCCTTGGCTTTGGCATAAGCGGTTGGATTAAGCAGTTTCTTTTCTGTGAAAATGCCTGCAATCTGCGAAATGCCATATCCCTGCACACAAAGCCGAAAGGCTTCTTTCACAATATCAGCAGCTTCCTCATCAACAATCCAGTGATGCTTATCCTCAGCGTCTTTGACGTAACCATAAGGTGGGTTCGTGCATAAGGGCTTTCCGGACTGACCTTTCGATTTGAACACGGCCCGAATCTTTCTGCTGGTGTCCTTGGCATAGAACTC
>DBRO01000092.1:32387-40137 GCA_002306005.1 Ruminococcus sp. UBA1366 | reverse complement strand
GGTTGTGGGCACGGCGGAATTACAGGTGTACGCATCGATGTCAACCGCAAAGGTGTAGGTAATATCAATGGTATAAAAACCGCAGTTGTACGGAATCTGATCCACGCTGAATGTGGCGTTGATCACTTCGGCGCAGCGGCATTTCACCATTGTTGCGTTGTTAATAACCTGTTGGTCGTTCCCACTCTGGAATGTTACGGCTAAATCTTCAAGGCAATCTTTATCCGAACAGCTGTCGAAAATCCGCATGGTTTCAATCGGCACGGCATCGCGCACACCGCCGGAAGCGTTTGAAAATTCGCTCATATTGATCCTCCTAACAGAAATATTTGAAGGGGTTAGCTTCAATATATCTTATTCCGGAAAATGGGGATTCGTGACAGATTTTTTGTGTTTTTTGTCTGTTTGGAATTGATTTACCCGCTAAAACCGCGCCAAAGCCTGACTGTATGGATAAAAAAGCAACGCGTGGTATTTCTTTTTTGCATGAAACAAGCCGTATTTTGCATAAAATTAGGAAAGGCACCGGCAAAGGGCAAGTATTTCATGAAAGGCGGTTTTTTTATGATATGCAGTTTTAACGAGCTTCGGAACAAGGAAGTCATTAACGTGCGGACGGGAATGAAACTGGGCTATGTGGACGATGTGCAGCTGAACACGGATACGGCGGCGGTGATGGCGATTGTGGTTTATGGCAGACCGCGTGGCTTTGGAATCTTCGGGCACGATGAGGATATTGTCATAAAATGCATGGATATTGAACTGGTTGGGGAGGATACGATTCTTGTAAACCTGCCGGATAGTAATGTTTATACAAAATCCCGGACGTTTTCTGTTGAAAATTTATTGAAATAAACAATGACTTTTCCTTGCAATGTGCTTGAAAAAGTGATATAATATTAGAGCAATTCGCACGCCTGCGTTTTTGCCGTGGTTCCGTAAGTTTTTGCGGTGAAGGCAAGCTAAGCGCGGCGGAGGAAAATTTAAACCAAACGGAGGGAACTGCAAATGGCAGTCGTATCAATGAAGCAGCTTCTGGAGGCGGGCGTTCACTTTGGACACCAGACCAGAAGATGGAACCCCAAAATGGCACCGTATATCTTTACGGAAAGAAATGGAATCTACATCATCGATCTGCAAAAGACGGTGAGAAAGCTGGAGAGCGCATACCTGTTTGTCCGCGACGTTGCGGCACAGGGCGGCGAGGTTCTTTTTGTGGGAACCAAAAAGCAGGCGGGAGAGTCCATTAAGGAAGAGGCAATCCGTTCCGGCGCGCACTATGTGAACGCAAGATGGCTGGGCGGTATGATGACCAATTTCAAAACCATTCAGAGAAGAATCAAGAGATTAGAACAGCTCCATGCAATGGAAACCGATGGCACGTTTGATTTGCTCCCGAAAAAGGAAGTTATCAAGCTGAACCTCGAAATCGAAAAGCTGGAGAAATTCCTCGGCGGCATTAAGAACATGAACAAACTGCCGGGCGCGCTGTTCGTGGTAGACCCGCGCAAGGAAAAAATTGCGGTTTCCGAAGCCAGAAAACTGGGCATTCCGGTTGTGGCAATTGTGGATACCAACTGCGATCCGGACGAAGTGGATTATGTTATTCCCGGAAATGACGATGCGATTCGTGCAGTAAAGCTGATTTCAGGCTGCATGGCGAACGCGATTATCGAGGGCAAGCAGGGCCAGCAGGACGCGGCGGAAGAAGCTGCGGAAGAAACGGCTACGGAAGAATAAGCCGCATGCTTGCGGGAACGATAAACCATGGAAAGGATTGAATGAAAAATGGCGAATATTACGGCAAAAGACGTCGCGGCGCTCAGAGAGCAGACCGGCGTTGGTATGATGGATTGTAAAAAGGCGCTGGTGGAAGCGGACGGCGACACCGAAAAGGCGATTGTCATTCTGCGCGAAAAGGGACTGGCGACACAGGCAAAGAAAAGCGGACGCGTTGCTGCTGAGGGTATTGTTACCGCAGTGGTCAAGGATGGCGTGGGCGCTGTTGTAGAGGTAAACTGCGAAACAGACTTTGTGGCGCAGAACGAGGAGTTTAAGGCGTTTGTAAACACGGTTGCGGAAACGATTCTCGAAAAGAATCCCGCCGATGTGGACGCGCTGATGAAAACACCTGCAAGCGGTTCGGACAAGACCGTGGAAGAACTGCTGCAGGATATTTTCCTGAAAATCCGTGAGAACATGAAGGTTCGCCGGTTTGCCCGCATGGAGGGCGTGCTGGTGCCTTATGTGCATAGCGGCGGAAGTATCGGCGTGATGGTGAAGCTGGATACTGATTTGGCGGCGGATGCGGTATTTTCCGTGGGCAAGGACTGTGCGCTGCAAATTGCCGCAATGAATCCGGCATTCCTGAACAGAGCATCCGTTCCGGCGGAAAAGCAGGACGAGGAAAAGCAAATCATTATGGCGCAGATGGCGGAAGATCCCAAAATGGCAAACAAGCCGGAGCAGGTGCTTTCCAAAATCGCGGACGGCAAGATGGGCAAGTTTTTCTCCGAAAACTGCCTGCTGGAACAGGCTTTCGTAAAGGAAGACAAGGTTTCTGTCGGCAAGTATGTGGAGCAGGAAGCTAAGAAACTCGGTGG
The DNA here is from genome assembly GCA_002306005.1 of Ruminococcus sp. UBA1366. Classification (GTDB taxonomy): domain Bacteria; phylum Bacillota; class Clostridia; order Oscillospirales; family Ruminococcaceae; genus UBA1366. Next base: position 37,534 of record DBRO01000092.1, on the reverse strand, counting down.
AAAAATCGAGGTTGTGGAGTTTGTTCGCTTTGCACGCGGTGAGGGTATCGAGAAAAAGCAGGATAACTTCGCGGATGAAGTTGCATCCATGGTGAAATAAAATTTTAGATAAACCAATAACGGCATCGGATTTTTCCGGTGCCGTTTGTTTATATTCGTATGCTCTATCTTTCGCGTTTGTTTGGCAGGGCAAAGCTGCGGAGCTTTTGCCAAGCATCGTTATGTTTGGTGTGCGTCAGTTTCGGGAATGCACGCGCAAGCCGGTGGTTTTGGAACCGGTGAACGGCAATCAGGCGTTTCACATGGTCGTTGAAAAATTCCGTTTCCTCAAATTTTGCAGTAAGAGTATTGAGCAAGGCATCCTTGCGCTCGGTGTATTTTTCGCGGAACGCATCGATGTTCTTTTGGATTTCGGCAAGGCGGTTGTTCAGGCGGAGCAGATGAATAACCGTGTAGGCGGTGTCTGTAAACATAATGAAAAAAAGAATTCCGGCAGTAATTTCAATCGCTATGTTTGAGAAATGCGACAGCACGCGCAGTAATGTCGGGTGCAGAACATAAATTTGCAGGATAATCAACAGGGCGAAAACCGTTACGCCCAACAGACAGACGCGCCCTTGAATATTAAACCGGTAGTTGGAATAATCCCACCATTTTGCGGAGAACAGCTTTTCCAAAACCACGGCGGTAAGGTACTCCACTGCGCCGGTGAGCAGTGCGCCGGCAAAAAACAGCACAACAACGTTATCCGTTCTGCCGTAAAAAATCAGCGCGGAAAAAAGTCCGCCAAAGCCATAAACGGGACAGTATGGGCCGGTGAGAAATCCGCGGTTGACCGGCTTGTGCTCCTCCACGGAACAGAGAATACTTTCGTAAATCCAGCCGATGACACTGTAAAAAAAGAAGTATAAGAACAACGTGGCAAAAGTCATAGGTTGTTTGGTGAATACCGGAGTGTATTTCGGTATTCACACAGCTCCTTTCTGCTTATTATAATTGGGCAAAACATCGTCCAAGGATGGACGTGGTTGTCCCTTTAATGGCCTGCCGGTGAAAGGTCAGTACGGTTTCGGCAAACGCGCAGTACTTATCCACGCAGTTCACAATCAGGCTTTCCAGACAATGCGGCGGCGAGAGATTGAGCGGAAACATATGCTTGCGGATAATATCGCGCTCTTTTTTTGTTAAAGCAAATCGCTGTTCGGCGTTTTTCAGTGCGTAGGCGGCGTGCTTGAATCCATGCCAGCGCGGGTGGGTGTTGTCATGCCAGTCGTAAAGATAAAAATCGTGAAGCAGCCCGCCTCTTGCGGCGGCGCGGTAATCCAGTCCCAGCCGTCGGCAAACCAAAAAGCTCAGGAATGAAACATAAATACTGTGTTCCAGCGTGGTAATATTGCCGTGGGAAAGGTATTCGTCCATGGAAAGCACGGCACGGTCGCTAAAAAGCTCTCGCACACAGGGGAGATATTCCGCCAAATCCGGATGGAGCCGGTGTATTTGAAAAAACCGCATGAGCACAAATCCTTTTTTTGTTGAAATTAAAAGGTCATACTTTATTTATATCATGTTGGGAAGAAAAATGCAAGCGTTTCGCAGGTTTTTTAACAATGAACATAATGTAAATATAATATTGTAATATTAAGAATACCCTTGATTTTTACAAGTAAGCTCGCTATAATAGATTTAGCACTCTTGATAATAGAGTGCTAAACTTTGCGGAAAAGCATGAAAGAGAAAGGAATGGTTTTATCATGGAAACAAAAGAGTTTAAGGCGGAATCCAAGCGGCTGTTGGAAATGATGATAAACTCCATATATACGCACAAGGAAATTTTCCTGCGGGAGCTGATTTCCAACGCAAGCGATGCGATGGACAAGCTGTATTTCAAGTCCCTGACGGATACCTCCGTGGGTATGAAACGCGAGGAGTTCCGGATTTTAATTACGCCGGACAGCAAGGCGCGCACACTGACGATTGCGGACAACGGCATTGGCATGACGGCGGAGGAGCTGGAAGCAAACCTCGGTACGATTGCAAAGAGCGGTTCGCTTTCCTTTAAAAAAGACAACGAGCTGGGCGAGGACGTGAATATCATCGGGCAGTTCGGCGTGGGATTTTATTCCGCCTTTATGGTGGCAAGCGCGGTGACGGTGACCTCCAAGGCATATGGCGCAAACAAGGCGTACCGTTGGGCTTCCTCCGGCACGGACGGCTATACCATGGAGGAATGTGAAAAGGAAACCGCCGGCACGGAAATTGTTCTCCAGTTAAAAGAAAACGCAGACGAGGAGGATTATGATAAGTACACGCAGGAATATGAGCTGAAAAATTTGGTGAAGAAATATTCCGATTATATCCGGTATCCGATTCAAATGGAGATGGATAAGTACGAGTATGATGAGGAAAAGAAAGAAAGTGTTCCGCACCGCGAACTGACCACGCTGAATAGCATGGTGCCAATTTGGAAAAAGAACAAAAGCGAGCTGAAAGCGGAGGATTACCAAACCTTCTATAAGGATACGTATTACGATTATGAAACGCCGCTTGCGTATATTCATGCGAAAAATGAGGGTACGGCAACGTATAATGCGCTGTTGTTCATCCCCGCAAAAGCGCCGTTTGATTATTATTCCAAGGAGTTTGAAAAGGGCTTGACGCTCTACTCCAGCGGCGTGATGATTATGGAAAAATGCGCCGATCTGCTGCCGGATTATTTCAGCTTTGTGCGCGGATTGGTGGATTCCGAGGATTTGTCGCTGAATATCTCGCGGGAAATGCTCCAACACGATCGCCAGCTAAAAATCATTGCCAAAAATATTGAAAAAAGCATCAAGAATGAACTCACCAAAATGCGGGACAACCGTCGGGAAGATTACGAAAAGTTCTTTCAGGCATTCGGTTTGCAGTTAAAATTTGGTGTGTATCAGTCCTACGGCATGAACAAGGATGCGCTGAAAGACCTGCTGATGTTTACGTCCTCGTTTGAGAACAAGCTGGTGACGCTTGCCGAATATGTTTCGCGCATGAAGGAAGACCAGAAGTTCATTTACTATGCATCGGGCGATTCCGTAGCGCGGTTGGAAATGCTGCCGCAGACAGAGATGGTACGCGAAAAGGGTTACGAAATTCTGTACCTGACGGATAATGTGGACGAATTTGCAATTAAAATGCTGATGGAATACGACTCCAAGCAGTTTAAATCCGTGACTGCCGGCGATTTGGATTTGGGAACCGAGGAGGAAAAGGAAGAAATCAAGAAAACCGCCGAGGACAGCAAGGATATGTTCGCGTTCATGAAAGAAACGCTGGGCGATAAGATTACGGAAGTGCGCGTTTCGAGCAGGCTGAAAACCCATCCGGTTTGCATCACCAGCGAAGGTGAAATCAGCGTGGAGATGGAGAAGATTCTGAACGAAATGCCCCAGACCGGTGCAAATGGCGAAAAGGTTGAGGCGAAAAAGGTGCTGGAACTCAATGCTGCGCATCCGGTTTTTGAAAAGCTAAAAACCCTGTATGCTTCGGACAAGGACAAGCTTGCGGCATATACCAAGCTGCTGTATTCGCAGGCATTGCTGATTGAGGGCGTGAACTTGGAGAACCCGTCAGAGTTTTCGTCCCTGATGGCAGATTTGATGGCAAACGCGTAAGCCGGCGAAACAAGAAAAAGTTGACAAGGCAGAAGAAATCCGTTATAATGTTATCGTAACACAATAACTGGAGAAGCTGACTATGAACTATTCATTGCGGAACAATCTGCTTAGTTCGGCAGTGGGCGCTTATGTGCTCACCCTAATTTGCAACCTACTGATTTATCAAGACGACCCGCTTAGCGTAAGCTACAGCGGGCTTGTTTCGTTGTTGTCATCAGCAGTGATGTTTGGCATTGCATTTACCGGTTATGCGGTGTGTTTTCATCTTTTGCATCGGATTTATACGCAATTTTTGGTGTATTCTTTGTTCGGATATACGGTGTTATCCATTGGCTTTGTGATGAATAACAGCGTTTACTATGCGGCGATATGCGTGTTGCTGCTCACGCTGGTGATTCTGAAAGTGCATACGCCGCGTTTCCCGTGGAATTTTGGGCAAAAGCGGCTGTTTGCTGCCACGGGACTGCTTTTTCTGCTGGTCGTTGGGATAATTTCTGCCGGAACGATTCTTCGGTATGTGGCGTACGGTTCCTCGAACTACGATTTGGGGATTTTTCTACAAATGTTTGAGAATATGGCGAAAACGGGGATTCAATATACCACAGTGGAACGCAATGAGTTGATGTCGCATTTTCAAGTGCATTTTTCGCCGATTTTTTATCTCCTGCTGCCGGTGTATCTGATTTTTCGTTCGCCGGAAAGCTTACTTGTGATGCAAGCGCTTGTGGTTTACAGCGGCGTGTTTCCGATTTTGCTGTTGTGCAGGCGGTTCGGGCTTGGCACAAAGCAAAGCTTTTTGGCGGCAGTTGTGTTTTTGTGCTATCCGGCGTTTGCCACGGCAAATTTCTATGACATCCATGAAAATATGTTCTTAACGCCGCTCATTCTCTGGCTATTTTGGTTTATGGAAGAACATAAGCGCGTGGGCACAGCAGTGACGGCAATCCTGCTGCTCTGCGTGAAGGAAGATGCCGGGCTGTATTTAGCGGTAATTGCGTTGTACGAGCTGTTCCACATGAAGAAAAAAATGCTGCCGGCACTGACGTTGGGCGGCGGTGTAGTTGGATTTGTACTTGCCAACCGTTTTATCGATCATTTCGGTGAGGGCGTAAAGGTGGATCGTTATTCCGTGTATTTATTGGCGGGACAGGATTCCCTCACGGACGTGATGCTGAATGTGATAAAGAATCCTTCGTTCTTTTTGTCCCATTTGCTTTCGGAGGACAAGCTGGTTTTTGTGATTTTTGTATTTGCACCGTTGATGTTTTTGCCGTTTTTCAGCCGGAAATTATATGATTTTTTGCTGCTGATACCGGTTGTGGTGGTGAATCTGGCGACAACCTATCCTTATCAGTACAGTATTTATTATCAGTACGTGTTTGGTTCCTGTGCGGTGTTATTTTATTTGTTTGTGAAAAATCTGCCGCTGCTCAAAAAATGGCAGAACAAAGTTCTGCTTGCGGCAGCCTTAACGTCCTGTATTTTGTGCGCATCTGC
>DBRO01000092.1:29243-32330 GCA_002306005.1 Ruminococcus sp. UBA1366 | reverse complement strand
TATCAGTATGAAAATGTATATAGCTTTGATTTGGCACGTCCTGAGGGGATGGAATTTCAGTATGTTGTGGTGGATGCAAAGGATTCGCAAAGAAATGAGCGGATTGCAACCTACATTGCTGCGGGTTATGAAGTGATTGCGGATACGTACTTTACGGTTGTATTGGAACAGTCGGAAACGGTATAGATAGAAAGCGAATAGCAAAACGCACTTGGCATTTCTGCCAGGTGCGTTTCACTATAATTTATAAGTGGGATGGGGGCTGAATTAAAGTTTCTGAACGAATTTCAGAATGGTTTAAATTTATACGTAGAACAGGATTTTTCCGTAGGTCGGGTACGGCCAGTATTTTTCGCCCACGAGGGGTTCGATCTGGTCGGCCGCCGCACGCAGTTCCTGCATGGCGATAAAGATAACATCATGGTAGTAATTTGCCAATTCTTCAGAATCAGAAATCTCGCCAGCCTTGACAACAACATCTTCCAGAGCTTTCATCTTAGAATAGGTTGCGCTCATCAGCTTGCTGAGGGTCTGAACCATGGTGGTTTCATAAGAAGTATCCGCACCGCACTCGCCTGCAAGCTTCGCAGTTTTTGCAAGTTCCTTCACATAAGTAGAAACCGCGGGGAGGATATCCTTCTGAACCATGTCAATCATGGTCAGCGCTTCGATATTGATAACCTTAACGTATTCTTCCAGCAAAATCTCCACGCGGGAATGAATTTCTGTTTCGCTGTAAACGCCGTATTTGCCGAACAGCTTGATATTCTTTTCATGCGCAAAGTACGGAATAACTTCCGGTGTGGATTTCAGGTTCAGCAGGCCTCTTTTTTCGGCTTCCACCGGCCACTCCGCGCTGTATCCGTCGCCATTGAAAATAATCGGTTGGCACTCAGTGAGGGTGTCCTTGATGAGGGTATGGAGGTCATCCAAGAAGCACTCGGATTTTTCGAGCTTGTCAGAGAATTCATCCAAAGCTTCAGCAACAATGGTGTTCAGCACGGTGTTGGGTCCTGCAATCGAAAGGCGCGAACCGGGCATACGGAACTCAAACTTATTGCCGGTGAAGGCAAACGGAGAAGTTCTGTTTCTGTCGGTGGTATCTTTCGGGAATTTCGGCAGAACATCCACACCGATTTCCATAAAGCTTGCATCTTTTCCATCGTATTTATCGCCGGCAATAATGGCATCCACAATGGCATTGAGTTCTTCGCCAAGGAAGATGGAAATAATCGCCGGAGGTGCTTCGTTTGCACCCAAACGGTGGTCATTGCCCGCAGAAGCAACCGACAGACGGAGCATATCCTGATGATTGTAAACGGCTTTGATCACAGCAGTCAGGAACAGCAGGAACTGTGCGTTCTCGGACGGTGTTGTACCGGGGTCAAGCANNGGCTTTTCGTGCAACAGGCACTTAAAGCCGTGCTTTTTAGCGACTTTTCTCATCATTTCCATGGTGAGTTGGTTGTGATCCGCCGCAATATTTGTGGTGGAGAAAATCGGCGCAAGCTCATGCTGTGCGGGAGCAACTTCGTTATGTTTTGTTTTTGCATAAATGCCAAGCTTCCAAAGTGCCTCATCGAGGTCTTTCATGTAGGCATTGATTCTCATTTTAATCGAACCGAAATAATGGTCTTCCAGTTCCTGTCCCTTGGGGGGCTTTGCACCAAAGAGCGTTCTGCCTGTGTAAATCAGGTCTTTTCTCTTGGCGTAATCTTCTCTTTCAATGATGAAATATTCCTGCTCCGGTCCAACTGTTGCAGTGACACGAGTTGCCGGGGTGCCAAATAAATTCAGCACGCGCAGTGCGGATTTATTAATGGCTTCCATGGAGCGCAGGAGCGGAGTTTTTTTGTCCAGCGCCTCGCCGGTGTAGGAGCAGAACGCTGTCGGAATGCACAGGGTGCCGTCTTTAATAAATGCGTAAGAAGTCGGGTCCCATGCAGTGTAGCCTCTTGCCTCAAAAGTCGCTCTCAGTCCGCCGGACGGGAACGAAGATGCATCGGGTTCACCCTTAATCAGCTCTTTGCCGGAAAANNGTGATACCGGTCATCGGTTGGAACCAGTGTGTGAAGTGGGTTGCGCCTTTTTCGAGCGCCCAATCCTTCATTGCGTGCGCAACAATGTTAGCGAGATTCAGATCCAGGGGCTTGCCCAGATCAATGGTTTTTTTCAGCGCTTTAAAGGTTTCCTTCGGCAGTCTTTCCCGCATTTTTGCGAGGTTGAAAACGTCGCTGCCGAACATTTCGGGAACATTACTCATGAAAGAGTCCCTCCATTCAAAAAATATAAATTATTGTGTGTACAAAAAAAGACACTGCGAACGTAAAACCGTTCACAGCGCCTTTGCTGTCTACGTTCCTTAGTATAGTATAATCCTGTCGCTTTGTCAAGGCTTTTTTCGCGCTTTTTTAAAATATAAATAAAATTTGTGCAACTTGTGGGTGTAATTCGATTTTACGCTTTATAAAAATAGCAAATTAGCCTGAACATGATTTCAGCAATATGAGAAAACATCCGGAATTCTGCTGGATTCGTACAGGATATACCAATGGCTTTGTGCGTTTTGTTCTTTACATACGGCGCGTTATCGTGTATAATGAGAACAGAAAATTCGGATAGAAAAATCGGGAGGGTTACACAGGTGAAATATACGGAAAGCGAAGTGCTCCAGTTTGTAGAAGAAAATGACGTGAAGTTTGTGAAGCTGGCGTTTTGTGATGTTTACGGTAATATGCTGAATATATCGGTGCTTTCAGGAGAACTGCGCCGGGCGTTTGCAAAAGGGATGGTGTTTTCTCCGGCGAAGGTTAGCGGATTTGATTTGATGACGGATTCGGATTTGCTGCTGTTTCCGGATCCATCCACGCTGGTTGTGCTGCCGTGGCGTCCCCAGCAGGGACGGGTCATCCGGCTGTTTTGCAACATTTTTTATCCGGACGGCACCCGTTTTGAGGGCGATGGCCGCTATATTCTGTCCCGTGCGATTGAAAAAGCAAAGGGACGGGGTTATCTGTTCCAAATCGGCACCTCCTGTGAGTTTTACGTTACCAAAACCGACAGCGAAGGCCGTGCCTTGCGTGAGCC
>DBRO01000092.1:28607-29211 GCA_002306005.1 Ruminococcus sp. UBA1366 | reverse complement strand
TAGAGCCGGTTTCTTCCCGGCACGAAAGCGGCCCGGGCCAGAGCGAGATTGATTTCCGCGCTTCCGGCGCTTTGAGCGCAGCCGATAATTTTATAACCTTTAAATCCGTGGTGAAAATCATTGCCGAGCGCAACGGGGCGTATGCAACGTTTATGCCCAAGCCCTTTCCGGAAAGCTGCGGCAGCGGGATGCACCTGAGCATTTCCGTGCTGAAAAACAACAGGAATATCCTGCAAACGCGGGAGTTTTCCGCCGAGGCGCAGAGCATGACGGCGGGACTGATGGACTGCGTACCGGAGATTACCGCATTTTTAAATCCGACCACCAATTCCTATATGCGGCTGGGTGAGAACCTAGCGCCGAAATATCTTTCGTGGTCGCACGGCAATTACGCACAGCTGATTCGCGTGGTGCTGGGCGAAAGCGGGAAAATTATTTTGCGTTCGCCCGACAGCCTTTGCAACCCGTACATTGTATTTGCACTTGTGATTGAGGCTTGTCTGGACGGCATGGACAGAAAGCTAAAGCTGGGCGAACCGGCAGATTCCGACCTGCGCTTTGCACCGGAATCCGTGACGGAAAAGCTTACAGCACTGCCCAAAAC
>DBRO01000092.1:21657-28569 GCA_002306005.1 Ruminococcus sp. UBA1366 | reverse complement strand
TGCGCGAAATACGAAAAAGCCAGCGATAAATTTGAACACGACTTCGAAAAATATTTCTACTCTCTTTGATTGGCGGGGTGCATTTTGTTAGAGAAAACGGGGGTGGCAGCGTGCAGGTGCTGATTGTTTCCAGCGGGGAGAAATCCACTGCAATGATTGTCCAGCTGGTCAAAGAGGCTGTCATGGACTGTTCGGTTTCGGTTGTGAATACGGGCACGGAGGCAAAGCGTGCTGTGGATGCCCACGAGTATGATGCGGTGATTATCAACGCACCGCTTTCGGATGAATTCGGCAGTGAGCTTTCCGCGATTGTGATTGAAAAAACCATGGCGCTGTGCCTGATGCTTGTGAAAGCGGATATTTCGGACAACGTGAGCGCCAAGGTGGAGGATTCCGGCGTGATGGTGATTCCCAAACCGCTGAGCCGGACGTTTTTTACGCAGGCGATGAAGCTGGTTGTGGCAACGCGCCGCCGGATTATCGGCATCAAGGCGGAGAATGTCAAGCTTTTAAATAAAATTGATGAAATCCGGCTGATTAACCGCGCGAAATTCGCGCTGATGCAGTATTTGAAATTTGATGAAAATCAAGCGCACCGGTATTTGGAAAAGCAGGCGATGGATACCCGCCGCGCAAAAAAAGAGGTTGCGCTTGAAATTATTAAAATTTATGAAACATAGCGTGTGCATTTGCGCAAAACACAATTTTTTTACTGGACAAGTGCTGGGTTTTCTATTATAATAGAAAAGATAAAGCAAATTTGGGGTTTTATCAAAAAAACCGCAAACGGTGAATCGAATAGATATGTCTAAGGAGGTACCTGTGGTGCAAAAAGCGTATCTGATTTTGGAGAACGGAACGATTTTTGAAGGAAAAAGTTTTGGCTGTTCAGGCGAAACAGTGGGGGAAATTGTTTTTACTACCGCAATGACCGGCTATCTGGAAACGTTGACGGATCCGAGCTATTACGGACAGATTGTTGTTCAAACATTTCCTTTAATCGGTAATTACGGCGTGATTCCATCGGACTTTGAAAGCGAACGTCCGCACGTTAAGGGCTATATTGTTAGAGATTGGTGTCAGGAACCCAGCAACTTTCGTTGTGAGGGCGATCTTGACACTTTTTTAAAGCAATGCGGAATTGTGGGATTGTATGGAATTGATACCCGCGCACTGACGAAAATCGTCCGTGAATACGGCGTGATGAACGGCAGAATTGTCGGAGAGAATTTCTGCGGACTGGGATTGAGCGAACTCAAAAGCTATCGGATTCTTGACGCGGTGGAAAGCACTACCTGTCAGGAGGAACTGGTTTTCAAGCCCGAGGGAGAAACGAAATTCCGCGTTTGTCTGTGGGATTTCGGTGCAAAGGATAATATCCGCCGCAGTTTGGTTAATCACGGCTGCGAGGTTACCGTTGTGCCGGCACATACCAAGGCGGAACGAATATTGGAATTGCATCCGGACGGCATTATGCTTTCCAACGGTCCGGGCGATCCGGCGGAGAATGTGGGCATTATCGAGGAACTGGCAAAGCTTTGCAAAGAAAAAATCCCGACGTTCGGGATTTGTCTGGGACATCAGCTGCTGGCGCTTTCGCAAGGGGCAAAAACCGAAAAGCTTAAGTACGGCCACCGCGGCGCAAACCAGCCCGCCACCTGCCTGAAAACTGGTCGGGTGTACATTACCAGCCAGAACCACGGTTACGCAGTCGTGCATAGCACCTTACCGGAGGGCGCAGCCCCCAGCTATGTGAATGCCAACGACGGCACCAGTGAGGGCATTGAGTATGACTATATGCCGGCGTTTTCCGTGCAGTTTCATCCGGAGGCGTGCGGCGGCCCGCTGGATACCTCGTTCTTGTTTGACGACTTTATGAAGCTGATGGAAGCCAACCGCAGATAGATTTCCGCTTTGTGAAAGGATGGGTAAAGGATGCCTTTAAATAAAGAGATTAAAAGAGTCATGGTTATCGGTTCCGGCCCGATTGTCATCGGACAAGCGGCGGAATTCGATTACGCCGGAACGCAGGCGTGCCGTGCTTTAAAAGAAGAAGGGCTGGAGGTTATTTTGATTAACTCCAACCCCGCGACGATTATGACGGATAAGGCAATGGCGGATAAAATTTATATCGAGCCGCTTACGCTGGAAACCGTCAAGCGTGTGATTAAAAAAGAACGTCCCGACAGCTTGCTTTCCACGCTGGGCGGACAAACCGGATTGACGCTTTCCATGCAGCTTGCCAAGGAGGGCTATCTGGATAAATACGGTGTGAAACTATTGGGTGCGAATCCGGATACCATTGATAAAGCAGAAGACCGCCAGATGTTTAAGGACACCATGCAGGCAATCGGACAGCCGTGTATTCCCTCCAAAGTTGTGACCGATGTGGAAGCCGCGGTTTCGTTTGCAAACGAGGAAGGCATTGGCTATCCGCTGATTATTCGTCCGGCATTTACGCTTGGCGGAACGGGCGGCGGCATTGTGAATGACGAAGAAGAACTGCGGGAAATTACCCGAAACGGACTGTATCTTTCCCCAATTACGCAGGTTTTGGTGGAAAAATGCATTTCCGGCTGGAAAGAAATTGAGTTTGAAGTAATGCGGGACAGCTGCGGCAACGTCATTACGGTTTGTTCCATGGAAAACTTTGACCCGGTGGGGGTGCATACGGGCGATTCAATTGTCATTGCGCCGACTGTGACGCTTGCCGATAAGGAATACCAGATGCTGCGCTCGGCGGCATTGCATATCATTGATGCGCTGAAAGTTGAGGGCGGCTGCAACTGCCAGTTCGCGCTGAATCCGGATACGTTTGAGTATGCCGTGATTGAAGTCAATCCCAGAGTTTCCCGCTCCTCGGCGCTTGCTTCCAAGGCGACGGGCTATCCGATTGCCAAGGTAGCTGCGAAAATTGCCATTGGCTACACGCTGAATGAAATTAAAAATGCCGTGACGGGCAAGACCTATGCCTGCTTTGAGCCGGCACTGGACTATGTGGTGGTAAAGCTCCCGAAATGGCCGTTTGATAAATTTGTATACGCAAAGCGCACGCTCGGTACGCAGATGAAGGCAACGGGCGAAGTGATGGCAATCGGCACAACCTTTGAGCAGGCAATTATGAAAGCAGTACGCGGTGCGGAAATCGGTCACGATTGTTTGATTAGTCCCAAGATGGCGCGGTTTTCCGATGAGGAAATCCGGCAGAAACTGCACAACTGTGATGATGAGCGGCTGTTTGTGGTGTACGAGGCACTGCGGCGGAATATCACGCCGGACGAAATTTTCGAGGTTACGAAAATCGACCGCTGGTTCACCAATAAACTCCGTAAACTAATTGATATTGAACGCGAACTGGAAAAAGGCGTGCTTTCTGATGAGTTATATCTTGCGGCAAAGAAACTGGGCTATCCGGATAAGGTGATTGAACGGATTTCTGGTGTGACACCGCCCAAGCCGCGCCGTGCGGTTTATAAAATGGTGGATACCTGTGCCGCGGAATTCGCCGCGCAGACACCGTATTTTTATTCCACCTACGACAGCGAAGATGAGGCGGCACCGTTCATTGCCAGCGCGGGAACGGAAAAGAAAACCGTGATTGTGTTCGGCTCCGGCCCGATACGGATTGGACAGGGCATTGAGTTCGACTATGCCTCCGTACAGTGCGTGTGGGCGCTGAAACGGCAGGGTTTCCAAGTGGTAATTGTCAATAACAATCCGGAAACGGTTTCGACCGACTTTGATACCGCCGACCGGCTGTATTTTGAGCCGCTCACGGACGAAGATGTGATGAACGTCATTAACGTGGAACAGCCGTTTGGCGTTGTGGTGGCATTTGGCGGACAGACCGCCATTAAGCTGACCAAGCATATGAGCCAGATGGGCGTGAATATTCTCGGCACACCCGCCGACAGCATTGACGCGGCGGAGGACAGAGAGCGCTTTGACGAACTGCTGGAAGAACATCAAATCAAGCGTCCGCAGGGATTTACCGTGATGACAACGGACGAAGCTTTGGAAGTCGCGAACCGGATTCACTACCCAGTGCTGATGCGGCCGTCCTATGTTTTGGGCGGACAGAATATGATTATCGCCTTTAATGATGATGATATTCGGGAATATATGCAGATTATTCTGGCGCAGGAAATCGAAAATCCGATTTTGATTGATAAGTACCTGATGGGAACGGAAATTGAAGTCGATGCAATTTGCGATGGTGAGGATATTCTCATTCCGGGCATTATGGAGCATATCGAACGTGCGGGGATTCACTCCGGCGACTCGATTGCCGTATATCCGGCGTGGAATATCTCCGATGACTTGACTGACCGCGTGCTGGATTGCTCAAAGAAGCTGGCGGTTTCGTTAAAAACCATGGGACTTGTGAATATCCAGTACCTGATTTATCACGGCGAACTGTATGTAATTGAAGTGAATCCGCGTTCTTCCAGAACAATTCCGTACATTTCTAAAGTAACGGGCGTGCCGATGGTGGATTTGGCAACACGCGCGATGCTGGGCGAAAAGCTCAAAGACATGGGTTACGGCACGGGATTGTACCCGCGTTCGCCTTATATTGCGGTGAAAGTGCCGGTGTTCTCGTTTGAAAAGCTGATTGACGTGGATAACCACTTAGGGCCGGAAATGAAATCCACCGGCGAGGTGCTGGCAGTTGCCAACACGTTGGAGGAATCCTTGTATAAGGGCTTGATTGCCGCCGGTTATAAGCTGGGTAAAAAAGGCGGTGTGCTGATTACGGTGCGCGATACGGATAAGGGCGAAATTCCCGCAACGGCAAAAGCGTTTTACGATTTGGGCTTTACGATTTATTCTACAAAAGGCACGGCGAAAATCCTCAACGACAATGGGATTCCCGCCATCCCTGTGGCGAAAATTCACGAAGCGGACGACAATACCCTCACACTGATTGAAAGCGGCAAGGTCGCGTATGTGATTTCCACCTCGTCCAAGGGTAGACTGCCCTCCCGCGACAGCGTGAAAATCCGCCGCAAAACCGTGGAGCGCAACATTCCCTGCCTGACCTCGATTGATACGGCAAACGCGATTGCGTCCAGCTTAAAGAGTAAATATTCCGAACATTCCACCGAGTTGGTGGACATTAACCATATGCGGACAGAAAAGCAGAAGCTGCGTTTCACCAAAATGCAGGGCTGCGGCAACGACTATATTTACTTCAACAGCTTTGATCAGAAAATCGACAATCCGGAAGGACTGAGCATCCGGCTTTCCGATCGGCATTTCGGCATTGGCGGCGACGGCGTGATTTTAATCTGCCGCTCCAATATTGCGGATGCCAAAATGCGGATGTTCAATCTGGACGGCTCTGAGGGAAAAATGTGCGGCAACGGTATCCGCTGTGTGGCTAAATTCCTGCGCGACAACGACATGGTACAGAAAGATACCATGCAGATTGAAACGCTCAGCGGCTTGATTACGGTGGAATTAAAATACCACTACGGCGAAATCGTCGGTGCGCGGGTGGATATGGGCAGGGCAATTCTCAAGCCTGCGGAAATTCCTGTGGCGTTAAAAGGCGAGCGCGTGGTGGATTATCCCGCAACCATCGGCGAAAAGGAATATCACATTACCTGCGTTTCTATGGGCAACCCGCACTGCGTGGTGTTTATGAACAACGTGGATAATCTGGACATCGACACATTAGGTCCGGCGTTTGAATTTGATAAGCTGTTTCCGGAGCGCGTGAATGCGGAGTTTATTCAGGTGATTGATAAAAACACCCTGAAAATGCGCGTTTGGGAGCGCGGTTCCGGCGAAACATGGGCGTGTGGAACCGGTGCTTGCGCGGCGGCAGTCGCGGCGGTGGAAAACGGCTTCTGCAAGAAAAACGAGGACATTACGGTGAAACTGCGCGGCGGCGATTTGGTGATTCGCTACACGGACGAAACGGTGTTCTTAGAGGGCAACGCGGTAACGGTGTTCAGCGGCGAGATTATTAACTAACGGTACTGCAAGAGGAGGAGTTTGACAATGGCATTGATGAACGAGCATTTTTTGGAGCTGAAAAAGAATTATCTTTTTGTGGAAATTGCAAAGCGCGTAAAGGCATACACGCTGGCAAATCCGGAAAAGAAAATGATCCGGCTGGGAATCGGCGATGTGACCCTGCCCCTTGTGCCGGCAGTTGTGGACGCGATGAAAAAAGGCGCGGACGAAATGGGCGTGAAGGAAACCTTCAAAGGCTATGACGACAGCGGCAAGGGTTATGATTTCCTGCGCGAGGCGATTGCGGATTATTATAAAAGCTTTGGCGCGGATGTAGAGCTGGAGGAAATTCTCATCAGCGATGGCGCAAAGAGCGACTGCGGCAACATTGTGGATATTTTTGGCACGGCGAATTCTGTGCTGATTACCGATCCGGCATATCCGGTATATGTGGACACCAACATCATGAGCGGCAGAAACATTTTCTATGCTGACTCCACTGAGGCAAATGGCTTTGCGGCAATGCCGCCGGAGGGCATGGCNNCAAGAGTGGGTGGATTATGCCAATGCGAACAAGTCTGTGATTCTTTTTGATGCGGCTTACGAAGCGTTTATTACTGAACCCGAACTGCCGCGGAGTATTTTTGAGATTGAAGGCGCACGAACCTGCGCGATGGAAATCTGTTCGTTTTCTAAAACAGCGGGCTTTACCGGCACACGCTGCGGCTATACGGTCATCCCAAAGGAATTGAAATTGTATGATTCCGAGGGCGGAGAGCATAGCCTGATGGACGTTTGGTGCAGAAGGCAGGGCAGTAAGTTCAACGGGGTTTCCTATCCCGTGCAGTGCGCGGCGGCGGCTTGCTTTACCGAGGAGGGCGCGAAGCAAATCCGTGCGAATATTGCGTATTATATGGAAAACGCCCGCATCATCAGCGAGGCGCTGGA
>DBRO01000092.1:19627-21501 GCA_002306005.1 Ruminococcus sp. UBA1366 | reverse complement strand
CATTGAAATTTTTCGCGAAAGCTGTTATAATAGAAAGAATAAAGGAAGTGCTGTGGCTTTTGATTCTCTGGAAAGCCACAAAAAAATGCGATATCGCACAGCGAAGGGCAGGACGGCAAATTATGAGTTTAATCATTTCCGTTGTAACGCAGAAAGGCGGCGTGGGAAAAACCACGACGGTGAATGCGCTTGCTTCCGCACTGCAGAAACGCGGCGCGAGGGTGCTTTGCGTGGACATGGATCCGCAGAGTAATTTATCATTCAGCACCGGCGCGGATGTGGATACAGAACCGACGGTGTATGATGTGATGCGGGCAAAAATCAAGGCGCGGGAGGCCATTCAGCGGCGGGAAATGACAGACATTATCCCATCCAATATTTTGCTTAGCAGCATCGAGCTGGAATATACAGGAAGAAACCGCGAATTTCTGCTAAAAAAAGCACTGGAGCCGGTTCGAAATTTTTATGATTATATTTTGATTGATTCTCCGCCGGGGCTGGGAATTTTAACAGTAAACGCACTTGCTGCCTGCGAACAGGTGATTATTCCCATGACGCCGGATATTTTCAGTTTGCAGGGGCTTGCTTTGGTGTACGAAACCATTGCACATATGAAGCGTTCGGTGAATCCCGAAATTAAAATCGCCGGTATTTTGGTGAACCGATATAATAAGCTCTCCAAGCTGCATAATGAGGTACGGGGAACAGCGGAACTTCTTTCCAAAAGCATGGACATCCCGCTGTTTGAAAGTATGATTCGGAATTCCAACGCGCTTGCCGAGGCGCAAAGCCTGCAAAAGGATATTACGGTATATGCAAAAAGAAGCTCCGGTACGCGGGATTTTCTACGGCTTGCGGAGGAAATTTCAAAAATAGATCCTGCAGCGTCTAATGGATTCTAAAGAAATTTTGGGGAACGGAAAAATTCCGGAAAGGAATGGTATTGTGCCCATCAGTAAAAAAGAAATTGATAAGGAAATCATGTTTAGCAAAATAATGCCGACCGGGGAGGCATCTGCGAATATTGTATCAACACTGGATAAAAAGAACGAACCGCCTGCCAAGCGGTGGACACGAAAAAAAGCGGAACCCAAGCCAAAAGAGGATTTCATCTATCCGACCAGTGCGGATAGAAAATCGGTAGAAGAGCCCTTAGATGTGGTGGATACCGCTACGGAGAAGACGGTTGCGCCGGAAGAAAAAGATGCGTCGTTGAAGGCGGATTTGAATATTCGTGCGGAAGACCTTGCCGCTGCCCGCAAGCGCAAAAAGCAAGCAGAAGCAGTGGAAGTGATTGTTGTGAATCTAAGCGAGCGCCTGGTTTTGGATAAGCTGGATGCGGCGTTTGAAAAATTTGCTGGTTGTAAATGCGCACGATGCAAGCAGGATGTCCTGGTAATGGCGCTGAATAATGTGAAGCCAAAGTATGCCGCTGTGGCAAAAAATGATGTAGAGCAGATTCTGAAAAAAGAAGACACTACAGAGGTTATGAAGGCAATTATGAAAGCTGTTTTGCATATTAAAGCAAATCCGAGACATTAAATTTTTACAAGGCTTGAATTCTATTTGAAAGTGCCGATCATTATATTGAGTACGTGATAAACCTTTTGACATGGAACAGAAAGGACTGGGATGTAACATGGCAATTCGTACAATTTCCGGCGGAAGCTATTCGTATGCTGCAAGTACGCAATCTGACAATTCGGAAACCGCACGGCTAGAAAAGCAACGGGAAAGTTTGGAAAAAGAGGTGGAGGATTTAACCTCCGATACAACGCAAAGTAGTTCATCCGATACGGTGGAGCAGCAAAAACTTTTGCTGCAGCAGCAAATCGCTGCAATTGATCAGAAACTGGCTGCGCTTGCAAAGAGCA
>DBRO01000092.1:16929-19517 GCA_002306005.1 Ruminococcus sp. UBA1366 | reverse complement strand
GAGCAATCTTCGGATAGTCTGTTTGCAAGCTATAAGCTGAAATTGGAACTTTCCGCAGAGATTACGGTTTCTGAACAGGATAAACAGGACGCGGCGGATTCGATTTCGGCGGATGGTTATTGGTCGTCAGAATCCGTTTCTGATCGGATTCTGGAAATGGCGGAGCTTCTGGCAAATGGAGATTCTGAAAAGTTGAGTACACTCAAGGATGCAATTTTAAAGGGCTTTGAGGGTGCGGTCAGTCTGTTTGGAAAAGATTCTTTGGATGATATGCCGGAAATCACTTCCCAAACCTATGATTTGGTAATGAATAAGTTTGATAAGTGGGAAAAATCCTTTTCAGAGGACGAAACCACAGAAACGGATGCTTAGGAATATATAAAAACCGCTGGATTGCAAATTGCAGTCCAGCGGTTTTTCGCATCGTATTATGAATTCAAATATGCCAGCAGGGATTTTATCAGTTGCCGTCCCTCCGGGCTTTGGGTCAGTTGTTCGTAATCGCAGTTGCAAACCACAACCTTTGCACCATGTAGGTCGTATTCATAAATCAACCCCAGCCAGTGGTTGCGCGCAAAATTATCAATCGTCCGGACGATAAACCGCTTGCCCGCATGGTTGTCATCTAGAATTTCCGAACGGGAGGCGGTTACGATTTCCCACCATTGCGGCGTGGAGTAAAACTCGCTGGTAAATTGCGCTAACGCCGGGTGGGTGTTGTCAATCAGCAAGCCCATTGTTCCTACGGGGATGGGCTTGTTCATCATTTCAGAAATCAATTTGAACATCGGATAGCACCAGAAATCCACGCAGTACGTCCCCTCAATGGAGGTTTCCTCCGCAGGTTTGCGAATCAGCAGAACGTCCTTGCCCGCACGCAGAAGCGCTTCGGCGGCAGGATTGAGTTCCGTAAAAATACGGTCGGAATGCGGTTGTTCTTTTGCACTGTCCGGTACAAGCCAGAGCGTGTAGTTTTTATATACATTCGTTTCTCGAATCCCAATGCGAAGTTCCAGCTTGCAAATTTGTGTGGTGTACGGCAGCTTTGCAGAAATTTCGCCCAAATGCAGGTAGTTTTCACCCGCCGCTTGGCAAATCTTCAGCTGTGAACCGGCAATCAGGTGGTTGCCGTCGGAAAGACTCCATGTCAGCAGTTTTCCGTCAAAGCTTTCGCGCCGGAAAGTTGTCAGCCGCAGGTTTGCAGAAAAATCATGTTCCGAAAGCACAACATAATCCGGAAATTCCGCAAGCAGTACCGCATCTGAACAGAACGTGCGCCATTCGCAGTCGGAAAGAATCCCCTTGCTGTCCATGAAGGCATCCAGCATACCGACCAGCGCCGTGCCTTGTCCGCTGAAATCCTGCAAGTCCAGCAGTTGGAATCCTGCAAGCTTTTCCGAACGGAACACCGCCTCCAGTTCTTCCTGATAGCACGCTGCCGCAAGCTTTCCGGAGGCCGCAAAGTACGGCTTGTCGAGTTCCAGCAAGCCTTTTTCGTCCAGCCATTCACGGTAAAGTTCCATACTGCGTGATTTCAGCGAGCCGGTGTATTTTTCAATTTCATCAAAATTCGGAAAGGTTTCGTACTGCCCGATTTCGTGTGTGACAATCGGCACATCGGGAATAAAGTCCGCAGCTGCATCCGCCGCATCGACTTCTTTCATGGTCGTGCCGTACTGAATCTGNNTTTTTGTTCGCTGCGGGCTTGTCCATTTGTACATGACCGAGAGGCGCATCACACATGGCATAAGAACCACGAATCAGGCGGTCTTTTGCAAGCCGCACACCGCAGAAAAAGTCGTCGTTTTCCAACACGGAGGGGAAGAACTGAAAATTATTGGAGCCTTGCGTATACAGCGGACGGCTGTCATGGGATTTTAAGATGCCCATAATTTCGTTAATGCGTTCCTTGCTGCCCCAAAGCTCGTTGCCCATGCTAATCATGCAAAAAGAGGGGTGATTGCCATATTCGGAAAGCATCCGTTTGCCTTCCGCAATCAAAAATTCCTGTTCCGCACCATTAAAATCCGGTTCGTTTTCTGCTTGAATCGTCCCCCAGAAAGGCAGTTCGGGTTCCATATAGATTCCCAGCATATCAGCCGCGGTGAAAGCGGCTTCCGGCGGACAGCAGGTGTGATAGCGGTAGTGGTTTATGCCGTAGGCTTGGGAAATTTTCATCACGCGCAGCCAGCTTTCCACATCGGTGGGGGCAAAGCCGGTCAGGGGGAAAATCATCCCATCGTGCTTGCCGCGCAGAAAAGTTTTTTCGCCGTTGATGGTGAATTTTTCTCCCTGTGCGCGGAAATCGCGTAAGCCAAAGGTTGTTTCGTAGGTGTCCGTGCCAATGGTGAGAGAAAGCCGGTAAACCGCAGGGGTGTACTCGCTCCAAAGCAGGGCGTCCTCGCCCAGCGGATAAGTAAAATCGATTTCATTGCCGAAAAAAGTAACGGAAAGCGCCGGCGCGGTGTGCGTGCCGCCATGGATACACTCCGCTTTTGCAGTGAGTGTGCCGGACGGGGCTCCGGTAATTTGCGCCTTCACCCGCACGGATTTGTTTTCCGCATCCGGAAAAGTGACCGCGTGCGTAA
>DBRO01000092.1:10142-16895 GCA_002306005.1 Ruminococcus sp. UBA1366 | reverse complement strand
AAATTCGCCACGCGGATGACCAACTCATGTTCGCCGCCGAGATAGGAGCTAAGATCATAGCGATGCGGTGCGCACAGGCTCTCCTGCGTGCCGATTTCCGCGCCGTCTACAAAAACGGTGGTAATGCGGGTGCGCTCCAAAAACAAGATCAGCGTGGTATCTGCCGCAAAGTCCAGGTTTATGGTTCTTTTATAATAGGAATAGCCCTCAAATTCGTAAGTATCAGTAAGAAAACCGTCCTCGCGTTTGGGGTTATAAACGCCCTTTTTTGCGGAAGAAGTTGTCGCAGGTAAGGAAATCGTGTCAGAAAAAGCAACAGCCAGCCCGGGCGTTGCTTGATTTGTGGTGAGCGCAAACAGCCATTCGCCACAGAGGTCTTGTTTATGAATCATGGGAAAGCCCCTTTCAGGAATTAATACACAATAAGAAAATATGAATTTTCATATGGAAGAATAAAAGCTCAGAGAAGTCCTAATTTTCCGCGGAAAAAATTCCGCAGAAACAGGATATTTGCAAATGTGGTCTGCAAATATCATAACATAATATGAAACAAAAATCAAGAGCTGTGCATGGAGATTTCCTATAAAAAAGCCGCCCGCCGGAAGGCCGGAGGACGGCAGTGCTTCATTTGCTAAAATCGTTTTAATCCCTGCAACAGCAGCGTTACAACCAGCCAGCCAAGCAGATAGCACAGCACCACAGAGGCTGAAAGCTGTCCGAACGAGCCAAGCACGGTCATAATCAGCGCAATCAGTACGCCAAGAATGGAGGCACTCATTTGCAGAATCACGCCCATCATGGAAAGGAACTGGATTTTCTTTACGCCCGTAATTAGCATTGCCAAGGACGGAAAATGTCCGGAGCACATCATGGAGGCAGGAATCCGCGGAGCGTAGGTCGTTTCCCGTTCGTAGTCCTTATGATAACGGAACGGCAAAAGCTTTACGGAATCAATACGCACTTCAAAAGTTTCTGTCAGGAAATTCAGAGAAATAAAGCTGTCCACACTGCGGACAATAACCAGAAGGCCTTCGCGATCCAGTTCCTGCATCCAAGCCTTCACCGCCATGGACGCCGTGCAGCGAATGACAAACAGCGAGGAAATCACGCCGGAAACGGAAAGATACAGTACAATATTACCTTTTGCGTACTCTTTTTCTTTTGCAATGGAGGGCACACCCTCAATAGAGTGGTTCAGCATATGTTCCCGTGTGCCGAACAGCACGCGTTTGTTTTCAATCCAGCCGGAAAGCCCCAGACCGTCCTCATAAATATAGCTTTCCACCGGGTAGAGCATTTCGGTTTTTCCGCGTAAAATTTTATAGAACGTGGGTTTTAAGATGCTGCCCGCCTGACAAGCAAGGCTTGCCGCCAACAGAATGCACTCCTCAATTGCAACGGAGGACAGTGCTTTTAGGTTCACCAGATCCACCGTGCCGTTGGGGAAAAGCTGGTCGGAATCCACCAGTACGGAATTGGTATCCGCAAAATCTTCCACTGTAGAATAACCCAAAATCACCGCCGAGGAACGTAGATATTTCTTGCTTGCTTTGGCAAGGGGAATATTCACAATCAACATCAGCGCAAGGGAGGATCCCAGCGCAATGGTTCCCGCACAGGCAGTTAGCATGGAAAAAATGTGTTCATACGCGCCGGAGGCAGTTTTATCAAACACGCCGGCAACCAGTCCCACAAGCAGTCCTGCGGCCAGCAGGAGGGGGGCAAATTTCCGGCTGTATTCATCCGCCAGATCTGAGGAGTAGGAATTAGCAAGAAAATCGTCGGTAAACTCTGTTTTGCGGATGGTGGCAACCTGCGGATCCGTGCTGATAGAACCCTTTGTGAATTTCAATGCGGTTTCTTCATTGGCAATATTCACGACGGCGTGTTTATCAAAATTGCCGGAAACATAGGTGAAATTCCGTTCTGTGCGGCTGATAATCATCAGCTTGCCCAGTGTGTTGAACAGAAGCCCTAAAATGGCAGCGCTGGTGTAGACATGGTAGGTATCACTCCGCAGCAATTCGGCGTGGAACAGCCCCACAATACCGGCGATAATGGTAATGAGAATAGCCAGTCCCGCAACACTGTCACAATCGGCACGCAAACGGATGAGTTTTCGGATACCGGCATAGATGACGGTATAGCTGACGAATGCGCTGATGATGGCCAGAATCGTAGATAGAAATAGATAAGTTTCCGGATTGACGGCTTTGGAAACGGAATTAATCAGTGGCAGACCAAAGTCGTTTGCAAAGCAAAGATACACGCTGATTACGGAAGTAAACAGTAAGATTGCAAGGCGGACGAGCAGATTCCCTTTCAAGCGGGTAATGTCGTCGGCGATTTTTGGTGCTTGATCAAACGCAGTGAATTCATGGATTGGCAAAGTTTGTGCGGGCCGATTTTCAGCGTCCTCCTCTTCGTTATCCTGTGCACTAAGGACAAAATCATCTACTTTCTTTTTTCTGCGTTCGCTCAGCATCTGCATTTTTAAAGCGTCGTCCTGTGGAGCAGAAACAACATCCATCTGCTCGGTCTTTGGCAGAATTTTTCCTGTCAATCCCATATCAATGTCCTTGACCTTCGGGCGGTTAACCGGAGTTGGTTCGGGATCTTCCGGTGATTCTGCCTCGGCTGCGCGTTCACGCTTAATACGCTTGATGTTTTCTAAAATGGCTGTGTTGCCGGATGTGCGTTTCACACGGCGCTTAGGCTGCTGCTCCATTTCCGGAATAATCAAAGTTTCTTCCGGCTGAACTGCTTTTTCCACTTTCGCCGTCTGTGCTTTGGACTCCTTTGGATTCCTCGTTTTATTAACAATATTGATATTTAGCGTATCGTCCGTACTTTCGGGGGGGATCAACGCGGCGGCAGGCTCCTGATTTTCGGCAAAAGTGCTTTGCTCGGGCTGCTTTGGCTCGGGCATTGCTGGTTCAGGTTGCCTTGGCTGTACGGGTTGCTCGGGCATTGCTGGTTCGGGCGCTTGTACGGCGGTGGGTTCCGGCAACGTATCATCCGGAATTTCCGGGACGGACTCGCTTAGCAATTCATCGAAATCCAAGGTGTCGGAGGATTTTCCGGCAGGGGTTTTATGAGAATATTCTTCAAGGATATCGTCGATGGAAAATTTATCGGCCACTTGATTTCACTCCTTATGATCGGATGGATTATTTGCTTTTCGCGGTGCGCTGCCGGCGAATTTCATACATAAAAATGCCTGCTGCAACGGAAGCGTTGAGCGAATTTATTTTTCCCAGCATGGGAAGACGCAGCAGACGATCGCATTTTTCGCGGATCAGCCTGCCCATTCCAAAGCCCTCGGAACCAATAACAAGCGCAGCAGGACCGGTGAGGTCACACCCGGTATAAAGTTCGCCTTGTGCATCCGTGCCGTAAATCCAGACACCGGCGGCTTTCAGCTGCTCGATTGCCGCGGCAAGATTTGGCACACGTGCGCAAGGCAGCCAGCTTGCCGCCCCGGCAGAGGTTTTAAAGACGGTTCCATTGAGGGAAGCGCTTCTGCGTTTGGGGAGAATCAATCCGTGCGCGCCGCAAGCTTCTGCGGTACGAATAATCGCGCCAAGGTTATGCGGGTCTTCGATTTCATCGCAAAGAATGAAAAACGGATCCTCGCCGCTCGCCTGTGCAATTGCGAGAAGATCATCGATGCTGACATATGCCGCACAGGCAAGCGTTGCCGCAACACCTTGATGCGCAGCATTTCCGGTTAAATCTGAAAGTTTTCTGTCTGTTACGTGTTTGAGAACAACGCCTTGCTCTTTGGCAAGTGCTGTAATCTGTACAATAGAACCACCGGCATCCGGATTCAAATAAATTAGATCCAGCTGCTGTTTGGATTTTAACGCTTCCAGTACGGGATTGCGTCCGAAAATCACTTGCGGTGTATCATCGGAGGGGAACTGCGCCGGTGAATTCCGGCGGCTCATTTGATTAGCCATAATTTACCTGTTTCTATCTATAAAAATCAATTATTTTTTAGTATAGCACAAAAATCTTCAAAAGGCAAATGCTTTTGAAGATTTTTTACGCTTTTTGCGAAAAAAACGGATTTTTCAAGGGATTTTCCGATTATGAAAACAGCAGATACCAGCAAAACACGCTACCCAATAAAAATCCTGCCAGCAGTAACGCAAGCAGTGCCCATGTCCATGGGCTTAAGTGCCGGCTACGACGTCGGGTTTTCTTTGTGCTGCCAAGATAGTCCGAACAAACCTCGCCGATTTCCTGTTCCATGAGTCGGACGGTGGTTGCATCCGTATCGGATTTTAAGAATAACAGAATTTTTTCGAATTGCTCACTTTTGGAACACTTAATTTCAATGATTTGTTTATTAATTCCCTTCACCATGCGATTGCTTTCCTCCATTGCTATAAAAGGCATTTACTTCCATAGCATGGTCCGGTTTTACGGACTCTATGCAATCTTTCAACAATTATTGTTGAAAACTTGAAAAAAATCGGGTTGTCCGGCGTTTTAAATGTTGAAAACCTTGTTGGAAGCGTTGAAAACTCCCTTGTTTTCGGCATTTGCGCGGATTGTTGAAATATTATGAAGAAGAAATGACTTGATTCTTCTTACGCAATTTTCGCAAGAAATCGTAAAAAGTAAGTAAATTACAAGAACAAAATATGAATATCACAATATTCTGTTTTTAACTTACCAACAAAGGCGGAATTGGCTGTGGTTTGCGGCATTTATGAATTTGTTTGCTTAAATTTTGCCGGTTGATTTAAGCACAGAAGAACAGCTTGCGCTATCTGGAAGTCAAAAAACGAATGGCACGCTCAATGCTGTCCTTGGCGTTTCCCCAATCCGCACCGGCACCGGAATTTCGATAATCGTACATCTTACAGTAGTGGGAAACATCCGCGCTGAGGGCGGTGAGGTAATTTGCCGCAAGGGTTTCACAGGCTTTATCGAAAGCAGAGGCGGTTTTTTTGCCCGCATGGGTGGGGGAAAGTCCGGTCAGCATCTCGTAATGCGGCAAACAAAGAAGTTCCTGTTCCGCAAACAGCGTGCGGAAATCCGCGCTTTTTTCGTACATTTCAAACAGCGTGACGAGTAATCTGTCCATCCCCCACTGGATTTTCGCGCAAACAAAGCAGTCTGCGTTCACCTTGGCGGTTTTCTCCTTTTTCGCGTTTTTGCTTTCAAACAGTTTTTTCTTGGCAAACACGGTCTTTTGGAGTTCCTGCAAGTGGGTTTCCAGCATCAGCGCAAGGGAAAGCCGATTTTTTTGTGCGCGCATTTGTTCAAAATGCAGCTTGCAAAAGCCCAGCCGGTTGGTTTCTATCCGGACATCCGGCTCCATCATGGCGGCGCCCATAATGTATTCCACACAGCGTTCCTCCAGCATATTACGCATTCGGCAAATCGGACAGCCGGTTTTGGGCTCAAAAACCTCACTGATTGGGATGGTTAGAATACTTTCTCTCAAGATAGCACGTCCTTTCCGTATATTTGCGCTTGAAAACGCGCAGGAATCGGCGTATAATGAATAACAGGGGGTGAGGGTATGGAGTATGCCCGCGAGGGAAACGGAATTTTACTGCGGCAGGCGGATTTTGATTTGGATGAAACGCTGGACTGCGGACAGGCGTTCCGATGGGAAAAGCAAGCGGACGGTTCCTATTCTGGCGCGGCGATGAACCGGTCTTTGCAGATCCGCAAGCGCGGGGATTGCTTTTTGCTGGAAAATACTGCCGAGGAGGATTTCCTTTCATTCTGGGCGGATTATTTTGATTTGAAAACAGATTATGGTGTGTTGAAACAGCGCTATGCTGTGGACGAAACACTGTATGCTGCCACTCGTTATGCTGGGGGAATTCGACTGCTTCGGCAGGATGCATGGGAAGCACTGGTGTCATTTGTGTTTTCGCAGAATAACCATATCCCACGGATTAAAGGCATGATTGCAAGGCTTTGCGCGCTGTTCGGGCATTTTCCTACGGCGAAAGAAATTGCCGTGCAAAGTGAGGATTTTTTTGCGCCGGTGCGGGCGGGATTCCGCACAAAATACCTGTTGGATGCGGCGCGAAAGGTCGCAGACGGCGCAGTACAGCCGGACAGAATTCAGGAGCTTTCTATCCATGAGGCACGCGCGGAGCTGATGCAAATCAAGGGCGTTGGGCCAAAAGTCGCGGACTGTGTTTTGTTGTATGGCATGCACCGCGTGGAAGTCATTCCCATGGATGTTTGGATGAAACGTGTGATGGCGGAGTGGTATCCGGATGGTTTTCCTGATTGCACTATGGGAACAGAAGGCATTGCCCAGCAGTATTTATTCCATTACATACGGCATTGCCAAAGTCGGCAAGTTTTTTCGTATAAAGAAACTATACCGCTTGCCTAAGAGAAAAACAGCCGCCCCAAAAGGACGGCTGTTTTGTTTTTGGGTTGCATGTTTGAACGGATTATTCCGCCGGGTTGGGTGCGCCAACAGGACATACCGATGCGCAAGCGCCGCAGTCGATGCAGGTGGCAGCGTCAATCACATAAGAAGATTCGCCCGCCGAAATTGCGCTGACAGGACATTCTGCCTCGCAAGCACCGCAGTTAATGCATTCCGAATTGATGTTATAAGCCATTTGAATGACCTCCTTTATTGTTTTCAAAGCAAAACCAGCTGCGGCTTGCTTTTCTTGTACTTATCATAACAGAAACCCACCGGAAATGCAAGGGTTTTTTTCATTTTTTACAGAATGCGCACAAAGCCCCGGCTAACTTTGG
>DBRO01000092.1:9395-10120 GCA_002306005.1 Ruminococcus sp. UBA1366 | reverse complement strand
ATGGCGTTCTCGTTATTTTCTACGCGGAAAATAATATATGCCGTGTTATCCGTTTTGCTGATAAATGCGTACATATACTCCACGCTGATGTTGTTTGCGTACAGGGTTTCCATTGCGCCGGCAAGCGAACCGGGTTCATCTTTAATTCCGATGGCAATTACGCTGGTAACGGTTACGGAATAATCATGCTCCCGCAGGAGCGCGAATGCCTTATCGGGATCGTTGACAATCAAGCGCAGAATGCCGAAATCCCGCGTGTCGGCAATCGACATGGCGCGGATATCAATTCCGTTCTCGCCAAGCAGACGTGTTACGGAAGAAAGCCGTCCGGGCTTGTTTTCCACAAAAACTGAAAGCTGTTTTACCGTCATAATTCTTACCAACCTTTCCTGTTAAACTAATTTTCTTTTGTCTATGACACGAACCGCTTTGCCCTCACTGCGGGCAATGGTTTTGGGTTCTACCAAACGGATTTTTGCGGAAATACCCAACGTGGAATCCACCGCCGTTTTGATGGCGTTTTCCATATTCTCCAGACTGCGAACCGTATCGCCCAGCATTTCTTCCGAAATTTCTACCTGGATTTCCAGCGTGTCGGTATTGTTTACACGGTCGACAATCAGCTGATAGTGCGGGGCGGTACTGCCAATAGAAAGCAACACACTTTCAATCTGGGACGGGAAAACGTTCACACCGCGGATAATCAGCATATCGTCCGTTCTGCC
>DBRO01000092.1:8974-9375 GCA_002306005.1 Ruminococcus sp. UBA1366 | reverse complement strand
GCTTCTTTTGTGATGCAGGTGAAAACCAATTCGCCCTGCTCGCCGTCCGGAAGCACTTCGCCTGTGTCGGGGTTGATCACTTCCGGAATGAAATGGTCTTCGTTGATGTGCATGCCGTTCTGTTCACAGCAATCATATGCCACGCCAGGGCCAATGATTTCTGTTAAGCCGTAAATATCCATCGCTTTGAGCCCGAGCTTGTCTTCAATTTCACGGCGCATTTCTTCCGTCCAGGCTTCTGCGCCAAAAATACCGGCTTTGAGTTTAATATCGTCCTTGGTAATGCCCATTTCCTGCATGGTTTCGGCAATGTACAGCGCATAGGAGGGCGTACAGCAAATTACCGTGGAACCGAAATCCTTGATAATCGTAATCTGGCGCTTGGTGTTTCCGCTGGAAAC
>DBRO01000092.1:7895-8907 GCA_002306005.1 Ruminococcus sp. UBA1366 | reverse complement strand
TCCGCCCAGGTATCCAAGTCCTTCCGTGTGTAACCAACAACAATCTGCTTGCCGGTTGTGCCGGAAGAAGCGTGCAGGCGCACCACATCGTCCAAAGGCACGGCGAACAGTCCGTACGGATAGGTATCGCGCAAATCCTGCTTGTACATAAACGGCAGTTTATGTAAATCGTCCACGGATTGAATCTCCGCCGGCGAAACTCCCGCCTCGTCCATTTTCGCCTTGTAGTAGGGAACCTTCTCATAAACACGCCGTATCGTCTGCGAAAGCCGGAAGCTTTGCAGTGCTTTCATTTCCGCGCGTGTTGCGCACTCCATTGATTCGTCCCAATAAGCCACTTTCTAACAATCCTCCGTATCGTTATTTTGTGCAATCAGCGCCTTATGCCACGCTGTTCTGTCCCAGCGCGAATGCTTTTTTATTCAGTTCCAGAAATTTTGCTGGAACACATTCTTCCAGCGCTTTTTGCCATGCTTCTTCTGGGAAGTCCATTTTTTGAGACACAACACCCATCAGCACCACATTGGAGGCTTTGGAATTTCCGGCTTGTTCGGCAAGCGANNCCGGTAATCACGGGCATGGGGTCGATTTTTTGTGTAGAAGTGACAATGTGTCCGCCTTTTTTGAGATAAGGCAGCCATCTTGCGGCTTCGAGTTGTTCAAAGCTGATGATAATATCCGCCTCGCCCAGTTCCACTACGGGCGAATAAACCTTGTCGCCGTATTTAACATAAGTGACGACCGAACCGCCGCGCTGGCTCATGCCGTGGACTTCCGAAACTTTTACATCGTAGCCTTGCGAAAGCAAGACATTTCCGATTAAACGTGAGGCAAGCAGCGAACCCTGTCCACCCACGCCGACAATCATAATGGATTTCACATTACTCATTTTCAGTTCCTCCAATCGCGTGCGGACGGCAAAGTTCCTTGCAAATGCCACAGCCCACGCAAAGCGTGTGGTCGATGGTTGCTTTGCGGTCATGCACGGAAATTGCCGGACAGCCGATTTTTA
>DBRO01000092.1:4060-7802 GCA_002306005.1 Ruminococcus sp. UBA1366 | reverse complement strand
GGCAGAGTTCTTCCAAATTCACCGCCGCGGCAGGGTCGCCCTTTAAATTCATGCCTGTTGTGGGGTTTTGCTGGTGGCCGGTCATGCCGGTAATGGAGTTATCCAGAATAATCACGGTGGAATTTGTAGCATTGTAGGCAATGTTAATCAGCCCTGTTACACCGCTGTGCATAAAGGTGGAATCGCCAATCACGGCGACGGAAGCCTTTTCCGCGTCCTTGCCGCGGGCTTTGTTAAAGCCGTGCAGTCCGCTGATGGAAGCCCCCATGCAGATGGTGGTATCCATTGCCGAAAGCGGTGCCGCCGCACCCAGTGTATAACAGCCAATGTCGCCGGAAACCATCACTTTCAGTTTGGACAGGCAGTAGAAAACCCCTCTGTGCGGACAACCCGCGCACATCACGGGCGGGCGCACAGGAACGTTTTCCGGAAACGTCAAAAACTCTGCCTTTTTGCCAAGCAGTTTTTCCGCAATGATTGCCTGTGAAAGCTCCCCGATGTTGCCGAAGATTTCTTTTCCGCGGCAGGAAATGCCGATTGCCTTGCAGTGCTGTTCGATAATGCCGTCCAGTTCTTCTATAATCAGAATATTCTTATGCTTTGCGGAGAAATCCTGCAAAAGCTTGACCGGCAGAGGATTCACAACGCCGAGTTTTAAGTACGAAACGCTGTCACCCAGCGCTTCCTTTGCGTACTGGTAGCTGATGCCGGCAGTAATCACGCCCGTATCCGTGTTGTTGTATTCCACGGTGTTTAAATCCGTGGTTTCTGCGAATTCCACCAGTTTTTTCATGCGTTCTTCCACCACAACATGGCGGCCGCGTGCAAAGGCGGGCATCATGACGTACTTCTGCGCGTTTTTCTTATACTCTTTGAGCGTGTCGCCGGTTCTCTCGTGCAGATCCACCGCCGACTGCGAATGCGAAACTCGCGTGGACAGCCGAACAATCACGGGTGTGTCAAATTCCTCGGATAAATCATACCCGCGCACGGTAAAATTCCGGCACTCCTGCGAATCAGACGGCTCGAGCATCAGGACTTTTGCCGCAATCGCGTGGTGGCGGGAATCCTGCTCATTTTGGGAGGAATGCATCCCGGGGTCATCGGCAACGGCAATCACCAAGCCGCCGTTCACGCCGGTATAAGCGGCAGTGTAAAGCGGGTCTGCGGCGACGTTTAAGCCAACGTGTTTCATGCCGCAAAAGGCTCTTGCGCCGCCAATGGAAGCGCCGAGTGCGGCTTCCATGGCGACTTTTTCGTTGGGTGCCCATTCGGCATAAATGTCGTCATATTTTGCGGCAAATTCGGTAATCTCCGTGGAGGGTGTTCCCGGATAGGACGACACGAACCGACATCCGCCCTCATACAGCCCTCTTGCGAAGGCTTCGTTTCCAAGCATCAGCTTTTTCATTTGATATGGTACTTCCTTTCGGTATACAACTATTTTAAGTATAGCACAATCCCGCGCCGACTGCAAGAAAATTCAACAAATTTTCAAAGCAAAGCGAATGAAATTTCCAAAAAAAACGCCCCCGGACCGGAGAGCGTTTTTTGTTACCCTGTTAAGATTGTACATAATAGAGGGTGTTGTTATCTCGGGCTTTGTCAATTGCCTTCATCATGTTATCCAGTACGTCGGGGTATCGCAGGTTTTCAAAGGTCATTCGCATTGCCGCCACGCGCACACTTACGGGGAACGCTCTGCCGTCCTGCACAACGGGTTCGCCGTTGTGTGCCAGAATCCGATTTGCCAGTTGTTCTGCCTGTGCGCTATCCTGATACCCCGTTACCAGTACAAATTCATCCCCGCCAATGCGAAAGAACATCTGCTCCTCTGTTGCCTCCGTGTCCACACGGCGGAATACCTCCGCAAGTGCCTTATCACCGGCAGCGTAGGAAATCTGATTCATCGGGTGCAAACCGACCATGTCAAAGCACAGCACATAGGTATCGTTTTTTGCTTTCAGCACATCATACAGTGCTGTTAAATCCACATTTCTTCTTGTCATACCATTTTCTCCTTCGTTCTGCGGCAGAATCCTCGGAAACAAGTCCGGAAACTGCCGCGATTTCCGGAATACCGAGGGCGGACAACCCCATGTGCGGATAAATGCCCGCGTAAACGCTTCGGGAGAACCATAGTGATATTCCAGCGCAATTTCGGCAATACTCTTAGCAGTGCCGACCAGTTCCCGTGTTGCCAAAGTCAACCGGCGCTTGTGGATATATTCGCCCACACCCATATGCAAGGCATAGTGAAACAGCTTTTGCAAACTGGATTGAGAACAATAGCAGTGCGCCGCAATTTGTTTTTGCGTGATTTGCTCCGCGAGATGTTCTTCCACAAATGTCAGCGCGTCCGTCATAATGCAAAAATTTTTCATCGGATTCCCCCTTTTCAATAGTCTTGTAACGTTACAATTTCATTATATCAAATTTGCGGGAAAAATCCATGATAATTTGCGTAAATTTCGCAAAAGGCCTTGACAAACAAATTTTAATAGGATATAATTCTAATTAGGATTTATTCCTGTTAGGGGGCGTTCGCAATGGAAAAGAACAACGGTCTGCGAAATACCGTCCAGCGCGATATCATTCTGCAAGCCGTCCGTGAACTGAAAAATCACCCCACCGCGGACGAGGTTTATAAAAAAATTTCCGAAACCCACCCGCGCATCAGCCGTGCAACCGTTTACCGCAACCTGCGCTTTCTTGCCGAATCCGGACAAATCAGCCAGATTAAGCTTTGCACCGGCGCAGACAGGTTTGACCACTGCTGCGGAAATCATTGTCATATCCAGTGCGAAAGCTGCGGGAAGGTGTACGATATTGATGCGCAAGTGCCGCACCGGTGCTGTTTTACACAAAACTTAATCGGCTTTGAAGTCCATTCCTGCGAGGTGGTGTTCAGCGGCATCTGTCCGGACTGCCTTGCAAAAGCCGAATCGAAAAAAAACTGATATTCTGTCGGGCTTGCCCGATAAAATAAATTATCAAAAACGGAGGGTATTCACATGAAGGATCTCAAGGGAACAAAAACAGAAGCGAATCTGATGACGGCGTTTGCCGGCGAGTCGCAGGCGAGAAACAAGTACACCTACTACGCTTCCAAAGCAAAGAAGGAAGGCTATGTACAGATTGCCGAGCTGTTTGAGGAAACCGCTAATAACGAAAAAGAGCACGCGAAGCTGTGGTTCAAGCTTCTGCACGGCAATGACATTCCGGATACGCTGACAAACCTGAATGACGCCGCTTCCGGCGAAAATTACGAATGGACGGATATGTACGCGAATTTCGCCAAAGAAGCCCGCGAAGAAGGCTTTAATGATATTGCATTCCTGTTTGAAGGCGTAGCGAAGATTGAAAAAGAACACGAGGCAAGATACCGCAAGCTGATTGAAAATCTGGAAAAGGGCTTGGTGTTCTCCCGCGATGGCGATATGATTTGGCAGTGCTCTAACTGCGGCCATATTGTGATTGGCAAAAACGCACCGGAAAAATGTCCCGTTTGCGCGCACCCCAAGGCTTACTTCCAGATTAAAGCCGAGAATTATTAATCTCACAAACAAACCCAACACTGTTTTTACAAAAAACCGCTCTTTTCCGACACGACGAAAAGAGCGGTTTTTTTACTCATACTCAACCGCGATTGAAAGTACTTCAGTCGCGGTTGAATATTTCAAAAAATGATTTCAATTCAGACAACGATTTATTTTTTTCTGCGGAATAACCATGCAAAGAA
>DBRO01000092.1:3539-3961 GCA_002306005.1 Ruminococcus sp. UBA1366 | reverse complement strand
GCGGCAAGGCGGGCATTTTCGTATGCCTGCGCAAAGAACAATTCCTGCGCGTTGATGTGCTGGGGTTGTGGTTCGTGCGAGGATTTCTTTTCGTATGTGCCGTCCGGCTGCTGGACACGCGCTTTTACGGTATCCGCAAGCTGGATGCGGAACATTTTCACAACTCTTGTGCGAACCTGCTCATCGTACAGGGGTGCTGCGACCTCTACACGGCGGGTGGTGTTGCGCGTCATCAAATCAGCGGAGGAAATATAAACCTTCTGGGTGCGCGTGGTGTCGTCCTCCGCGCCGAAGATATAAATTCGCGCGTGTTCCAAAAAGCGTCCCACGATGGAAACAATCCGGATATGCTCTGTTACGCCGGGAATTCCCCCGACCAAACAGCTAATACCGCGAATGACCATTTCCACCTGCACACCGGC
>DBRO01000092.1:2570-3471 GCA_002306005.1 Ruminococcus sp. UBA1366 | reverse complement strand
ACAGCGCGGTGCAACCAGCAAGTGACCGGAATTTTCCACCAGTGCACCGGTAGAAAGCGCATGGAACACCTCCACCGCATCCGCGGCAATGCCGCTGTGGGAAGTCATTAAGCACAAATCTGTATAGAGCGCGGCGGTTTTTTCGTTGTAATTTCCCGTGCCGACCTGCACGGTGTACTTCACCTCATCGCCGCATTTACGGGTAATAAGCAGCAGCTTGGAGTGGACTTTTAGTGATTCCGGTCCGTAAATGACGTTACAGCCTGATTCTTCCAGACGCTTTGACCAGCCGATGTTGTTTTCTTCATCAAAACGCGCCCGCAGTTCCACCAGCACAAGGACTTCCTTGCCGTTTTCCGCCGCATCGATGAGCGCCTGCACAACTTTACTGTTGCGCGCCACGCGGTAAAGCGTAATTTTTATGGAGATAACTTCCTCGTCCTGTGCCGCCTCCTGCAAGAGCCGGATAAAGGGCTTCATGCTCTCATAGGGGTACGAAAGCAGGATGTCTTTTTGCTCCAGCTGAACCATCATGGGCAATTTATCGCTCACGTCGGGGGAATTCTGCGGAATCAGCCTGCCGAAAAACAGCTCCGTGCGTTTGGAGGCGCGGTCGAAAATTTTAAACACATAGCTTAAATCCAGTGGTGCTTGCGAAACGCACACCTGATTGGCGGAAAGCTCCAGCCTTGTGCAGATTTCCCCGATGAGTAATTCGGAAAGCGGGTGCGAAACCTGTAAACGCACCGGACAGAGCCTCCGGCGCTTTTTTATCAGCTCGGACATAATCGAGCGGAAGTCCAATTCGTAATCGAACAAGCCTTCTTCGACGTTGATATCGGCATTTCTTGTAACGCGAATCAGCGCTTTTTCCTCGGTTTTATAGCCGGAAAATGCCGAA
>DBRO01000092.1:2278-2503 GCA_002306005.1 Ruminococcus sp. UBA1366 | reverse complement strand
CTCTTTGTTTTTTAAAAACGGAAACGGGTGGCGCTTGTCCACAATTTGCGGAGAAATAAACGGCTTGATTTCATACTGGTAGTAGGCTTTCACAAACTCGCTGTCTTCCTTGTCCAGCTCGTGAATTTGCAGGTGAACAATCCGCTCCTCCCGCATTTTTGCCGTAATTTCCCCAAAAGTGCGGTCTTTCAGCGCGTTTAATTCCCCCACGCGAACAAATATCCG
>DBRO01000092.1:0-2239 GCA_002306005.1 Ruminococcus sp. UBA1366 | reverse complement strand
TAAATGGACGCAAAAAACAGCCGTTCCAGCAAAGGCACGGTCGAATCCATTGCCTCCTCCAGCACGCGCTGGTTAAATTTTAACCATGACAGTTCGCGGTTGTCATATACTATGTTTGCCATCTAAAAACTGCACCGGCATTCACCGGCACAAGCCCCCTCTCAATTCCCTCTGCCATTCTCTCTTATTCTTATATTATATCGGAATCCCCCCGTGAAGTCAACCGCGCTTATGAAAAATCCATGTAAAATCCGCTCGAATCTTGGCGGCTTGTTATGCCTTATATCACAACTCCCGCACACACGAAATTGTGAATGCGGGGTGTAAAAAATTATTGTGGCACAAAAACCATACTTGAATTATATAGGAAACACATATTGTCAAATTTTTCATCTTTGTATTCTAATACTTTGCCACTTGTTGGGTCGGAAACAATAATGGTGTCATCTGTAGCTCCAATTACAACAACACAGTTATATGTCTTTGGAAAAGAAACATCAATAATACCAAAACCATCTTTATAGGCCAGATAGTCATACCAATGATAATAATCAAATTGAGTATTATCATCTGTAATCCATGCAATAGGAATATATCCATCATTAATATAAGTTCTTATACGTTTGCTGTATAGTGGACCATTACTATCATCAGGCAAATATTTTAAATTAGAGTATGATGCAAGATAGTCCTCTGCCATATCCAATATAGGAGCACAGTAGCTACCATATCCCGTGTTTAAATTATCTGGAAAAGATGTGTATAGATTAGGACCAAAAGTAAAGCCTTTTTCTTCATAAAATACAGAAGGTTCAACTTTAACATATTTTGCAAGTTCTTGTTGTGTTACATCATATCCCATATAATTTAATACCATTTGTATACACGCAATGGAGGGGGCTTTTTTGTAAACTGATTTAATGGGTTCTATTTTAAAAGTGGCTTTCTCCCACGCTGTACGGGTATCTTTTGCGGTGGTAGTGGTCTTTTTTGTGATTTCTTTCGTTGTTTTGGCGGTGGTTTTCGCCTTGGTTGTGGTTTTAGCGGCGGTGGTTTGTTTGGTGGTGGTGGCTGCCTTTGTTGTAGTAGTTTCAGCCGTTGTGGTGGCTTCTGCGGTGGTTGTTCCTGCGGTAGTCGTTGCGGCGGTGGTGGCGGCGGTGGTTGCCGCGGTCGTGGTTTGGGCGGGCGTGGTGGTTTTTTCTTCGCTGTTTGCACCCTCCCCGCAGGCGGTTATGCCAAAGCAAAGCACAATCGCCAATGTAAACGCAAGCAGTCTTTTCATATAATTACCCCTCTTTCTGACAAAATACGATAATTCCATTATACGGTTTTTTTAGGAAATGTCAAGTATATTCCCTCACAAAAAAATCACCGGAACACAAAATTCCGGCGATAGGAAACTAAGAGCACAAGAATTTTGTAGGTTTAGCACTAAACTATCCGAGTACCACAAAATTATAATACCCTTAACGCGAGAGCGAATGGAATGTTCACAACAAAAATTCCCCTCTTAGAGCAAAGCAAAGATAAAGATTTATCGCCTACTTGCCTAGAAAAAGCAATATATTCCTCCCCCCATAATGGGATTCCAAAGGGTCTTCGACCCTTTGGCGGGGGTCTGGGGGCAGAGCCACCAGAGGCGCACTACAAACCAAAAAAGCGCATAAAATTCTCGCCTAGGATGGCGTGGTTTTCTTCTTCGGAAAAGCCAAGTTCCAGAAAGTTATGCAGTTCTTTAAGATGGTTCCACATGGGGAAATCCGTACCCCAGAAAACTTTCTGCACCCCAAACGCACGGATAATGCCAGCCGCGTATTCGGGGGAGAGAAACTCCAGCGAGGAGGACGTGTCAAAGCGGATGTTGTCAAAATACAAACAGCCGGCGGCTTCCTCCCAGCGCTCGTAGCCGCCGAGGTGCGCGGCGAACACGGTCAGGTCGGGGAGGGCTTTCATCACATTTTCCAGCCGTGCGGGGCGGGAATAATCATAGCGGCTGTCGCCCATATGCACCAGCACGGGCAGCTTGCCCGCCAGCGCGGTAAAAAGCCGGAACGCGCGGTCCTCGTCAATATAAAAATGCTGAAAATCGGGGTGGAGCTTCATGCCGCGCAAGCCTCCCGCCATACAGCGGGCAATTTCCGCCTCGTAGTTTTCATAATCCGGGTGCAGAGTGCCAAAGCCCACCAGCTCCGGGTGGCGGGCGCATTCGTCCATAATAAAGCTGTTAATGCTCTCCACC
>DBRO01000083.1:17614-17967 GCA_002306005.1 Ruminococcus sp. UBA1366 | reverse complement strand
ACGTATCGGCAAACTGCTGCAAAATTTCCGTGTTGGACGGGCGGTAGTAGTTTTTTCCCGCTAAAACCTGCGCCTCATCGGAATATAAGTACTCCAAATACGCTTTTGCAACTTCCTCCGTACCGTGACTCTTTGCATATTCGTCTACCACCGCCACGGATGGCTGTGCCAGAATACTCAGCGAGGGCGTGACGATTTCAAATTCGCCCGGATGTTCTTCCAGCGAAAGATATGCTTCGTTTTCCCAAGCCAGCAAAACATCCCCCTGACCGTTTTCCACAAAGGTTGTCGTGGAACCGCGTGCGCCGGAATCCAGCACCGTGACGTTTGCATACAAAGCTTTTAGGAATTCT
>DBRO01000083.1:13310-17554 GCA_002306005.1 Ruminococcus sp. UBA1366 | reverse complement strand
TTGAATTAAATCGTCCCAATCCTGAATATTCTTTGGATTGTCCTTGCGGACTAAAAATACAATCGTGGATGTATAAGGCGCGCTGGCATCCGGAAATTCATCCACCCAGCCCTCTTCAATTAAGCCCGCATCGGCAATTTCATTGACATCGCCCTCCAACGCAAGCGTCACCACATCCGCCTCGTTGCCCTCAATCACAGANNTTCCAATAAGCTTGAAAAGCCTTGTTGTACTGCTCATATAATTCACGGGTTGGGTCGTACGAAACGTTGGTGATTGTCAACGTATCCGAATTTGATTTGTTCCCATTGCCGCAGCCGGTTGCTGCCAATACGCCCACTGCCAATAAACCCGCCAGCACTCTTGTTGCTATTTTCTTTCCATTTTTCATCATAAAAACCCCTTTTTAATTTAAAATTAGCACCGCTAAAAGGAAAGGCGCTGCAACATCGACGGTTGACGGAACGTATCCGCGGTACTTTGTGATTATTGAATTTCATTGCAGAACCCTCCTTTTGATTCTTATGCACGGGGCATATCATATTATTCATATGGTTTTGATATGTTTTGTTTTTCTTATTATACGGGTTATTTTCTCGAAATGCAACTGGTAAATACGCAAACGTTTGCGCTCATTATAAATATTTCATATTCTCCTATCATAACCCGCTTGTGCGGCGCATACCACTTAGCGTCACTTAATTCTCGCACGTGTTAATTTCCGCAACTGCCGGTATTTAAGCAAGAATGCCTTCGAAAAAATTAGATTTTTATCGAACAAAATCGAAATTAATATTGCAGTTTTGTAAACGAATAATTTTGAAGGATCAAAAAAAACGCCCGTCAAACAGGAATATGTTGAAAACTCTGTTGGAAGTGTTCAAAACTCGCATGATCACGGCATTCGCGCCGCAGGAACTTTCAAGTTTTCAACTATTGTCCGTTTTTTCGGCTTACTCATACAAAATACGGCGGAAGGTTTTTCTTGTCGCAGATTTTTTAAGTTTCATATTTTAAATATTAGCATGACAAATGTAAATTGACACCCTGTTCTTGTTGTGTTATACTATTCATATTGTGGTACAACAAAAATGGAAGGGATGAACAGCATGGAACCTGTACTTCGCGTCAGCGGGCTGTCCAAGCAATATAAAAAGGGCATATACGCCGCCGACAATGTGAGCTTTGAAATCCAAAAGGGTGAGATTTTTGCGCTGATTGGACCGAACGGCGCCGGCAAAACCACCACCATCCGCATGATTTCCACTCTATTACAGCCCACCGAGGGCGATGCCGCCGTGGACGGCTTTACCATTACAAAAGAACCGGATAAAGTCCGGCAGAACATTACCTATCTTCCGGACGAGGCGGGTGCGTATAAGACCATGACCGGCAGAGGCTATCTGCAATTCATGGCTTCCATGTATACCGACAGCAAAGAGCAAGCCGCGGAATATGTCCGGCGCGCGGAGGACATTTGCGGCTTAGGCGAACGGCTGAAGGATAAAATCGACAGTTATTCCCGCGGAATGTCCCGAAAACTCCTGCTGGCACGCGCAGTGATGTCCCACCCCAGTCTGGCGATTCTGGACGAGCCCACCAGCGGACTGGATATTATCAACGCGCTGGAAATTCGCCGCATGATTAAAGATCTTGCCGCAAGAGGCATGAGCTTTCTGCTTAGTTCGCACAATATGCTGGAAATCGAATTTGTGTCCAACCGCGTGGGAATTATTGCAAAGGGAAAACTGCTGGTTTGCGGCACGCCGCAGGAATTAAAAGAGCAGTACGGCGTAAACAATCTGGAGGAAGTTTTTGAAAAGGTGGTGAACGCAAGTGAAGTTTCTTAATCTGCTGAGAAAAGAATTAAAAGAGCTATTCACCCTGCAAATGCTGATTTCGCTTGCGCTGACTGTGCTGTTGTTTGTCGGGCTTGGCACCATGATGAGCGATGCGGTGGACGATGCCGTGGAGGCTTCCGGCACGATTACCATTTGCGACCAAGACCAGACCGACCTGACAGAGGCAATCATTGACCTGATGAAAACCACCGACACCAACGGAAATGGCACGCCGGATTACGAAGTCAAAACCGTGGATATTACCTCCGCGGATTATGCCGCGGAATTAAAACGGTTGGATTTATCCGAAGTCGTGATTATTCCAAAAGGCTTTTCCGCGCAGGTGGAAGCCAACCAAAAAGCCGATGTGGAATACGTTTCCGCACTAACCAGCTCCTCGCAGATGTCCAATCTTTCCATCGGCTCGGATACTGCCATTGCGTTTTTATCCTCCGCGGTAAAATCCGCGCTGTATGAACAAAAAAACATGACAATGGAAGAAATCACTCTGCTGGAAGCCCCTCTGAACACGATTGAAACTACCGTTGTCGGTGACAATTCTGCGGAGGCTTCGTCCTCCTCGCTCATTTCCATCATCAGCATGCAGAGTATGTTCGTGCCGCTGGTTGTTTTCATTCTGGTTATTTACTCCTCACAAATGATTATTTCTGCAATTTCCACTGAAAAAATAAATAAAACGCTGGAAACTCTGCTTTCCGCGCCTGTTTCCCGCCTTGCCGTGCTCAGTTCCAAAATGCTTGCGGCGGCGATTGCGTCCGCCGTCAATGCGGTTGTCTACATGATTGGCTTCAACAAAATGATGGATGGCATGACCGGCGATTTGTTAGCAAGCTCCAACGGCGCGTATGACAGCGTAATGTCCCAGCTTGGGTTGAATCTTTCCTTTGGCGACTATGCTTTGCTGGGAATGCAGATGTTCCTGACCATTCTCATTTCCCTGTCCGTTTCGCTCATTCTCGGCGCGCTGGCAAAGGACACCAAGGCGGCGCAGACCATGCTCATGCCGATTATGATTCTTGCCATGCTGCCCTATATGCTTACCATGTTTGTGGATATCAAAACCATGACACCGGTGCTGAAATATCTTGTATATGCCATTCCCTTTACGCACACCTTTATTGCCAGCGAAAATATTATGTTTGATAATATGTCGCTGTACTGGGGAGGATTTGCCTATCAGGTGGTATTGCTCATCATCTGTATGACTGTTGCGGTGCGAATTTTCACGTCAGATAAAATTTTCACTCTCACGCTGGATTTTTCCAAAAAGCACAGCGCAAAGAAAAAGGCTTTTGCTTTCGGCAAAAAATAATTCTGAAAGGACTGGTTTCGCATGAAAATAAGCAAGCGGATTCCTGCGCTTTTCCTATCCGGCGCACTATGCGTTTTTGCCGTAGCAGGCTGTGCGGATAAAGATTCCTCATCAAAAGAGAAGGATTCTTCTTCCCAGCCGCCGGCAGAAACCACAACTGTGCCTGCTTCCACCACCGCACCAAACAGCGAACAAACCTACACCATTACTCCGCCGCTGATTGGAGAACCCTCTGCAGATACGGAATCCATTACGCCGGCATTTTGGAAAGTGAGCGATGAAAGCACCGGCGCTGTGGTGTATTTCTTGGGTTCGTTCCATGCGGCAACAGAGGATATTTACCCCCTGCCGGAGGAAATTACACAGGCTTATGAACAGTCCGACGCCTTGGCAGTGGAGGCGGACGTTGTGAATCTCTCACTAGCGGACCAGTTAACAATGGTGAAAGCTATGATGTATACGGATGGCACAACAATTAAAGACCACATCGGAGAAGATTTATATAACCAGTGCGTTGCCCTGCTGGACGAGGAAGGACTTTATAATTCCATGTATGACAGCTACAACGAATCCATGTGGGCGCAGCTGCTGCAAATGGTTTTCCTTAACCGTGCCGGACTGGATGCGAACCAAGGCATTGATATGAAATTCCTCCAGCAAGCGACCAACGACGGCAAAGAAATTATTGAGCTGGAAAGTGTGGACTTCCAAACGGATTTGCTAAATACTGCACCGTCTGCGTATTATCGGGAAGCCTTCCGGTACTATACGCAATCCCCAGAGCAAGCGCTTACGGATTTACAAGATACCTATGCGCTTTGGAAAGCCGGCGATTATGAAGCCCTGCTGGAAAGCGAGGACGATACCACGGACACCGGAGATTTAACAGATGAGGAAATCCAGCAGATTGAGGATTTCAACGTCCAGCTTGTCAATGACCGCAACGCCGGCATGGCGGAAAAGGCTGTTGAGATGCTCCAAAGCGGCAAGAAAGTGTTCTATATTGTGGGTGCCGCTCACTACGGCGGAGATGCGGGAATTCTTAAATTGTTGGAAAACGCCGGCTATAC
>DBRO01000083.1:12284-13232 GCA_002306005.1 Ruminococcus sp. UBA1366 | reverse complement strand
TTTCATGTTTTACAGTGCCGCCTCGCCGCGTTCTTTGGTGCGGATACGAATACAATCCGCCACATCAGTGATGAAAATCTTCCCGTCACCGACCTCGCCCGTCTGAGCGACCTTAATAATCAGTTCCACAATTTCCTCTACGCGTTCATTGGCTGTTACAATGGTGAACAGCACCTTGGAACGCGTGTTCATAATCACTTCAGAGCCGCGGATGTATTCCGTCCAGCCGTGCTGATTGCCGCAGCCCAGCACCTGACTGATGGTAATGCCGCTTACCTTTGCCTGCAAAAGCTGATCTTTGAGTGCCTCCAGCTTTTCCGGGCGAATAATTGCTTCAATCTTTTTCATTCTTCTACCCCCCGATTAGTCCAGTCCCATGAAGGACGGATACGCTGACTCGTTGTGTTCGGACTGATCAAGACCGATTGCCTCGTCCTCATCGGATACACGGATTTTGCCAAAGAGCTTCATTACACTGACGATAATTGCCGTGACAATTGCCGCGAACGCAATGGTGATTGCAATTGCTACAAGCTGCCGCCAGAACTGTCCGACTTCTCCGAATACCAGACCATCGGAAACCACAAGGGAGTTAATTGACTTCTTGCAGAACAGACCGGTTGCAATGCCGCCCCAGATACCGCCGATACCGTGGCATCCAAACACGTCAAGCGCATCGTCGTAGCCAAATTTGCCTTTAACCTTCGTCATGAAGAAGTAGCAGATGGGGCTAACCAGCGCACCGATAATCATCGAAGCCCAAATCGGAACAAATCCTGCCCCGGGAGTGATGGCAACCAGACCAACCACTGCACCGGTAGCCGCACCAAGGGTTGTGGGCTTGCCGTGAATCATTTTTTCTACCAGCATCCAGGAGAGCAGCGCTGCCGCCGCAGAGGTGTTGGTTGTAATAAACGCATGAATCGCAAGGCTGCCGGAAGAAAGCGC
>DBRO01000083.1:7642-12243 GCA_002306005.1 Ruminococcus sp. UBA1366 | reverse complement strand
TTGCGCTTGCCGAGTAGGATACAAGCCACCAGACCGGAAACACCGGAGCTGATATGTACCACGTTACCGCCTGCAAAGTCCACGGATTCCAGCCAGCCCGTACCAAGGATTCCATCTGCGTGCCATACCATGTGTGCCATCGGGTAATACACGAGCAGCGACCACAGCGCAATGAAAATCACCATTGCCGGAAATTTCATTCTGCCTTCCAGAGAACCGACAATCAATGCCGGTGTGATGATGGCAAACATCATCTGGAACGCCGCGAACAATGCTTCGGGAATTGCTGTTCCGTCTGCAGATTCTAAAGAAACGTTTTGGAAAAACGCCTTGGAGAAATCTCCGACAATGCCTGCATGATTTCCTCCAAATGCCAACGTATAGCCAACGGCTACCCACAGCACGGACCCCAGTCCGCAGATAAAAAAGCAGGACATCAGTGTGTTGAGTACGTTCTTTCTTCGAACCATACCGCCGTAAAAGAACGCAAGTCCCGGTGTCATCAGCAAAACCAGTGCCGAGCAGACCAGGATAAAAGCTACATTTCCTTCCATATCGATACCCTTTCTCCGACTTTGCAAATTCATCGTCACGCGTCGGTTTGTGACGGATTCCAGAAAGCGACTTGCATATCATCTTTTGCTCTCCGGAAGTTTCAGATCCATGGAATCAGCTGCACATTTTCTAAGAAAGCAAAAGCCTTGCTGAATAGAAGGCTGATTTTTCTAGTATTCGTGCCGTTTCGCCAATTCCTTGTCTGATACTATTATAGCATTCGATAATATTGAGTCAAGAAAATGTACGCTTTTTTAGCGTGAATTTAGCATAGCTGAAATGTCAATTCTGCAAGAAGCACAAAAACCTCCTGCAAAATTGCAGGAGGTTTAGCATTATGCCTAAATTAAGCACGGGATTTGTGAACGATTCTTTCTGCCTCTTTGAAAGTATCGCGTAAAGAACTGACCATCGGAATGATTTCCTTTAGCGGTGCAGAATCCTTACGGACATTCGCCTGAATAATTAGACGGAGGAAATATTCATACAGTGCCGCAAGGTTATGAGAAATCTCATACTGCATATCCAGCGTGGCATTCAGATGGTTCAAAATTTTCTGTGCCTTCTGCATCGCCTCGTTGGCTCTGGGCATATCTTTTTCTTCAATATAAAGCACTGCCTGACTCAGGCGCTTTGCGCAAGTATCATACAGCTTCACCAGCAATTCGCCCTGCGTCATCGTCGCAACAGACTGCTCCTGATATTTCTGATAAGGGTTCAGCATATTTTGTAATCCTTTCCATCTTTTAAAATGCGGCGCGTGGAAATCGCCCGTATCTGTTATTAGGATGAGAACATATTTGTCAGCCACGAGCTGG
Source organism: Ruminococcus sp. UBA1366 (assembly GCA_002306005.1). GTDB lineage: Bacteria > Bacillota > Clostridia > Oscillospirales > Ruminococcaceae > UBA1366. Next base: position 10,870 of record DBRO01000083.1, on the reverse strand, counting down.
TGGAAGACATATTGCTCAGCATGGTTTCCATCGTGGTAAACTGATTCCAGTACCGTTGCTGACGCAAATCGTACATATCCTGCAGCTGCTCCAGCCGATCCGAAATGCTGTCCAGTTTATCCTGAATGGAGTTATTTGATTCAGACGTTGTGCCCGCTACGCCGGCAAGCGAAACCAAAGAGCCGGGAGAGGCAGAACTGGTGTTCACGGTGTTTTTTGCAATGGTATTTAACTTGTTTGCCAATCCATCCGTACCGGTAAAGAGCGAAGTCAAATCACCTAGATTGTTATTGATGGCATCTTCCAGTGCATCATCATCAATCACCAACTTGCCGTAATCGTCCAAATCGCTACTGGTATCAATGCCAAAGGTGCTGAGCAGATTCCCGCTTGCATTAGGCGAACTGAACGTACTTCTCATACTGCTAAGGAAAGTTGAAACATCAGAATCGTTCCGCAGAAGGCCTTCCTTGGCTTTTTTCTCCCATTTTTCGATCTGGTCTTCTGTCATTTCATCCCGCTGGTCATCAGTCAGCGGATCATAATCCCGGTAGGTCGGCGTCTCATGCGTATAGGTATTCAACTTTTCAATCAATGTGTTATAGTCATTCACAAAGCTGGTAATCAGCGATTTGATTTTATCCGTATCCTTGGTGGAAGAAACCACAGCTGCATTATCCAGCGCACTGCCCTGTGTGGTAAACGTGCCGTTGGTCGCCGTGGCATAATTGCCGTTCGCATCCTTCTCATAATTGCCCGTCACGGCAGAAACGCTGATGGTCGCGCCGTTATAAGAAAAGCTGTTTGTCGTGCGCTCAATCATCGTGCCGCTAATGTTCACAACCGCATTTTGTCCGGCAGAAAGCACAGCATCATCGCCGAACATCGCATCCGCAAGCGAACCGCTCACATCAAGGTCGAAGCCCTTACCCGTGCTTTTTGAAGTCAGCGCAAAACTGTCGCTGTAACTATTATACGAAAGGGTTACGCCCAAATCGGAAGCATTCACCGTGCTCAATACCTCATTCACGGTCTGGTCCGCCGTGAAAGTAAAACTTTCACCGTTAATCGTCAGGCTGTAATTCCCATCCGCATCCGCAGTCAAGCCGTTCGCAAAAGCCGCATCGCTGAGTTTGGAACTCATATTCAGCGAAGTCGATGCACCGTCCGTGACACCAAACAATGCCGTATCGCCGCTGAGCGAAACTCTCTGGCCCGCGCCGGTAGAAAGCACCCCATTTTCATCAATTGAAATGCTGCTGCCAAACGCTTTTTTTATTCCGGCTGAAAAACTAGCCAATTTATCCTCATCGGTGCTGTTGACAGTGATATCTTTTTTAATGCCATCCAGTGTGACAGAAATCGTCGCGCTGGTTTTTTCATCCGTAAAAAAGCTCTCGTCATAAGCTAACTTAATCTCTCCGCTGCTGGCCTTTGCTGAACGCAGTGAAGATGCCGTAGCAAGCTGTGCAACCTGCACGCTGTAGCTTTTCTCCGTACCCGTATCATCGGTAATGGACACTGCAGCATTTGTACTGGTGGTTTTCATTGCAGTGAAAGCCTCCGAGGTCCGCAAAGACTGATCCCCCAAAATGTCCAGATACTTGTCCTGAAAATCTGTAATATCGCCGATGATATCCCGATAGATTTCCTGTTTCCATTCCAGCACCTGTTGTTTTTGATTTTGTTTGTCGATCTTTGTCTGTATAGAAGACAGCATACTTTTTACAAGGCTATCCGTATCCAGTCCGGAAACCAAACTCGACCCTGACATTCTAGTTACGCCGGACGTATCCGTCGAACTGACAGAAGAAGATGAAGACGACATAGAACGCACTTCCTTTCTGCTCTTAGAATCTTCTTTTCTGCGGCTGTACCACAGCAAAGAATACTTATTTTATACATCGGTAACAGCTTGCAAAATTCAAGGGCTTTGCATATTTTTCCCGATTATATCGTTGTTTTTTTGTCGGGAAAATATCGTTTCTTTCCTTGCGCATGCGTCCCGCCGTAAAATTTTGCCGCTTTTGCCTCCACACCAAGGTTGTTTTCCCGAATTTTCATGAGAATAAAATCCTTTTCCGCATTCAGCCGTGCATTCACCTGTTCATCCATCTCCAAGGTGCGGCGTACGGTTGCAAAGATTTTCTGCGCGTGCTCAAACACCATTTGTGCCGCACTGTCCAAATCCGCATAATTCGCCCGGTTAGAAACCGTGTCCCGTAGCTGTTGTGGGTTGGGTGCTTGATCACACAGCTCATATACCCGCTCATAAATCCGGTCAATTTTGCCGGAGAGCGACACCCGCTTTTTCATATTCGGTTCTATCTGCTCAAACGGACAAGTTACCAGCGCATTGGTTGCCTCTTCAAAACGCAAAAAATCCACCTGCGCTTTTTCAAGTAAGCTGGTAATCTCACTGATGATGGTTTCATATTCCGTCATATGTACGCCTCCTGTTTTCGCATGGTCGTCCTTTCTGTCAAGCAATCTGCAAAAAGGACTTTTCATATTGGGAAAAATGTGCTATAATAGTGTGTAGAAATCGTCCTGCTGGTAATTTACCGCCGGACTCACTCATATCCGGAAAGGAGCTGTTTTCGAAAACCGCGCACATCCCGGTGTTTCGAAAAAATTCGCATGAATTTAAAAAGCCTTGACGCAACCCTGTATATTGACGGCACAACCGCATTTGAATATGGTCGGGCGGATCTTGCTCCCCGGGAACGTTCCTGCGATTTTTATGCGGAATTCGTTCCGATATTAAAGCTGGGCACACCCGTCACCGTGATTTGCAAGAACTGTGGCATTCCCGTACTGGAAATCCGCGGTGCAACCTATTTGTCTTCCCGGCAGCTTCTGCGCCTAACCTCCATTCGATACAATCTCTGTGTCAATGCAGAAAGCGCTATGGAAGCTGCTATGGATGCCCAAGGAAAGATCTTACCTTCCGGTTATGCCGGACGGCGCGCCGCCACTCCGCTGACTTGTCAAATTACTGCCATCACGCGGGAACGAATTTTCTTTTCCTGCCCGGGCTTTGATTACAAAGCAAAAGAATCCATCATTGAGATCAAGCAGCCTGTCTTTTCACAAAAAACAGCGTTGCATCTGCACCCCGATGATAAAAGCTTGCTGTTCGGAAAAAAGCCGATTTATGCCTGCCTATTTTACAATTTAACGGAAGAACAATCCCTTTGCATCCGGAATTTCATCCGCACCCGTGCG
>DBRO01000083.1:5780-7618 GCA_002306005.1 Ruminococcus sp. UBA1366 | reverse complement strand
ATCCGGATTCTTATCAAGGTTCGGCATTTTTTGTTCCTGCAGGAATTTTTTAAAGGAAGCCGGTGCTTTGCTCTGCAAGGCATTTCGGTTTTCTTCCGCAGTCATACAAAGCTCACTTCGCAGTACGGAAACCTCCCGCGGGGCATCGATTCCCAGCTTGATTTTATCGCCGGAGATATCAATGACGCGAATTTCAATATTATCATTAATCCGCAAAGATTCCCCGATTCTGCGTGAAAGGATCAGCATACGGCATTCTCCTTTCCTTGAAAAAGAGCGTACCGAATGGGGTAATCTTCCTCCAAAATTGCCTGGCAGGCACGCATCGTTGTCGTCCCGATAATCACCGGACTTTTCAGATTCACTGTGGATTGCGAAAAATCCTCCGCAGCAACCATCACCAGCCAGATTTCCTGTGCAGCATCTCCGATGCTTTTTTGCACATCCGGAGAAATTTTAGGCGCATACGTACCCACCAAAGAGGCATTTGCAAGAATAAAACAAATCTGCGGTTCTTTCACGGATTGCAACCAGCAGAACGCGCTGCCCACATCCTCATCAAAGAGCATAATAAATTCCGTATCATCTTCAAACCCATACAGCGGCGAGACAAAGCGAATAATATCTTTTTTCTCCACCGCGACAATCCCGAAGTCCCTTGTTTTCACTTCCATGGTATAAGCCATCCTTTCCCTTATCCTCATCCATGATTGTACTCTTTGCAAATAAATTCGCAACCGCAAGTGTATGCCGCTCACGTTTGAGTCTTACTTGTAATCCCCGTTGTACCCCAATGATACTCATCAGGGACCTGTACCGTGGCTACAGATCCCTGTTTTTTTATGTGCGCTTACACGATCCCTAACCGCCTCAATCAGCGACTTTCCAGGTATTCTGGAGCCGCACTTGGCGGAACATACATTGGTCCGCCGAGATATTCAATATTTACCTCGGGCATATTGATAATCTCCAGGTGAAATTTCCCGGGGACAAATTCCATTTCCTTTTTGTTGCTGTCCCAGGAGGCTTGGATATCCGAAAGCATATCCGAATCCACTTCTGCCTCTTGCGCCGACACCACGGTATCTGCTGGTGCGGTACTGGAGAGTGTCCTTGTGCGATAAAAATCCGCAACGGTATTCTTTTGCACTGCCGCAGCCGCCTGCGTGGTAACGGACGAATATTCCGTGGTTTGCGCCACCGTATTATCCGTTTGTGCGCGCAATGCCGCCTGATCACTGCGCTGCTCTACGCCTGCGGGTTCCTTCCTGACCGTCTCCTCCTGCCGATATTGCTCAGCAGCAGGGATTTCTTTTTCCACAAGCGAGGGCTTTTCAATTTTGATTTCGTATTCCATCGGCGTTGTCGTAATTTTAATCAGTTGCATAAAACCCATCCTTTCCTGTGATAAACAAAGATCCTTAATCCAAATAGCTCATCAGTGTCTGCGGTAAAATACTACTGCCAAATTGCAATGTCAGCTGCCAGCTGTATTTATATTCGCCGAGATTAATAATTTCGTCCGCATCCTTGATGCCTTCCAAATCCGTCTGCATTTCCGCAATCGAATTGCCCTCGTCTTCATACTTCGCCTGCATGGTTTCCAGATAGTTGCATTTTACGCCCAAATCGGAAACGTTCTTCATCAGGTTATCGTATGCCTTTGTGAGGTGGTCGTTCAGCGCAGAAAGCCGTTCGCGGTTGCCCGCAGTCAGTGAATCCTCCATTTCAGAGATAATCTGATACACGTTATTCGGGACAGTTTCCGTGATTTCGTTACCGTCCTTATCCTCGTAAGTCATTTCACTGGTGCCAAAGCCGAGGCTATCCAAACCGGA
>DBRO01000083.1:550-5774 GCA_002306005.1 Ruminococcus sp. UBA1366 | reverse complement strand
ATATACACATCGTTGCTCATCGCAACAAGATCGCCGTTTTGATCAACATAACCATCCGTGGTACTCACGATATCTTCCGTACGTGTGCCGTTAAACAGCAAGTCGCCGTTGTCGTCCACCGTAAACGGTTCGGTTTTTCCGTTTGTACCGCCCAGCACATACTTATCCACATAAGCGGAATTTGAAAACTGCAGGATATTACCTTTCATTGCTTCCATGGTTTCCGCATACACATCCAGCGAAGTCTGATCGTTGACGCTGTTTGCCTTAATGGCTTTCTCTTTGACGGTTACCATAACCTCGCTGATGGACCGCATTGCGGTTTCGGCAATCGTCAGCTGTTCCAGTGCGGTATCAATATTATTTTGGTACTGCTCGTTGCGGTACGCCTGCGTTCTCAGCTCCAGCGCCTTGCGTCCGCCGGAAACATTCTCTGAAACCCGCGTAAACGCCCTGCCAGACGCCAGCTTTTCATAAGATGTATTGTACAAATCCATATTGCGGTTGAGATTTGACAAGTAATTTCTTGTAATTCGGTTATTCGTAATTCTCATACTGCTCTCCTATCTGCGAATCCGCACCATTACACACCCATTTGGTTGATAATAACATCCAGCAAATCATCCATCGTCGTGAACATTCTTGCCGCCGCCTGAAACGCTCTGTTATACATCAGCATATTGGAGGTTTCTTCCGTCTCTGATACACCAACAACGGAATCCCGCTGATCCAGCACAGAATTCGTAATGATCAGGGAAGCCTCATATTTTGTGGAAGCATAGTTGATATCACTACCCAGCGTGGTCAAATAATCCGAAATAAATCCTTCCAGCGAACCGGTATAACCGCCAATGTTATGGTTTTCTGTTGAAAGCTTTGCAATCAGCGAAAGCACATGCGTGTTTTCCGCACTGCCGTCGCTCGGCAAAATATACAGCGAATCCTCATCCAATTCTTTTGTAATCACAATATTATCTGCCGTTACCAGCATATCCGGATACACTGAAGATGTACCATCGCCGTTCTCTACCTGCGCGCCATAAAATTTCTTATACGTCAGGACATTTCCATTGGCATCCACAGTATCAGGAATCGTGTTATTCACAATACTCACAAGGCTTTGTGCCAGCGCGTTCAGCTTATCTTTATAATATAGCACACCCCGCACTGTCGATTCCGTAGAATTTTGTAATTCCGTGCCTCTGCCGTTGATAATATCCGCCGAAGACTTTAGCATCCCGCTGCCGGTATCCGCAATTTTTCCGGTGGAAGTCCAGCGGAGATTGATCGTTCCATCGTTATTCTCGCTGTATTCCAGCCGATCATATTCTTCGCCCTCTACTGCGGCATGGCCATTGATATCGACATCCACTGTGCCGTTGCTATTATAGGTTACATCCAACTGTCCGTATGCGGAAAGCTCATCAAGAATCAAATTTCGCTGATCGAGCAATTCATTCGGGCCATATTCTTCCGTATACCGATTCACCACCATGGATTCGCGGATACTTTTATTCAGCTGTGCAACAGACTGCAATTTCTCATTCAATGCATCCGTATCAATCTGCAAATCCTGCTTGTATTCGTCCGCTTTGCTGTCCAGCGCGCCGGACATCTGCCGGATCGAGGTGGAAAGCGTTTCAAATGCGGAAGCCACAACGCTGGCATTGGTAACAGAACTGGTATCCAAGGAATAGTCCTGCAATGCCGTATACAGATTTTCTATCGTATACCGCAGGCCATAGCCATTTCCTGTTGTACCGATATCCATCTCCTGCAGAATGTTTTCAATATCGGTAAGCATGCTGTTTTCCTTGCTGTACCCACTGGAAGCGCTGTATTCATTCCGAAATGCCGTATCCAGCTGCTTGTCCCGCGTTTGGCTGACACCAATGACGTTTGTGCCAAGTCCCGCAAGCGCAACCCGCGTACCGAGATATCCTTTTGACGCATAATTTCCGTAGGTAACGGAAACCTGATCAACCCGCTGGCGGGTATAGCCCTCCGTAGACATATTCGACAAGTTATTTCCTGTAATATCCAGCGCCTTCTGGCTCGCAAAAATTGCAGATTTTGATGCTTCATATCCCAAAAAAGTCGGGCGCATAAATTCATTCCTTCCTTCCCGGAAAATCAATGCTGGCGTTACCGGCAGTCCCTGCCCACCGATTCCCATGCATTGTTACCAAACAGCGTTCCGTATTAAACTTCCTTGCTGAAACTGCCGGATTTCTTGCTGCTGTCGGTTTTTCCTTGTGCGGTATAAAAATGAGAGTTTTCCTCTCCCGTGTCCTGATCATAGAAAAATTCCATCTGCATTCCGGCAATTTCCAAAGCCTTACGGTTGAAGTATTGTATGCTCTTTACCGCACGATCCAACCGGATACCGGAACTGATGATCCGTTGTTTTTCTTCTCCATCAAATCTTGCTGCAACCTCCCGCAGGGGCAGGTTTTCACAACCGATTTCTTTGAGCATGGCAAGCCGTTTTTTCTCCATGGCCTCCGCTTTTTTCAAGACAATCTGCTGCTCACTCAGTGATTTTTGCATACGCGGGAGATCATTGGAAAGCAATGCTTCCAGTTTTTCTTTTTCCTGTTCTCGAACATTTTCGAAAAACTCGGCGTAATCCGCCATAAAATCACAATAATCCATTCTTTTTTAAACCTCCTCCGGCGCACAAGCCTAAAACCCGGCTGCACCGTTTACGCAAAACGCTCAAGAATCGCCGTTGCAACCTCCCGAGTATCAACTTGATACGTACCCGCGGCAATCTGTTCTTTCAGTGTGGCGATTTTCGTCTCTGGGCGCTCCGCATCCAGTTCAGATTGAATCTGTGCGGAAAGTCCGCGTAATTCTTTAAACCCAGCCGCTGAAGAGCTGAGCGAAATCACGTCCTGCTTTTGACCTTGTTCTGCCGGTGCGCTCACCGACGGCTGTGCAGCAGTGGTTTCCTTATAAAATGAAGCAACTTTTCCGGCATATCCATTTACGGTATCCAAACGCATCTGGCAAACCTCCCTTCCTGCCGAAACAGCCGGTTCCGACAGCATGAAAATCATCAGTTAAAATCTCTAATATACTTATTCGTCATATTTTCTAACGATTCAATACTGTCTGCGAATTTTTTACGAAAAAACGCGCAGCTGCAGATTAACACTTGATTTTATACAGGAATTATTATAAAATAAGATCAAAAGACGGAATTTGTGCCGAAGTTCGCGCACGTTCATCGAAAGGAGCCCCCGCCATGAAAGCCAAAATCGGAGAACCGATTCAAAACGACATGATTCTTTCTGTGGGAATGATTGTGAAGAACGAGGAAAACATTCTCGCAAAAACCCTGGAAGCCTTAAAAGGCATTACGGATCACGTCAGTAGTGAACTGATTATTGTGGATACCGGTTCCACCGACAGCACAGTAGAAATTGCCAAGAAATACACAGACAAGGTTTATCCATTTGAATGGACCGGAGACTTTGCCGCAGCGCGGAATTTTGGTCTGCGCAAATGCCGCGGAGAATGGTTCTTGTTTATCGATGCGGATGAAGTGTTTGACGAGGATGTCAGTGAACTGGTGGAATTCCTGCAGAATCCTGAAAAGCGCAATGCATATCACGCAGGTTTCTATATTATCCGGAACTACTCCAGTCATAACAGTACCAGTTATTCGGATTTCTATGCCGCAAGGTTGTTCCGCAGGACGCCCAACACGGTATTTAAGGGAAAGATTCACGAAACGATTACCCCGATGCGCCCCATTCTATATTTTCAAACGATTGCGCACCATTACGGGTATTCTTTCCTGAATGACGACCAACGCAAGCAGAAGGCCAAACGCAACTTTGAGCCGCTTTTCGAAAACTATCGTAAGAATCCCAAAGATCTGCGCAATCTCTGCCAGCTTTGCGATTCCTGTATTGAGGAAAATGAAAAGGAAAAATACGCGCGGGAAGCGCTTGCACTTGCACGAACGATGGATATCAATCAAAATCCCTACATTCTGGAAGCCTTCACAAACGCAATTAACATGGAAATCAGCAAAAAAAATTATGAACCGGCACTGGATTTACTGAACGAAATTTATACAGTAATACGCAAGGATAGCGTGTATCTCTGCGAAATATATGAAAAGAAGCAAGCAATCTATACGGAATTAAAGCAATATCAGAATGCCTGCACTGCCGCGGAGCAGTATTTGGATTGTTATCAGCGTTACGAAAATCACGAGCTGAACATGGAAACCGTAGCCATTCATCCGCATCCCAGTCTGGATCCCAAACGGCGGATTTTTGTGCTCAACCAATACTGCACCAACCTCCTGCACGCTGGCAACAAGCAAAAAGCACTTGATACTTGGATGGAACAACACGCTGAGAACTATCCATTTATCAGCTACCGTACCGCATTAGAACAGTTTGAGGAGTTGTTCAAAGCCGCCAAAGAGTATCACACCATACGGGATTTCTGCCTGCGCGTTGCCGCAACCGGAAACCAAGATAAAATAGATGTCTTCAACAATCTAATGGAAAAACTGTACTTTGGCAGTCCAGACAAGCAGGAATATGCCCAGCACTTAACAGCCGCCTGCGCACAAGATCCGGATTTAGTTGCCGGCAACAGTTTCTTAACCCTCATGGATCTGATCAGCACAAAGAACAAATCCGCCGCGTTTGATGCGCGCCTGCAAAAGCTCGCCGTTACTCTGGAATGGACTCCCTGTATGAAGGATTTTATTTATCTTTGCGCGGAACGGGAAATTGACATTACCCCGTTGGTCGATCGGTTGACATACGAAACCCTCCGGGAAATCTTTCCGATCCTGGCGGAATTCCATCATCAATATCCCGCTGTCATGCTGAATTACATTACCCCGGAACGCTTCACCGGAAGCATCCGGCAGCTACTGTTTGCAGTCAGCGCCTTGGAAACCGCCTCTCTCGCAGGTGCATCCCTTTCAGACAGTAAAAAACGTGTGCTATATCACAATTTCATCTCCATGCTTGCGGATTACGTACAGAATATTTATAATCCGGAGCTGCTCAATCCGGAAGATGTCGGCGTGTTGCCGCCCCTGCATCTATTCGGATATCATATGGGGCAAGCCCTTCAGAACCGCGCAGCCGGTGATGAAATCGGTTATATCCGTGAAATCAAGCAAGCGCTCAGCGTATGTGAACCCATGAAGGATTTGGTCGCATTTTTATTACAGGATTTCGAAATC
>DBRO01000083.1:0-471 GCA_002306005.1 Ruminococcus sp. UBA1366 | reverse complement strand
CGCAGCGAAGATCTAACGGGTTATCTCACCGTCCGCAAATTCCGGGACGACACCACCGAGTACGATCTGCCCGTCATCAAGCGCCTTGCAAAACTGCTCCCGGAAGCCAGCCAGCCTCTGCCCACAGATTCGCAAAACACACTGTCAGCGGTAAACCTGCGCTTTACCGGAGAACAATACGGCGTACCAACCTACACCATCTACTCTCCGGATGGCGAAAAGCTCTCCGACAAAAGTGAAAGCTTAGTGCTCCCAGCCGGTACGCACCGCGATTTTGTGGTGCGTGTATCCGTACGCTGGGGCAAGGAGAACAACTACGCCCTTACCGATTACTACTTCCGCGTGGTGCTTTCCGATTCTGAAAGCACTGCACAAAAGAAAACATAAAAGATTGTCCTCCTAAATGGAAGTCATACGGTTACAGCCACATATATTTAATCTCGTTTATGATTATATTTCCATAAAAGTATT
>DBRO01000042.1:8342-10191 GCA_002306005.1 Ruminococcus sp. UBA1366 | reverse complement strand
TTGATTGCCATGGTATTGGTTCTTACTACCATACCCATAAAATGTACCTCCTTGTAATGTTAGCGGAAACGTCCTTGCTCCGCGTTTATCAAGTGAATGCCGGTATGACGGGTCCTGCCGTACCGGTTTTCCCATTGCTAAGGCTGACAGGGTTTTTCTGTGCCTTATGAATTAATAATCGGCAGATTTTTCTTTCATTCAAGAGAAAGAAGCACGAAATTTTTCTGCGCTTTTTATGCAATTTTCACAATTACTGATTGCGCTTTGCCATTTCTCTTTGCTTTTTAAACAAATACGAACACAACTTATCGGTATCGGGATTTCTCTCCTGTACAAATTCCCCGCCGTAGGCATAGCGCTGGGTATTTTCCATCGCCCTTTTTCTGGCAATGCGGAATTCTGTTGTGAAGCGCACGCCGTCAATATCAATCTGCGTCCAATAAACCGAGTCCAGTTCCAGATCCTTCGTGGATTCAAACCGCAGTCCGCACAGAGAAAGATCCCGCACAACCACAGGAAATGCATCCTCATCGTTCTCGCCCAACCGGCTTTTTTCCTTAGCGAGATACCCTTTCATTTCCACTTCAACCCGGAAGTAATTCCTGCGTTCGTGCGACACAACCTGTAAAATATTCACGATTTTCATTTTAAATCGGGATGACGTCAATACCTCTCCGATTAAAACAGTAAAGCCCAGTCTTGCGTTATGAATGCTGATTTTTATGTCTTCTCCAGTTCTGACCAATCGCATTGCTCCGTTTTTTGGTGCAATCTTAATCCAATCATAATCAATTTCGCTGATAATTCCGACTGTTAACAGTTCATTTGTCGCAGTGGTTACCTCACACAGCGACGACTGATAGCCGGCAGCAATCGGCAGACTTCTGATACGAACACCCCCCTGCAGCTTGGTTTTCTCTATTCTTTCCCGCTATTTTCAGTGGCAGATTGCTGCACACCGTGTTCAGCGAGTTGTTTTCTCAGGCAGTCCGAGGTTTTTACCAGCGAGGCATACACCACGGCAATCACTTCATAAAGCTCCGGCGGAATGGTACTGCCGACTTTCAGCATACAAAGCACGGACGAGGCAGAATCGTCCCGATAGACCGGTACCCCGCTTTTTTCCGCCACATCTATGATTCGCTGCGCGATTTCCCCATAACCGGATGCGACCACCACGGGGGCGGTATCCTGCTCGGTATCATATTTCAACGCAACCGCACGCGGCTTTTCAGATCGTGACATTTAAACCAGCCCTCCTTGTCGGCAGCGATGCAAACACATCAATCAACGAACGCTCCGCTGTGAGCTTCTCTATTTTGATCTTCTCAAACCGATACGGAAGATTTTCCCCAGCTTTGCGGATTTCGGCGGCTACGCCCAAAAAATCCTCTAGGTACTGTTCCGGGCAATACACGCTCAGTTCGATATTCTTTCCCGTTACAAACAGCTCGGTTTCAAATTTTCCAATGTCGTCCACTTCAAATACAAACAGCACATGCGTAACCGGCTTGCCGCCGGCATCCGTACCGGGACGGTCTTCCTCTGCATCGGGGTTAATCCATACCTCGGCAAACGCTGCGGTATCCTCGTACTGCATGGGCAGGACATAATGCAGCAACGGTGTATAATTGCTGGGACTGGATAACAGGCTGTTGATGATTTTGTCCATACTTTCGTTACTGAACAGCTGCACACCCTCGCGGGCGCCGTTGCCGGAAACCGCATCGGCAAGCGCCTGCATGGTTTGGGATTTTTCTCCCGCTTGCGAAAATGCGCTCTCCTGAAAGGACTGGAATGCTTTTGCCAACGCCAATTCCTGCGGTTGATCTTTTCCCGAAAGCAACCG
>DBRO01000042.1:7276-8219 GCA_002306005.1 Ruminococcus sp. UBA1366 | reverse complement strand
TAATCGGTTTGGAGCTGCGATACAGTTCCCGCAATACGCCGAGATTATTTTTTAGTGCTTGCAGGATTTCCGGATTGGCATGATCCTGATACGCAGCTTTTAAAAATCCCGCCAACGCATTCCGGATTTCCGGATGATCGGATTGCTGGCGTGCGACTTCCCGCAGCTGATCAAATAATTCGCCTTTAAATAAGGTTGCGGACTGCTCCTGCTTTTGCATTTCCACCGAGACCTGCTCCGGCTGCAGCATGAGCCGATTCAGCAATTCGTTGATTTCGCTGGTTTGGGGGCTGTTATTGAGCAGCAACACATTGGCAATACTCCGCAGCAGCATAACGGTACGAACAAACGTGGTTGCCGATTCCGGTGATTGCAGCCGTCTGAACATCGCGGTGGAAGAACCATCCTCCCGGATGGTATTCTGCTGTCCGCTCATGGCGCTTTGCGCGAGCGTTTGCTTAACTTTTGTGAGGTCCTGAAAGTCAAAAGGCGTTGCAGTCGCATCGCGCTGTTCCTTGACGGACTGCACGACGTTACGGTTATTGATTGGCGTGGTCGCCTTGACCAGATCTGCCACGCTCATCACTCCCTGACAGCAAACAGAGGATTTCCTTATCCTCTATCGATTTTATCTTCGCAGGCTATTGACAATATCCTCAATCTCATCGGCGGTTTGCACGACTTTGGAGGAAAACTGGAACGCACGCTGCGTTACAATCATATCGGAAATCTCTTGCGAAAGATCTACATTGGAACGCTCCAAATAATATTGCTTGAGTTCATAGCCGGTCGGCTCCAGCGCTTGCGCCTGACCGGAAAGCGCGGTTTCATAAAAACGCTGACCGTCTGTTTTCAGCAGTTCATAGGGGTTTTCAAAATCGTACACGCCGATGCGGTTTATCAGTCCATCCACATCCGGCAGTCCGTCCGTCCCATCGGGGAT
>DBRO01000042.1:0-7198 GCA_002306005.1 Ruminococcus sp. UBA1366 | reverse complement strand
GCAAAATCCAGTTCCATCCCGGTACTGGCAAGCTGGCCCTGTGTGAGGTTCAAGCTGTCCTCATAAGCACGGACACCGTGTCCGGTATTGATTTTTTCATCCTCATCCAGCGAACGGTTTTTATTAATGTCCATTTCATTATACATCAGCTCGCGAAAATCCACTGACTGCGATTTATAACCGGTTGTGGACGTATTCGCGATATTCTGTCCGATGACATCCAGCCCGGTTTGGTAAGCGATGAGCCCGCTTTTTCCGGTATAAAACATCGTATTCATAAGGTTTTTCCTTTCTAACGGCAGATTACGTCAGGGACGCAATGCCGGATGCGGCTTTCGAATTCATTTGATCCACCAAACTCAGTGCCGTGGCACACGCTTTAAACGCTGCCTGCGCCTCAATGAGTCTGGTATACTCGTCGTTCATATCCACATTGGCGCGCTCGTACATTCCCTGCCGCACGGTGGGGTTTTCCACCTGCTCGGCGTTATCGGCAAGGAAATACCCGTTATCCAGCTTCATGACGTTTGCATCTGCTGCCGGCTGCGTAATGAGCAGCTTGCCCAGTTCCGTACCCACGGCATTGCGCACGGTTCCGTCCGTATCCACGGTAAAATCCGAACCGCCAACCTGAATGTCGCCATTTTCGCCCTGCACTCTGCCCACGCCCTCAAGCACCAGATAACCCTCGTCATCGGCAGCAAAGCAACCGTTGCGGGTAAGAAAAGTTTTTCCCTCGCCCTGCACGTTAAAATATCCCTCGCCCTGAATCGCCAGATCAAAGGGCGAATCGGTTTCATACAGGGAGCTTTCATCCGAAATGGTATTGACCGTATCCACCACCGTCACTTGCGAGCCGGTTCCAATCGTGGTATAGACGCCGTTTTCCAGACGGGTGACCAGTTCCTGATCAAAGCTGGTGATATTAGCGCGCTGCGCCTGATAGCCCGGCGTTTGCGAATTTGTAATGTTATTGCCCACAACGTTTAGATTTCTCTGCGCGGCAAGCATGCCCGATGCCGCGGAATAATATCCTCTTAGCATAGTTCCTCCTGACTTCGGCGCTAGCCGTAAACGAATTCCGACAGCGCGGTTTTAAGCTTTGAAACTGCTTTGGCGTTAATTTGCGAAACGCGCTGCACGGAAATGCCCAGCACCTCCGCGATATCCGCCAGCATGAGATTTTCATAATAATACATGGTCACAACCAACCGTTCCCGCTCGGAAAGCCCCTCCAGCGCAGTTTGCAGCGCGGCGGTGAGTTCCTTGCGAATGAGCTTTTTCTCCGGTGAAGGATCATCGTTGCCGTTTCCTTCCAGCACGCTGCCCATTTGAGACAGGTTCTGGATCAGCTCCTCAAAAGAAAAAACCGTGGCATTGTGAATTTCCTTGCTGTAATTATACAACTTTTTCACAGGAATGTCTAGATATTTTGCAATTTCTTCATAAGTGGGTTCCCGCATGAACTGATTGGACAGGGTGTTTTCTGCCTCGGTGATTTTTTTGGACATCTCCCGCACACGGCGCGGCACCCAATCCTGCTTGCGGATTAAGTCAATCGCACTGCCCCGCACCCGCATATAGGCGTAGTATTCAAACGCAATGCCCTTTTCCGGATCGAATTTATCCAAACAGTCCATTAAGGTAAGAATGCCTTGGTTAATCATGTCGTCCACCTGGGCATACCCTTGAGAAATGCCCCGCAGCTGCAAGGCGACGGCTTTTGGAATATGGGCATACGCCAACACCAACCGGTTGCGAACTTCCGTATCGCCCGTTTTTTTGTAGGCGGAAAACAGCGTCTGGAATTCCTCGTCGCTCAATCTATTCTGTTGTCTGGTTTCAGGCAAACGGCTCATGGTAACAATGCCCTTTCTGCTGAATTCTGTCTGCTTTTTTTAGATTGTAATATTCCCGAGCGCTTGGATTTGCACGGAATTATCAATTTCGCTGAAGGACAACACCGTCACGTTCGGGTAGAACTGGTCCACCAGTTTCTTAAAATACACCCGCACCACCGGTGAGGTAATAATAATCAGATTGTTGACAATATCGCGAATTTTGTCCAGTTCCCGCGTGGCAGAAGTGATGATTTTCTGGATCGTTGCCTGATCCAGCGCCAAATAGGAACCGCTGTCCACTTTTTTGATTGCACCCATGACGGCGTTTTCAATATTTGCATCCAGACTGACGACTTTGAGCTGTCCCGCTTCCGAAAACCGGTGCGTTATTGTTCGCTTCAACGCCTGCCGGACGTATTCCGTCAACATATCGATATCCTTGATTTTGGTGCTGTAATCCGCCAGCGTTTCCAAAATGGTTTCCATATCGCGGATGGGCACGCCCTCCTCGAGCAGCTTGGACAGCACCTTCTGCAAATCGCTGACCGGCACGATGCCCGGAACGATATCCGCCACGATGGTTTCGTTGGTTTTCCGCAGGTTATTCAGCATATTGTTGACTTCCTGCCGGTTGAGCAATTCATGCGCGTGCTGTTTGATAATTTCCGAAAGATGCGTAATAATCACGGAAGTCGGATCAATCAGCGTATAGCCTAACAGTTCCGCTTTGACTTTCATGTTTTCGGCTACCCATTTTGCCTTAATGCCGAACGCCGGTTCCACCGTATCAATGCCCTCAAGGTTATCCTCCGCACCGGCGGGGGCAAGCGCAAGATAGTGGTCTACTAAAATATCACCGGCGGCAATTTGTTCGCCCTTAATAAAAATGGCATACTGATTCGGGTTGAGCGTAGCGGAGTCCTTTAACTGTACCGGCGGGATCACTAATCCCATATCCAGCGCAAACTGCTTACGGAACATCACCACACGGTCGAGGAAACTGCCTCCGCTGCTTTCGTCCACCAAAGGCAGCAGGCTGTAACCGAACTCAATCCGGATTTGTTCCACATTGAGCAAGGAATATAGATTATCAATATTACGATAGTAGCTTGCTTCGCTTTGGATTTCCTCCTTGGGTGCCTCCTGCACGGGGGCTGCGGCAAACTGCTTTTGTTTACGCATTTGGATGAATCCCATGGCAAACAGCAGGCTTGCCAATGTAAGAATCTGCACCGGCGGAAAATGAATGATAATCAGTGACAGCAACACGGCCGCTGCCATCATCAGCACACGCGGCTGGGACAAAAACTGCTTACCGACATCTGAATTGATATTCGCCTCCGAAGCACTGCGCGTGACCATCATACCGGAGGAAACCGAAATCATCAGCGCAGGAATCTGCGACACAAGGCCTTCACCGACGGTTGCAATGGAATAGGTTTTTAAAATGGAGGATAAATCCCCGCCGCCGACCAACCCGATGACTGAGCCGCCGATGAGGTTAATCAGCGTAATGACGATTGCCATAATGGCATCACCCTTGACAAACTTGCTGGCACCATCCATAGAACCAAAGAAATCGGCTTCGCGCTGGATTTTGGAACGACGCTCGCGTGCTTCTTTTTCGTTAATCAGACCGGAGCTTAAATCGGCATCGATTGCCATTTGCTTACCTGGCATGGCGTCCAGTGTAAACCTTGCGGAAACCTCCGCGACACGTTCCGAACCCTTTGTGATAACGATAAAGTTCACCAAAACGATAATCAGGAAGATTACCAATCCCACAACAACATTGCCCTGTACGACGAATTCACCAAAGGTTTTGATGATTTGTCCCGCGTGGCCGCCGTTGCTTAAAATCAGCCTTGTGGAAGAAATATTCAGTCCCAACCGCATAATCGTGGTTATCAGCAGCACCGTCGGAAAGATGGAAAACTCCAATGTTTCCTTGATATACATCGTGTTCAGCAGGATAATCAACGACAGTCCCAGTTGGAGGGAGAACATAAAGTCCAGCATCCATGTGGGCAGCGGTATGACAATTAGCAACACAATGGCGACGATAAACAACGCAACTGAGTTGGAAAACAATTTGGTTAATGCCTTCAAATCCGTTCAGTTCCCTTTTTAAGATTTTGTGCGGTGCTGTTTTTGCAGCACCGTCTTTCCTTGATATTTGCGTATCCTGTAAACCAGCGCCAGGACCTCCGACACTGCTTTGTAAAATTCAAACGGAATTTCCCGATCCAGATCCACCTGCGCGTACAAGGCACGGGCAAGCGGCGGGTTTTCCGTAATAAACACATTGTGTTCCTGTGCTTTCTCAATAATCCGGAAGGCAAGCTCGTCCTGCCCTTTGGCAACGACTACGGGTGCGTGGTTTTTTTCCGCATCATATTTAAGCGCGACGGCAAAATGCGTGGGGTTCCGGATTACCACGTCCGCGGCAGGAACTGCCTGCATCATTCTGCGGCGGGACATTGCCTGCTGACGCTGTTTGATTTTGCCTTTGATTTTCGGGTCACCCTCGATGTTCTTATATTCCTGCTTGACTTCTTCCTTTGTCATACGGATATTTTTTTCATACTCCCATTTCTGGTACAACAAATCTAAAAACGCAATGAACGCAAACACGATGGAAAGCCGGATGACCAGTCCGAAACACAGGCTGCCGACCTCCGAAGCTGCTTTGGTGAACGTCATGTTGATCATTTTGGGAAACAGGTACATACTGCTTTGGATGGTCTGATAAATGACCGCGAACAGGATCGCAATCTTAATCAGCGCTTTCACCAGTTCGACCATGGCTTTGAGTGAAAACAGCCGTTTCATGCCGGAAATCGGATTCATGCGGCTGAATTTTGGTTTTAAGCTTGTAAAATTCATCAGTCCGCGCGTTTGCGCAATCGTTGCGACGATGGCAATCAATCCTGTAATCAGCAGCAACGGCAGCGCACCGATGGCAATCGCTTTGATGCCGGAAATCAGGATGGTTTGCAAATTCCGCAGCGAGAGCGTATCCATGCTTTCTACGTTATGAAAGGTTTCCCGAAACGCGCCGAACACGGCGGAACGTGTGAGGGGATACAAGAATTTAAACGCAACAAACGTGGCAACCAAGGTCGCGGCAATGACAATTTCCTTGCTTTGGAACACATTACCTTGCTTGCGTTCCTCCTGCCGTTTTCGGGATGTCGCCTTTTCGGTCTTTTCGCCGGCACCGTCCGCCATGTTCATCCCCCCCAGTCACCCGATTTTGCCGTTATATCATGGCAAACAGCGCATTCTGCATATCGCGGAACATTTCCGCCAAGTAATCGTCAATAAAATTACAGATCACCGCAGCAAGCACCATCAGCATAATCATGCCGAGGATAATCATGGTCTGCATATAAATCACGAACACATGAATTTGCGGGATGAGCTTCATTAAAATACCCATGCTCAATTCCACGATGAACGCTGCTGCTAAAAACGGCACCGCCAGCCGTAACGCCAGCGAAAACACGGACACAAAAATTTGAATGCCGAATTCCGGCACAGCGGCAAGGTTAAGGTTTGCCGCCCCCGGCGGTATCACTGTAAACGAAAAAGCAGCAACCCGGATCAGCACCAAATGACTGCCCGTTACGAAAAAATACAGCCCGAACGCAATCGTCATAAATTTGCTGGAAACACCGGACTGGATATTGGTTTGGGGATCAAACACCTTCGCCATTGCCCAACCCAGCTGGTTATCCATAATATCCGCGGCATTCAACAGCAGATAGAAATAGGCGGAAAACACAAACGACAGCACGTACCCGACGACAAATTCCCGCAGCAGGGTGAGCATCATGCCCAGCGTGGAGGTATCCATTTCATAATCGCCGACCAGCGGACCTGCCAGCACCGTTGCACCCATCACCAGCGCGGCTTTTATCGTTGTTGGGATGCTGGAACGCATAAACAGTGGATTGAGCAGGATAATCGCTGCCATTCGCACAAACACGCACAAATACACCGGCAATCCGTCAATGAGAATCGATAGGTTTGCCACGCTGCGAACATCCCCTCCTACCGTAATTTTGCGCTTTGGTTATACTTTTGTTATCCAATCAAAAATGCTTTTAAAGAAGTCGTCCAGCTCCGTGAGCATCCACGAACCCAATGCCAGAAAGACAATCGCAATGATAATCAGTTTCGGCACAAAGGTTAAAGTTTGCTCATGAATCTGCGTTGCCGCCTGAAAAATCGCAATAATCAGACCAATTAGGATACTGGCAATCAACAACGGTGCCGCTACTTTCAGCGCAAGCACCATTGCCTCATGCATGACTGCAATGACATCCGATTTTTCCATCACCGGCACTCCTTTCGTTTATCCGGCAAGCCCGCTACCGGAAACCGGACACCAACGCATCAATCAATAGGTTCCAGCCGTCCACCAGCACAAACAGCATCAGCTTAAACGGCAGTGCAATCGTGGTTGGCGGCAGCATAACCATACCCATGGACATCAGCGTGGACGACACGATAATATCAATAATTAAAAACGGGATATACAGCAAAAATCCAATTAAAAATGCCCGCTTCAGTTCGCTTGTAATAAACGCCGGCACGATGACCACCATGCTCAGCTCTGTCAGCTTGTCCTCGCTGTCAATTTCGGATATATCCTGAATGCCTTTGGCATCCGCCATGGTCATGAACATATCCAGATCCTTATCATAGACCTGCCGAAGCATAAACTCCTTGACCGGCAGCGAACCGCGCTCAATTGCCTCCGCCTGCGTGATTTCGCCAGCCTTAAATGGATCATAGGCAACTTCTTTCACATCCGTTAGCACGGGGAACATGACAAACAGCGATAAAAACAACGCAAGCCCGATAATCACCTGATTGGGCGGAGAGGTTGGCGTTCCAATGGCACTGCGCAGGATGGAAAGCGAAATCACAATCCGTGTGAACGAAGTCATTACTAAAATCAGCGATGGAATTAGGGCAATGATTGCCAGCAGAAATAATAAATCCAACGCGCTCGTTGGGCTGTCTGCGGTGCCGGAATCAATCCCCACATCAATGCTTGCCGCATGGGCGCGCACTGCCGCGACGGAAATCAGAACGCCCGAACTGACCAGTCCTGCGGCAAATCCGCAGAGGCTGCGGCGGATTTTACGCTTTGCCTGCGTGGTTTTCGTACTACTCATCCTCTTCTGTCCTGTCCTTTTGCGGATTACCGTTTGTACCGGGAAAGCGTTCCCGCAGGGTTTTCATCAGCGCATCCCGAAACGGCATCGGGCCGGCAGCTTCCGGAGAGGGTTCCGGCAGAAGGGCCGCCTCGTCCAGGTCTGTAATCAATGTCACACCCGCGGGGG
>DBRO01000029.1:628-2952 GCA_002306005.1 Ruminococcus sp. UBA1366 | reverse complement strand
TTCAATATCAATCGCCGGAGAACACTCCATATTTTCCGGATTTAAAAAGAATGCCTGCTCCTCATTGGCGGCAACAAAATCCGTATCCTGCTTTTCCGGTAAAACCGGATGATAGTTTTGCACAACCTGCCGAACACGCTCGGTTTGTTCCGTATCAAAATCCAAACACCCAAAGCTTTCCACACCGCAGTCCATCAGCTTTTTCAAGCGTTCGGGCAAATGTTCGCCCATATCCGCCGCGGAAAGCCTTGCATACAGCGGCACCCGCGCAAAGGGATACATTTCGCGGCAAAGCTCCGCTAAAAAATCCTCCCCGCAGCCGCCATCGCGCACGCCAAATGCCGCAATCCCCAGTTCCTGCAAGCAAACCAGTTTCGCCAGCGCCTTGCCACCCTGCGCCTCGCTATCCTCATCATCGGCGGTAATCATCGCCAGAACGGGCAGACCGCGTTCCCGGCAGGCAAGCACCGCCGCACGCAGTTCTGTTAAGCTGCACATATCCTCCAACAAAAAGCTCTTTGCGCCTTCGCGTTCCAAGGCATAGGCTTTATCGGAAAACACGTCCATCATTTTTGTAAAGCTCAACTCGCCGAAGGGCTCGCACGGTTCTCCCAAAGCAGAAATCACTCCGGGATTCTGTTCCGCGCAAATCACCTCCGGCAGCCGTAAATGCGTATCCATGAAAATTCCTTTCCGGCGCATGCAGTGCGCCTTTGCGGAAAACCGCCTTACTGTGCCGGTTTCGGCTGATGTACCAGCGATTCTTTCTGAATGTTGATGTCGATTTCAAAATCCCCCAGATAACTGGAATTGATATCAATCACATACTTAAATTTCAAACTTCCGCCGGTTTCAAACAGCGAGGAACGAATTTCGTTTGCCGTAACGCCCAGCATAAAATTTCCATAGGGCGTACCGTAATGGCAATGATGCTTTTTGCCTTTTTCGATGATCAACTGCGACTCGGTCTGTCCGGTGCGCTCCATAATAATCCGATTCTCCCCAAAGGTCGTCAGCGTTGTTTGCGAGCCCACAAAGCCCGTTGCCTCGGATTCATCATAGGTTATTTTAAACCCCTCAGCGGTCTTTTCAAAATTTGCAGAAGTGAAAAGCTCTGTCTTTTGCTGATCACTACCGTCACTCTGCGTGCTGATTAAAGTCAGATAAACATCTTTTACTTTTTCCTTTGCTTTCACTTTGCATTCCCCTTTTCTTATCAACTTCGGAATTATTCCACCGAACACTGTGCGATTTTTGTTGTTTCGTCCGCACAGCCGCCAAGAAACACCCCGACATTTTCCGTAAATAATTCCTTGCTGTCCGTACAAAACAGCTGAAGCTTTCCTTTTTCCGTGCTGCCCGTCAGCATTTGGCACTTGGTTAATTCCCTTACCGCGTATTTTGCTGCTTCCGCACCGGAAGAAATCAACGTCACACCGCTGCCCATCACATCGGCAATCACGCCCTCCAGCAACGGATAATGCGTGCAACCTAAAATTAAGGTATCAATTCTTTCTTCTTTTAAAACCGTCAAATATTCCTCTGCAATCATACGTGTTACCGGATGATTCCGATCCGTATAGCCATTTTCCACCAGCGGTACGAACATCGGACATGCCTTTCCGGCAACCACGGCATCCGGCAAAATTGCGTGGATTGCCTTGCCGTAAGCGCCGCTTTTTATCGTCGCGGAAGTTCCGATTACGCCGATGCGCTTGCTGCGTGTCGCCGCACAGGCTGCCTGTACTGCCGGCAGCAGCACCCCGGTGAAAGGTGCGTTTTTCTCATATACCGGATTTTTTGTCATCACCGCAGAAACCGTTCCGCAAGCGGCAATGATCATCTTCACATTGCAAGATTCCAAAAACGCAATATCCTGCCTTGCATACCGCGCAACTGTTTCCGCGCTCTTTGAGCCATACGGAATCCGTGCCGTATCGCCTAGATACACGATTTCCTCATTGGGCAGTAACCGTGCCAGTTCGCGCACGCAAGTCAGTCCGCCCACGCCGGAATCAAAAACCCCGATCGGATTGTTATTCATACTGTTCTGAACGCTCCAATCCCAGTTGAATCAACTGATCCATCAGTTCCGGCTGGGAAAGTCCTGTTTCGCCCATCAGCTTGGGATACATGCTGATTTCCGTAAAACCGGGCATGGTGTTAATTTCATTTAAATAAATGCTGCCGTCCTCGCAGTAGAAAAAGTCAATCCGCGCCAGTCCCTTGCAGTCAATCGCCGCAAATGCTTTGAGCGCCGTCAACCGGATTTTTTCAATCCCCTCTGCGGGAATCCGCGCCGGAATGTACAGTCCGCCGCCAGC
>DBRO01000029.1:271-522 GCA_002306005.1 Ruminococcus sp. UBA1366 | reverse complement strand
ACAAACATCGGAAAATCCAACACCTCAGTGATTTCCATCGCGCGTCTTTCCAGATGCTCCAGTTCCGGCTTTGTCACTGCCACATATTTTGCCATGGGAATCCCCGCGCTTTCCAGAATGATATGCGTAAATTCCTTATCCATACAATTGGCGGAAGAAACCGTATCACAGCCGACAAACGGCATTTTCGCCAGTTTCATTAAGCCCTGAATCGTGCCGTCCTCGCCGTTTTTACCGTGAATCACAGGAAA
>DBRO01000029.1:0-208 GCA_002306005.1 Ruminococcus sp. UBA1366 | reverse complement strand
CCTTTTTGGGTAATGCCAATGCAGGTTACATCATATTTATCCCGCGGAATACTGCGGATTACGTGCGCCGCAGAAACCAATGCGACTTCATATTCGTTCGACATCCCGCCAAACACCACGGCAATCTTTGTTTTTGCCAATTTGTGTCACCCTTCTTTGCAAATAATCATTTTTTGAAACTATATTATAGCATATTCCAAACCGCTTT
>DBRO01000027.1 GCA_002306005.1 Ruminococcus sp. UBA1366 | reverse complement strand
ATATCTAGCAAAGACTATCGGCGCAGTGCCGAAGAAGAAAGCGGGTTTTGGATATGTTCATTAAGACAGTGAAAGTGAAAAAGCCAGTGCTGTATGGAATTGCAATTGCGCTTGCGCTGCTGATTCTGGTGCTGGTCGGGCTTGGTATTGCCAAAGGCAGGGCGGCGGGTTCGGACTATAATTTAAAAACGGAAGAACAGCGGCAGGAATTCCTGAGCAGCCTGGGGTGGGAGGTTTCGGAAAAATATACCTCCTGCAAGGTGATTACAATTCCGTCGGAATTTAGTGACGTGTATGAGAATTATAATGACCTGCAAAAGCAACAGGGCTTTGATTTGGCAGATTATCAAGGCGAAAAGGTTGAAATTTATCAGTACAGCGTGTATAATTATCCTGAGAAGGAGGACAACATGGTTTGCAACCTGATTGTCCATGAGGGAAAATTAATCGGCGGGGATGTTTCGTGCATTGAGCTGGACGGCTTTATGCAGGGATTGAAAAAGTCCTGACCGCAACAGATAGGAACGTATGAAAACAAGGCTGGATAAATTGATTTCACAATGCGCGGGAGTTTCCCGCACACAGGCAGCGGCGCTCTGCCGCGCGGGGAAGGTTTCCGTGGATGGGGCTGTTATCAAAAGCGGAGCGTTTCAGGCGGATTTGCAGGAGCAGGAGCTTTTACTGAACGGCAAACCACTTACAGCACCGCCGGAGTTTCTTTACATCATGCTGAATAAGCCGCAGGGGGTTGTCTGTTCCACACAGGACGGACTATCCCCTACGGTTTTGTCGTTGCTTCCGGATGAATACCGCCGCAGGGAGCTGTTTCCTGCCGGACGGCTGGACAAGGACACGGAGGGCTTTGTGCTCATCACCGATGACGGCGCGCTGGCACATAAAATGCTTAGCCCCAAAAGCCATGTGCCAAAGGAATATGAGGTGCTTTTGAAAGAACCCGTGCGGGAGGAATATGCCGCTGTGTTTGCATCCGGCATGGAAATTTCCGGCGGGGAGCGATGCCTGCCGGCGGAGCTTTTTTTTAACAAAGATAATCCTTTTGCCTGTCGGGTTGTCCTGCATGAGGGGAAGTATCATCAGGTGAAAAGAATGTTTGCCGCAGTGGGAAATTCTGTGGTATTTTTAAAGCGTATCCGCATTGGCGGGCTGTGTTTGGAGCCAAATCTTGCCGTTGGAGCGCATTTAGTACTGTTGCACAAAGATGTTGAAAAATTATTGACACGAAAAGGTTTTTGAAGCCATAATATGGAAGTCAATGTGGAAACTTCGGCAATATGAATAAAGGCGGTTTTTAAAGTTTAGTAAAAAAAACTCTTGTTTGTATATACAGAATTTGTTATGATATTAGCATAGCTAATTAGAATATGTTCAGACCGTTAGAATCGGTTGTTCTGCCAAGCCGGACAGCAGGTACAAATCAGGTAGGAAATGTACAGGCGGCGGGAAGGCTTTCCCAAAGCGAGTGGGTTTGCCGGCAGGGAAGGTAACCGCACGGTGTGCGCATAAGTTCGAATAATTAGTGTAAGAAAACAGGGAGGTACTTTAACAAGATGGCAAGTGTATCATTAAGAGAGATTTATAAGAAGTATGCAGGCGGTGTAATCGCCGTTTCAGATTTCAATCTCGAAATTAAGGACAAGGAGTTTATTATCCTTGTCGGACCTTCCGGATGCGGAAAGTCCACCACACTCCGTATGATTGCGGGACTGGAAGAAATCAGCGAAGGCGAACTGTACATCGGCGACCGTCTGGTCAATGACATTGCCCCCAAGGACAGAGATATCGCCATGGTGTTCCAGAACTACGCGTTGTATCCGCACATGACCGTGTTCGAAAACATGGCATTCGGACTCAAACTCAGAAAAGTTCCGAAGGACGAAATCGCCCGCAAGGTTGAAGAAGCGGCGAGAATCCTTGATATTTCTCACCTGCTCGACAGAAAGCCGAAAGCGCTTTCCGGCGGTCAGCGCCAGCGTGTGGCGCTCGGACGTGCAATTGTGCGTGAACCGCAAGTGTTCCTGCTTGACGAGCCGCTGTCCAACCTGGACGCAAAACTGAGAGCGCAGATGAGAACGGAGATTTCCAAGCTGCATAAGAAAATCGGCACAACGTTCATTTATGTAACGCATGACCAGACTGAGGCTATGACGATGGGTGACAGAATCGTGGTTATGAAGAACGGCTACATTCAGCAGGTGGATACGCCTACCAATTTGTATCAAAGCCCTGTGAATCAGTTCGTTGCCGGATTTATCGGTTCGCCTCAGATGAACTTCATCGATTCCGTACTGCGTAAAGTGGATGGCAAGTACATTGTGGAATTCGGCACCGAAGATACCAAGACTGAAAACGGCGTGAAGTACACGGTGGAAGTTCCTGAATCCAAGGTGGATGAGGAAGTGCTGGAACCGCTGGTGGATCAGGAAATCATCATGGGTATCCGTCCGGAGTGCATTCATGACGAAGAAATGTTCATTTCGAATGCCAAGACCGGTATCATTGATGCAACGGTGGAAGTAACAGAAATGATGGGTGCAGAAACCTATCTGTATATTAACTGCGTAGGCATTCCGCTGACGGCGCGTGTTTCTCCGCGTTCCACAGCAAGGCCGCAGGATGTAATTAAAGTTGCGTTAGATCCCAATAGAATGCATATCTTTGATAAGGAAACCGAGAAATCTCTCGTGAACTAATCTTTGAAAACAAAAAGCCTTCCTGCAAAATGGAAGGCTTTTTCGGACAGTGGAACTTAAAATTTCTTAAAGCGTTTAAATTTAGCTAAAATAAGCCGTTCAGGGAAAGGGTGGCAGTATGAAGATCAGAAAATTGGCAGGTAGTGTCTTTGCGGGGATTTGTGCGGCGGCACTTTTGCTTGCAGGGTGTGCGGACAGCAGCGAAAGCTCGGATACGCCGAAGGAAAC
>DBRO01000056.1:5707-7934 GCA_002306005.1 Ruminococcus sp. UBA1366 | reverse complement strand
ATCGGAATCCGCATAGTCGAGGTTTGTAATCAGCGGTTTTTTCAAGAAATTTGCCGCAATGGAGGAAGTCGTTCCCCCGCAGACGATGTGCTTGCCTTCTTTTGCAAAAAACAGCGACATCATCTTGTCGCAATCCTCCCGCGCAGAGGGCGGCCCGATGACAAGATTCATCGGTTCGCGGTGGCGAATCCGGATACTGCACACGGTTGCGTCATCGCCGGGCTTTCCGGCATACAGGCGGTTGGTTTCGTCCAGCAGAATGGTGGTGAGCGTTTTTGCGGAAAATCCCGCTCCGCTGACGGCTTCCATAAAAGAAATGATATCGTTACGCTGCCAGCCGAAATTATACGTCACACCCACGCCGGCGTGTTCTACGCCGTCACTGAACGCGATAAACAAGTCGTTTTCCTGTATGGCGATCTCCGTGCGGATGATTTTCTTCCCCGCAACTTTAATGGAAGTAAAGGGCAGTTCATAATTTTTTCCGTCCCGCAGCAGCACAACTTTAGGGTTGTCGTACTGGATGATTTCCGCGCGGCGGCCGGTAATGCGGATTGCCGTAAAGGTGGAATAGGCAATGCCGCGCACCGAACAGACTGGCAATGCCGCGACCAGCGTTTCCACCGCATCCTCTAAATTCAAGCCGGCGGCAATCATAGTGGAAATGATTTTTGCCGTAAGTGTGGAAAGAATACTTGCCTTTACGCCGCTGCCCAGTCCATCGGCAAGCACGGCAACGGTGCAGTTATCCGCATCGCCCGTGACGATTTCCACATGGTCGCCGCAAAGCTGTTCGCCCGCATGATTCAGGCTCAGCCAGCCAATGTCCGTACAAAGATTACTCATCACCGCCATAGGGCATGGACTCCTTTAAATTGGTCAGGGCAATTTTTGTTTCCGCGGCGGTTTCGCCCAGCAGGGAAGCAATTTCCTGCACAATCCGCATTTGTTTTTCTACCACGCGGTCGGCGATTTCCGCGGTATGCCGGCTCATTTCTTCTTTCTTGGTGCGCTCACTCTCCTCCTCGGTAATATCCCGCAGAATCGAAATCAGCAGGTGGGAGGTGCGGTCATGCACAATGGTTAAATCTAAGAATTTCCCGTACTCGGCGTAATAGCTCCGCATTCCCTTGACGGTTTGACCGTCCAGTACATTTAAAAAGGGCAGGGGATCTATCACGCGCACGACTTGTTCGCCCAGCACATCCGCCGCAGTGTGGATTCTCAGCATATTCATGGCGGCGGGGTTTACGCGCTGGACTTCCAGATTTTCGTTTACCACTAGAATTCCGTTCGGGGTGTTATCGAGAATATTGCTGGAAAAACGTTCGGATTTCTCCATTAAAAACGGCAGGCACATACTGATTTCCGCTTTGCCCGCAAGCACCGCCGCAGCTTTTTCCCGACAGGTTTCGTATCCGCAGGAACCGCAGTTGAGTTCGTCCTCCGGTGTGAATTTGCCCATTTGCCGCAGAACATCCAGAATTTCGCTTTCAGGGAAATGCGGCTTTGCACAGCCGATATACACACGGTTTTTGGCAAGTGTACCCTCCGGCGGTTGGGGAATATCAAAGTCCTGCCCGCCGGCATAATTGGTAATCGCACGGTAGTGCCGCACGGGGGAGTTGCGGTATTTTTCCATCACCGCGCCGCCAATGCAGCTGCCGGGACAGGCGGACATTTCAATAAAGCACTTGCCCACGTTGCCCGCGGCAATGTCCTCCAACGCCGCCTTGCAGTTTTCAATGCCGTCCACGGTGAGGTAGGTGTAATCCGGATTGCGGCATTCCATGGTTTTTAAAATGCCCCCCACGGTCGGGAAAAGCCTTGCCCGACTTTCCTTGGTGCTGTCCATGCGATTTTCCACGATAATACCCTTGGCTTTCAACATGGTAGAAAGCTCTTTGAACGTGATAACCGCGTCCACGACAGTGTTGTTGCCCTCGTCCTTTTTGGCAAGGCATGGGCCGATAAAGACGGTTTTTGCATTCGGGTAGCGGTGCTTAATGTCTAGACAATGTGCCTGCATGGGCGAAACAAAGGGTGCGAGGTACTTCGCCAAATCGGGATAGAATTTCCCGATGAGAAGGTTGACGGAATGACAGCAGGAGGAAATAATAATCTCCTGCTTGCCTTCGTCGAGCATCTTATCGTATTCGCGCTTGACCATCGTCGCACCCAGCGCGGTTTCTTCCGCCGCGAAAAAGCCCAGTTTTAATAAAGCCTC
>DBRO01000056.1:0-5702 GCA_002306005.1 Ruminococcus sp. UBA1366 | reverse complement strand
GCATCGGAATTTAAAAACACATTGACGATTTCAATCTCGTCGATGATTTCCTTTGCGTTGTGCGGACAGACTACAAAGCACTGCCCGCAGAGAATGCACTCATCGCCAACAATATGCGCCTGATTGCCGGAAAAACGAATGGATTTCACCGGACAGTGCCGGATGCATTTATAACAGTTCTTGCAATTTGCTTTTTTTAATTTCAAAAATTCAGCCATGGAAAAAACGTTCCCCTTTTGGTGTNNACGGTTTCCGGCGAAACGGAATAATCCGCGCCGTCCACGCTCACGTTCACGCCGGTCTGACATTTTCCCATGCAGAACGTGCCGGCAAGCTCTACTTCGTCTTTCAGCCCGTTTTGGGCAACCAGATACTGTAATTGTTCCACTACCTGCCGCGAGCCTTTCAAATGGCAGGAGCTTCCGATACAAATCGTAATTTTCATCGTGTTATCCTCCGTAAAATTTATTCGTAATTTGCAACAGTTGCCCAGCTGAGCAGGAATTCGCGTTCTTTGGGATTGCCCTTGACGGACTGGGATGCGGCAACAATGGGAAGCCAGTCACGGACATACTGCCGGGCAGTGTGGGTTTTTTCACAAAACAGCGTGAGGTAGTTTTCTGCCGTGTCGATTTTGCCGTCCAGCCAGAAAAGCAGGTAGGTGCGGGCGGCATCCGCGGAGGCATTGCCTTGCGTGGCGTGCGCCCAGTCCAGGATATATGCCTCGTCCTTGGGTGTCAGGATGATGTTGGATGGGTTAAAATCCCCGTGGCAAAGCTTTTTGTGGCGGGGCATTCCCGCAAGGCGCGTGTGGAGTTCGTAACGGGTGGTTGCGTCCAGTGCGCTTTCGCTGATTTTGCGATCCATTTTGTCCTTTAATTTTGTCAGCAGGGGGGCTTCCCGGCTTTGCACATCCAGCTGTAAATCCACAAAGCGTTCCAGCAGTGCCGTGCTTTGTGCGGGGTTCTCGTCCATGATTTGCCGCAGGGTTTTTCCGGGGATAAATTCCGACCGGATTGCCCACTTGCCGTCCAGTTTCATTACTTCCAGCACTTTGGGCATCCGCAGTCCGGTTTCCTCCACACGCGCTTGATTAAGCGCCTCGTTGAGCACGTCCGCCTTGGAGTAGTCCTTGTCAAATACCTTTACGGCGGTGCCGCCGTCCCGATAAATGGTCTTTGCCGTACGTACGGCAATCATTCTGTCCGCCTGAATACTCATATCCATCTTCCTTTCCACAGGGTTTCTCTACTTTATATTATACAGGAAAATAGGTTTGTTTTGAAATAACAAAAGAGTATATCGATATAACTTTATCGATATACTCTTATTGAATTGCAATTTTTACGTAGAAATCCTGCATTTTATTATAAATTCAGACTTCTTTTTGCTTTCATCAGTTCATCAATAAATAACTTATCCAGTTCTGAAAGGTGGTATTCTTTTTTACTGACGAGTATATCATTGAAGTTTTTCACCGGCTCCGGACATTCCCGTTCAATCAGTTTGAATTTCTCCAGCATTTCCGGCGGCGTGCGCGAGGCACGCAGATAGGCACCGGGCAAATTGCAGAGCAGTTCCATCTGGCTTGCCTGTTCAAACACAAAAATATGCCGGTCGGACTTGCCGGAAATTTCGTTTTTTCGTACGGTGCTTGCAGGCAGGTCGGGCACAAAATGGTCGGCGTGGGCGATTTCCGTGTAGGGACGCAAGTCATCCTGCGTGATGCATTCCGCGCCCGCAAGNNAAATACTTATCATACGCCACCTGATAGCGCAGAATGCCAAGGTTATAATCCGCATTGAGAATATTGCTGATGGCGCGCATGGCATTGGTTTCTTTATAGAAAACCTCCGCCGTTTGGACGGGATCCAGCCGCTTGCAGAATTGTGTGAACGCTGACAGGATATATCCGGCACGAGGCACGGAAACAGAAAATTTCTGCGCGTAATGTTTTTCCTTGCGGTACAGCGCCTCGACTTCCTCCACCTGCGCGAGAATTTTCCGCGCATAGGTGAGGAATTCTTCGCCCTGCGGAGTGGGGAAAATGCCTTGAAACGTGCGTTTAAAAATCGTAATGCCAAGGGAACTTTCTAGGTCTCGGATCGCGCGGGAAAGATTCGGCTGGGCGGTGTAAAGGTTCTCCGCCGCTTTGGTCATGGAATTCGTCTGTGCGATTTCCACGGCATATTTGAGGTGCAGGAGATTCATGTTGGCGCACCGCCTTTCTCCGCACGGAGGTGCTTGGATAAAATCGCAAGTGACGAGGCAAGGTTTTCGTTTTCTACCAAAACACCTGCCGGTACACGCAAAATGGTGGGGGCGAAATTCCAGATTGCCGTAATACCGCACGCTGCCAGCCGGTCGCAGATTTCCTGCGCTTGCGAAGCAGGTACGGTGATGATACCCAGCTGGATGTGCTTTTCGCGGCAGACGGTTTCCAAATCCGTTAAGGGCAGTACGGGTTTGCCGTTGACCAGCGTGCCGCAGATGGTCGGACTATTATCAAACGCGGCGATGATATTCAGCCCAAAGTCACGGAACCCCTCGTAGGAGAGCAGTGCTTTTCCCAGATTTCCCGCGCCGACCAACACGGTTTTGCTTTCCGTGCGGCAGTCCAGTACGGATTCAATCTGCGCGATCAGTTCCGTGACGACATAGCCGGTTTTGGGTCTGCCCGTGCCGCTGACGGCGTTTAAATCTTTGCGTACCTGCACATCGTTCAAGCCAAATTCCTCGGAAATTGCTGTGGCGGAAATATTCCGGCAATGATCCTGGATGGAATTGAGGTAGTGCAGATAAACCGGCAGGCGGCGCAGGGTGCGTGCTGAAATGATTTTTTCGTCCATGCGGTCCTCCTGTTAGGTTTCGGAATCTGCTGTATCGGTGCTTTCCTCAGTTGTGGCATACATCGCGGTTTTACCCGCTTGTGCCTCTTCGTCCGTGGCGCTGGCATCCACATCGGCAAGCACCTGTTCAAACACCTTCATTGCCTTATCGTAGCTGATTTGCATTTTCTCGCCGGTGGTACTGAGGGTGCTGGAAACATAACGCAGTCCCAGATACATATCATCGGGCATTTCTGCCCAGTTTAGTTTTTCCCGCAAAAGCGCACAGTTAAGGGACAATCCCTTTTGCGTGAGCATTTTGCTTTCGGGAAAATCTGCCGTAACATCGTCCATGTAGTCCACCAGCTGGCTTTCGGTCAGCGGGTCGGTGATATATAAAATGGTACTGCCCTCCATAATCATGGAGGCAAGTTTGGTGCTGTTGGTATCGTACAGGCTGTAACTGCCATCGGGGTTCATGGGAATATTATAAACAGAAACCACCACTTCGCCATCGCCGTTGGAATCTACGGCGTATTGTTCAAAGAAATTCTCCAGCTCGTCCATGCGCAGCGAAAGCCCGTTGTCCACGGTAATAATCACGGTTAAATCCGGATCTTCCTGTGTCACAACGGAATGAATCAGGTAAATCATGACAAACAATGTGAATGCCCCGAACAACAACAGCAGTTTGCGGTGGTACCAGAAGTTCGCAATGCGTTTGCCAAAGCTCATTTTTTCAGCGGCGGCTTCTTCGGCAATATCCTCGTTGAGGGTGCGTGCCTCACTTTGCTCAATCACGCCCTGTTTCAGCTTCATCAGTTCAATTTTTTCCTGCGCCAGCTTTTTCTGGTAGGCGCGTTGTTCCTCTGCGGCACGGCGTTTGCGCGTCTCGGCTGCTTGGATGGCTTCCTCCGCTCGGCGTTGTTCCTGCTCGAACTGCTCTTTTTCAAATTCAAAATCCTCATCGGGGATGAGGCGCTCTTGTTCGTGGTCTTTCATAGGACAGTCCCTTCTTTATTGATACTGACGCATATTATCGCATAGCTTTGTGAGAATTTCGTGAAATTTGTATGGAATATTGACAGCCTTCCGCTGATTTTCTGAAATTTATACAAAACGCTTGAAAAAGTGCGCAAAAAATGCTATAATCAAACGCGATTCTAATGCGCATTCCAATTGTGAAAAGTTTAACGATCAGGAGGCTTCCCCATGAAAGAAATTATCATCGGCACTTCTGCCGAAAGTACCACCATGGTATCGGCGGACAAGCTTGCCAGCGCGGTAGGCAGCGGAGAGGCGGCTGTTTTTGCCACGCCCGCACTTGCCGCACTGATGGAAAACGCTGCAATGAAAGCGCTTTCTGCGTTTTTGGAAGAGGGAGAAACCTCGGTGGGAACCGAACTGCGCTTGTCCCACACGGCGGCAACGCCGCTGGGCATGACTGTAACGGCACGGGCGGAAATCACTGCCGCAGAGGGCAGAAAAGTGGAGTTCCGGCTCACCGCGCGCGATGAGAAAGAACCGGTCGGCGAGGGGGTTCACACCCGCTTTGTGGTGAATTTGGAGCGCTTTGTCGCCAAATGCACGGCGAAAAACGAACAGTAAGCAAGGCTTTGCTTATTCGTGTGTTTTTTTAAACACAAACAGCTTGCTGATGACATAGTTTAATACCAGCACGACAAACTGCGCGAGAATTTTTATCAGCATTTCGTTAAAGCCCAACAAGGTGACGAACACCGCGATGATGGCGGTTTCAAGCAGGAGGGTAAACAGCCTGCCGCCGAAGAAATTCGCGCCTTGAATGAGGAATGCCCGCACGGTGGCACAGGGCGCATGGAAGACCCACACGCGGTTGGTCAAGAACGCAAACGTCACGGCGAATACCCACGAAATGCAGTTCGCGGCAATTTCGTGCAGTCCCACAACGCCATCGGCGAAAAACCAAAAGGTGAAAATCCCCACAAACGTTGTGAGCGCGCCGAAGAACAGGTACATCAGCACGCTTTTGTTGCGGGTGTAAAATGGCAGGAGCGGCGCGAAAATGCGCAGATGCATGAGCCGGTCAAAAAGATCCGGCTGGGGTTGCGTTGGTTGGTTTGGTGATGGGTGCAATCCAATCAGTCCTTTGTGTAAAATGCATAAAATAATGCAAAATAATTTTGCTTTATATATGTAATATGCTGATTTTATTTGAATATTATTATAACAGGCAACAGAGTATGATACTATTATATCGTACTTTTTCCCACAATGCAAGCAATCTGCGGGCAAACGCGGAAAATCCTTTGCTTTTGGAGGCACATGATGGCGGTACAACAGTCAAAGAAAAAAACACCGGAATGCGTTTATAATGGGCTTTCGGTGGTGGCATTTTTTACGGCGTGCGGGATTCTAGGTTCTGCTGCGCTGGTTTTGCCGAATCTGGATGCCGATGCCGCCGGATTTGATCGGAATCTGGTGGCGTTTGCCGTGGGATATTTTGTTTACACCCTGCTTTGCATTGCGGCGGCAGTGTCCGCGCTGGTGTGCGGAAAGCGGTTCCGCCGGCGTGGCGCATTTGTTTGTTCGGCAGGCATGGGGCTTGCCGCCTTGATGAATTTACTGGCATGGAAGCTGTTTGCGGTGGTGTTTTTGCTGGGAATAGACCGGATTTCGCAGGCGCAGAAAATCATCGGCGGCAGTACGGAGGACTTTTTACAATCGCAGTACGGGGAATGGACGGGCATGATTTTGGCGTATTTGCTCGTTGCCGTGGTGGGCATTTCTTCCCTGATAAAAATCATTATCCATGTACGGGAACAGCACGGAAAATAAAGAATTTTCGTAGACTTTTACAAAAAAAAGCGCGGCTTGTCTTGCAATTTCAGAAAA
>DBRO01000088.1:1311-2846 GCA_002306005.1 Ruminococcus sp. UBA1366 | reverse complement strand
TATAGCAGATTGCACGGATTTGTAAAGCTTCTCCTGTGAAGTTTGACGAAAATGAAGAATGTATGTTAATGTGTGAAAGAAAAATTACAAAGCAAAAATTTTATTAGTTTCCCATCCGGATTGTTTGTTATAATTGTAGATTCCGTCATGTTTTTTTTTGTTTGAATATGCTATAATATTCGTATAAACGGTGTAAAATTTTAAGCTGATCCGGCGCGTGCTGTGCCGAAGAATTCGTCAAAAACCGGTGATTTTCGAAACGGAGATTGAGAGTATGATTAAGCTGATAGCCGCAGACATGGACGGAACCCTTTTAGATGACAACAAGCAGTTGCCTCCTGATTTTGGCGAGGTTTTCCCCAAGATTGCCGCCAAGGGAATTCACTTTGTGATTGCCAGCGGAAGGTCGTTCTTTACGTTGAAAGATCAGTTCGCGGAGTTGACCCCGAAAATGACCTTTATTTGCGATAACGGTGCTTATGTTTGGGATCGCGGAGAGATTGAATTTGTTTCTATTATTGCGCCGGAAAACTTGAAACGGCTGGTGCGTGCTTGCGAGAAGATTCCTGGTGCGAAATTTTTAATTTGCGGACTGAACAACGCGTATCACTACGATTACGGTGAGGAATACAACCGCGAGGCATCGAAATTCTATTCCAGCCACAAGGTGATTGCGGATCTTGATGAGATTGATGACCAGATTTTTAAAATTGCCCTGTTTAATGAAAATGCCGCGGAGAGCGTTTCCCTGCCGGCGTTGCAGCGAACCTTTGATGATGAATTTTCCTTCCAGATGTCTGGCAAGAGTTGGATTGATATTATGAACAGCGGCATTTCCAAGGGCGAAGCGCTCAAGGCGCTTCAGCGCAAGCACGGGATTTCTTACGAGCAGACCATGGTATTTGGGGATTTTTACAACGACTGCGAAATGCTTCAGAGTGCATATTACAGTTTTGCAATGGGCAACGCGCACCCGCGTATTAAAAAAGCTGCGAACTTTATTACCAAATCCAACAATGATTACGGTGTCACATATGAAATCCGAAATCTCGTTCTGCGGGAAGCATAGAGAAATTTTATATCCATCAGCCGCTGATACAGCGGCTTTTTGTTTTCCAAAGCGGTTGCGGCATGGCTTGACAATTTTCGCCCTGAGAAGTATAATATAAAAAGTTGCCGGTAGTGCCGGCAAGGATTTGATAGATGGGGGATTTTCGCAAAATGTTGTTACCTGGTTCTGATATTGTCATTGAATGTTTGCTGGAGCAGGGCGTGGATACGGTGTTTGGGTATCCGGGCGGTGCGGTGCTGAATATTTATGATGCGTTGTATCGGTATTCCGATAAAATCCGGCACATTATTACCGCGCACGAACAGCATGCCTGCCATGCGGCGGATGGGTATTCGCGTTCCAGCGGGCGCACGGGTGTGGTGATTGCCACAAGCGGTCCGGGTGCGACCAATCTGGTGACGGGCATTGCCACGGCGTACATGGATTCGATACCGCTGATTGCTATTACCGGCAATGTGGCGAC
>DBRO01000088.1:0-1275 GCA_002306005.1 Ruminococcus sp. UBA1366 | reverse complement strand
ATCTTGCTGATACCATTCGGGAGGCATTCTATATTGCCAATTCCGGCAGAAAAGGACCGGTGCTGATTGATATTCCCAAAGACGTTACGGTGAAGAAGGCGGAATATCAGCCGCTTGCGCCAAAGAAAATCGTGTTCCACAACCCGCAGGACATTAATGAGCAAATTACCGTTGCCGCGGAGATGATACAAGCGGCGGAGCGTCCGTTTATTTATGCGGGCGGGGGGATTGTGCAGAGCGATGCGGTGCCGGAGTTGGCGGAATTCGCTGAAATCGTAGATGCGCCGGTTGCGCTTTCGCTGATGGGGCAGTGCGCGTATGACAACGCCAAACCGCGTTTCATTGGGATGCTGGGGATGCACGGCACGAAGACTTCGTCGTTGGTTTCAACCAGCTGTGATTTGATGATTGTGCTTGGCTCGCGGTTTTCCGACCGGGTATCCTGCAAAAAAGACACGTTTGCCTGTCAGACGAAAATTCTGCACATTGATATTGACCCGGCGGAGATTAACAAAAACGTAACAGCCGACCACCGTGTGGTAGGGGATTTGCCGTATATTATTCGACGGCTGAACGAGATTCTGCCGCGGCTTTCGCATCCGGACTGGATGGCACAGGTGATGGGCTGGAAGGCGGAATATCCGCTTAGAATGGTGCCGGTTGCATCCGAGGATGAGGTTTTACCGCAGGAAGTGCTGGAAACGCTAGACCGCCTGACAGACGGCGGTGCGATTCTTTCCACAGAGGTGGGACAGCACCAAATGTGGGCGGCGCAGTACTATAATTTTCGGCGGGCGCGTTCGTTCATTACCAGCGGCGGGCTGGGTACGATGGGCTTTGGACTGGGTGCGGCGATGGGTTCCAAAACCGCAAACCCTGACCGTACGGTGATTAACATTGCCGGAGATGGCAGTTTCTTTATGAACTGCAACGAGCTTTCCTCGTTGGCAAAGCATAAAATTCCTGTGATTGAGCTGATTTTTGACAACAATGTGCTGGGCATGGTGCGGCAATGGCAGCGGCTGTTTTACAGCAAGCATTTTTCTCAGACCGATCTTGATCGCGGCACGGATTACGTGAAGCTTGCGGAGGCATTTGGCATTACGGGGTACACGATTTCCACCAAGCAGGAGATTGAACCCGTTTTGCGCGAGGCGCTTACAAAGGGCAAGCCTTGCTTAATTGACTGCCGGATTAACAAGGATATTAACGTTCTGCCGATGGTGCCGGCGGATGGGGATGTTTCCGACCCAATTATGGAAATTGTGATTGATT
>DBRO01000095.1:1677-4881 GCA_002306005.1 Ruminococcus sp. UBA1366 | reverse complement strand
AACGACTTCCGCAACGGATGAAGATACTACTACAACCACTACGATTGATTTCGTTGGTGGTGAGACCACCACAACTGGCGATGCAACCACCACAACCGATCTAAGCGGGGAGAACGGCAGCAATACCACCACCAAAACCGGCGATGCAACCAGCTCAACCGGCGATGCAACTACTACAACCGATCTAAGCGGAGAGAACGGCAGTAAAACCACCACTACAACTGATTTAGATGGCAACAACGGTGAGAAAACAACAACTTCTGTGGTAACAACGGATGAAAATGGTGCGATTGTAACAACACAGGACGACAGCCCTGCGAAAACTTCCAAGGATAGCAAAGAAGACATTGGCGGCGGTGCAGGCGGTGAATCGACTACCAAGGATGCGGACGGCAGCGATGTCAGCAGTTCCAAAACGGGTGCTACAATTACGCTGTCAGCAATCGTATTGCTTCTTTCTGCAACGAGCGTAACGATTGCTTATAAATCCAAAAAGACAAAATAGTAACACCAAATGAATGAAATAAAACGGGTATTGAGTTCTCTCAGTACCCGTTTTTTATGTGGAATTCGTATCAAATAATTCTGTTTTCATTTGTGCTAGAATCTTTTTTTCCCTCCGCGAAACCTGTACCTGCGTCATTTCCAACGCCTGTGCTACCTGCGTCTGCGTCTGGTTTTTAAAATAGCGCAGATAAATAATTTTGCGGTCGCGTGTTTCTAAAGAAAGCAACACCTGCTGTAACGAAAGATGATCGGTAATCTCCGTATCCGGCGCTTCCACTGGAATATCCAGCTGCCCGCCGTTTTCTTCCGTGCTTTCCGTCAAGCTTAGTGGCGGTGCCGCCGTGTTAATCGCCTCTAAAATTGCCTCCTCGTCCAAACCGGTTAATTCGGAAAGCTCTTGAACCGTCGGTTCGCGGTCATGCTCTTGGCAGAATTTCTCCCGCACAATGTTGAGCCGCAGCGAAAGCTCCTTGATACTCCTGCTGACCTTAATCGTGCCGCCATCTCGGAAAAGCCGCTTAATTTCGCCCAGAATGACCGGTACAGCATAGGTGGAAAACCGCAAGCCCCGCGTTTCGTCAAACGCCCGCGCCGCCTTGAGCAAGCCAATGCAACCCGCGCCGTACAAGTCGTCATATTCAATTCCCTTGCCGCGGAACCGGTTTGCGCATAAATGCACAAGACCGAGGTTTTCCTCCGCCAGCGTTTTGATTCCATTTTCATTCATGCTTTAACCGTCCGCTTTCGCGGCTGCGTGTTTGGTTTGAATCCGCTTGCTCATCACAACTGTTGTGCCTTTCCCCAGCCGGCTGTTGACACGAAGCTTGTCCATAAAACTCTCCATAATAGCAAACCCCAGTCCGGCACGTTCTTCGTCTGGCGCTGTGGTGAAAAGCGGTTCCATTGCTTGCGGAATATTCGCAATGCCGCAGCCGGAATCCTTAATCCGTATGTAAATCGTCCCATCAGCAAAAATCTTTGCACTCAGATCGATTTTTCCGACCGTATCGCGGTACGCATGTACAATGCAGTTGGTGACCGCCTCAGAAACCGCCGTTTTCACATCGGATAAATCATTGATTTGCGGGTTCAGCTGGGAGAGAAATCCGCTCACCGCCATGCGGGCAAAGCGCTCGTTTTCCGAAAGACTTGGAAACGTCATCTTCATTTCATTCATGATTGCGCCGTGGCTCTTCATATCAGAATCACTTCCTTTCATATTTGCTGCTCGGTTGGCGTTTCCACCGAATTTGCAGGCAGGGATGCTTCCGCAGTCGCTTCCACGGCTGTTTCTGGGGAAGTTTCCTCCGGCGTATCGATGCGCTCAATCATTCGCGCCAGCCGGCTGATTCCCGCAACCTGCATTACGCGCCGGATTGCCGGCGGCGGATTCTGAATATAAACCCGTCCCTTGCGCTCACACATCAGTTTGTAACGCCCCATCACCAATCCAATGCCGGAGCTGTCCATAAATGTGATTTTTGAAAAGTCCAGATATAGTTCTTTCGGTAATTCCCGCGTGCAGGCAATGTCGATTTCACAGCGCATTTCCTTGGCAGTATGGTGGTCCAGTTCGCCGGAAAGAAACGCGAACAGCTTTTGTCCGGCGGTTTTTATTTCTACGCCCATTTTGGTATGCTTCCTTTCTGTTTTTTGTTGGTATAAAAAAAGAATAACAGCTTCCGGACAAAAAAATTGTCAAAAGCTGTTATTCATCAAATAAATATTATGCGGCTTTTTCTGCCGTTATGCTTGTGTGCGGAAAAATAATTTCCGAACCTGCGCACAAAAATATAAAGAACCGCAGATTAAAAGCGGCGTGTTGTTTTGCCTTGCGGAAATTAGTTGGTTGCGTAATTCCTCCGGCAGAAAATCTGCCGTGCGAGCCATAGCACCCAGCGCCGTAATAATTTCGCAAAGTTCGTTTTTAGGAACTTCCGCAGGGTAGTAGCCATCCGCGCAAAAAAATTCCCGCACATAGGGGAGAATTTTTGCCACGGAACGGGCAATATCCTTCCCGCGAATCATCCCAATCAGCGCAGTGAGATTGTGCTCCGGCAATTGTTGCAGGACTTCCCCCAGTGCTGCGAACCCGCCCTCGTTGTGTCCGCCGTCCAAAATGACAAGCGGTGTGCGGGAGAGAATTTCCACCCGCGCCGGAACCCGTGCATTGGCAATTCCAGCAGCAATCTCCTCGTCAGAAAGCGTAAAAATGCCGGCTTGTGTTAAAATCCGCGCACCTTCTATCACGGAAAGCGCGTTGATAATCTGGTGTCTGCCGCTCATGGAAAGCCGATAGGTGCGGTTTTTGTAGGAAAACGTACTGCCGAAAAGCGTTTCATCCAGTATTTTCAAGGCAGTTTCATCCGGAATGGTAAGACTGCTGTGCTGTTCGCAGGCGGCATTTTTTACAACTGCACCCGCCTCCGGCGGGTTCTGCGCGCTCAGTATGCAAGGGATTTCCGGCTTGATGATGCCCGCTTTGTGAGCGGCAATCTGCGCCACTGTTTCGCCAAGAACCTGCGTGTGATCCAGCGAAATGGACGTAATCACCGTCAGTACGGGCGTGGAAATCACATTGGTGCAGTCCAGCGTGCCGCCCAGTCCGGTTTCAAAAACCACAATGTCAGCGCGTTCGGCGGCGTAGTACAACAGCGCAATCGCCATGGTAATTTCAAACTGCGAAAAATCCGTGCG
>DBRO01000095.1:1429-1566 GCA_002306005.1 Ruminococcus sp. UBA1366 | reverse complement strand
AGGCAGTCCTGCGGGTTGCCCAACGCGGAAAGTAACCTGCGGCTGCGCGATAAATCCCGTACAGGCTTGCCGGATTTGCTGAAACTGCCGATGAAATCCATCACCGAATCCATAAAAAATGCTCCTTATAAATGCTC
>DBRO01000095.1:0-1310 GCA_002306005.1 Ruminococcus sp. UBA1366 | reverse complement strand
ATGGCAGTCATCAGCCGAAATGCCGCACTTTTTTGTGAAAGCATGATTTCTCCGCCATCGGTTGCCACAGCGCGGGTGCGGTGCCGGTTGTCTTTTACAAGCCCAAATAAGGGAACAGTAACACCCAGTCGTTCCAGCACCTCCCGCACGGCGGAAACATGACCCTTGCCGCCGTCCAGCAGGATTAAATCCGGCTTGCGCGCAAAGCCCTCATCCTCGTCGCCGTCCAAAAAGCGCCGGAAGCGCCTTTCCAAAACCTCCTGCATACAGGCGTAATCATTTTGCTCCGCCACGGTTTTGATTGTGAATTTCTTGTATGCACTTCTGCGCGGCCTGCCGTTTTCAAACACCACCATGCCTGCTACCATATCCGCCGAGCCAAGGTTTGAAATATCATAGCTTTCAATGTAAACGGGCGGTTTTTCTAAACCCAAAGCCTTGCCAAGCTGTTCTAACGCAAGGATTTCCTTGCCGGTGCGCCCCACCCGTAGGGAAAGATGTTCCCCCGCGTTTGCCTTTGCCAGCATCACAAGCCGCAGTCCCGCACCGCGCTGGGGAATGTTCAGTCGTACGGCGTGTGCGCATTTTTCCCGCAAAAACTGCTCAATCAGCATCGGATTTTCCGGCGGTTCGTCCAGATAAATCTCGCGGGGAATCTCCTCCCGCGCCGTGTAGTATTGTAAAAGCAGTTCCTCCCGCATGGCGGCGGGTTCAAATTCCTCCCCAATGGCGAAATCCGCCTTGTCCGAAAGCCTGCCGCCACGGTACATCAGCACACTTGCCGCGGCGTTGCTCCCGTTTTGTGCCACAGCAAATACATCGCAGTCGCGAATGGTTTCATCAATTACCTGTTGGCTTTCCGCGGCTTTTTGAATAGACAAAATCCTGTCGCGCAGTTTTGCTGCAAGTTCAAAATCGAGATTTTCAGCGGCGGTTTCCATTGCCGTGCGTAAGCGCTCCACGGAAGCCTCCGAGCCGGAACGGATATATTCCACCGCCTGTTTTACCGTTTCACGGTATTCCGCCGCCGGAATATTTCCGCGGCACAAACCGCCGCATTGCTTGATAAAATAATTCAAGCACGGGCGGGATTTTCCAAATTCCTGCGGGAACCGCCGATTGCAGGTGGGTAAGCCAAACACCTTGTTTGCCTCTGCCACCGCCTGCCGCACCGCGTAGGAACTGGTGTACGGCCCGATGTATTCCGCGCCGTCGTTATATTTTTGCAAAGCCGCAGCGATGCGGGGGTATTCGTCGCCGGAAATCCGGATATAGCTGTACCCCTTGTCGTCTTTCAGCAGAATATTATA
>DBRO01000097.1:8370-8954 GCA_002306005.1 Ruminococcus sp. UBA1366 | reverse complement strand
ATTTCGTTCCTTGCCTGTACGCAGTCAGACAACGCGGACTATGTGTACAGCGGGTATGTCGCGGCAATCAAATACGTCATGTCGCAAGTCAGCGAAAACTGTTCTACAGAAACGCAAGCCTTACTGGACGCAAGGATTTCGGACGAAATTTATGTGGATTTGTACAGCAACAGCCGGTACTGGCAGGAGGTGCAGGAGGACGATTCCGCCCTGCTGCCGAGCGATGTGGTGGGGGAGCTTTCTGATAAAGCGATGGATTCCAGCCTAAAATTAAACGGCGTGGAGGACGGCAAGGAAAGCTACGGACGCATGGTAGATTTGCTGTTGAATTACTATGAGGATGAATTACAGTAAGGAGAGAATATGGAACACTGTTCGGACAATCCGGATGAACTTTGGGACGTGCTGGATGCCGACCGCAACCCCACGGGCAAACTGCACCGCAGGGGCGATCCGTTGGGCGCGGGTGAATATCATCTGGTGGTGCATCTTTGCATTTTTAACGCAAAAAACGAACTGTTGATACAAAAGCGTCAGCCATGGAAAAAAAGCTGGCCCGATCTGTGGGATGTCACTGCGGCGGG
>DBRO01000097.1:7404-8336 GCA_002306005.1 Ruminococcus sp. UBA1366 | reverse complement strand
TTTTCGCATGGCTTTGACGACTATTGGTTTGTCCGCCAAGAGGTGGACATTGCAGCACTTACTTTGCAGGAAACAGAAGTCGCAGCGGTGCAGTGGGCAACGCAGGAGGAGGTTTTGGCGCTGGTGCGGCAGGGGAAATTCATTCCCTATACCTTTGCGGATACCCTGTTTGAAATGATGGACTGGCGCACCTGCCATTTTCGAAAATTTTCAGGAGAAATCAAACCTTTGCCGGAGGTCGGGAAATGAAATTTGTCACACATTCGCCGGAGGAAACGATTGCCTTTGCGCAGGAATTTGCGAAAAAGCTGCGCGCAGGTGATGTGATTGCCTTTCGCGGCGGGCTGGGCGCAGGTAAAACGACGTTTACCCGCGGGCTTTCGTTGGGGCTGGGGCTGGGCGACAACGTTACCTCTCCAACCTTTGCGCTGGTCAACGAGTACCGTCCGTCCCAAAATGCGGACAAGCCAACAATCACGGGACTGTTTCACTTTGATTTGTACCGGATTTCCGGTGCGGAGGATGCCGAAAGCACTGGTTTTTTTGATTATCTGGAAGAAGGCGGCGTGGTCGCAGTGGAGTGGTCGGAAAACGCACAGGAAATACTGCCGGCAGGAACGATTGAGATTGCAATTTCCGCGCCGGACGAAACCACGCGGGAAATTATCATAACCGGAGATGAACGATTTGCTGATACTGGGAATTGAAACCACGGGGAAAGTCGCATCCGCAGCACTTTGCGAGGATGACCGCGTGCTTGCCGTGCACAGCTATGTGACAAGGCTCACGCATTCGCAGGTGATTTTACCGCTTGCGGAAAGCCTGCTTGCCGAAACGGAGCGCGAGATGACCCAAGTCGATTTGTTTGCCGTTTCCAAAGGGCCGGGTTCGTATACCGGATTGCGCATCGGCATTGCCGCAGTCAAGGGGCT
>DBRO01000097.1:6393-7324 GCA_002306005.1 Ruminococcus sp. UBA1366 | reverse complement strand
TGCATGCGGATCGGGTTTGTAAGCCGGCGGAAGCCGCCGCGCTGGCACTTGCCGAGCAGGGCAGGGTGCTTATCACCGGAGACGGTGCGGCGGATTTATATGCGGAATACTGTCAGGAGGCACCGCATATCGCCCTTGCACCGGCGGAATTTCACCAACCGGACGCAGTGGCACTTTGTGTTGCCGCAAAAAACAGTAAAAATATTACGTCTGCGGACGAGCTGGACGCGGCGTATTTGCAGGAAACCAAAGCACAAAAAGACCGCCGGCATCGTTAGGATTTGGGCGGGGAGAGGAAAGATTGGAATATGATTGGCATTGGAAACGACCACGCGGGCGTGGAACTAAAAAAAGAAATTATCCGGTATTTTGAGGAGAACGGCATTGCCTATACGGACTACGGCTGTTACGAGGGCGAAAAGTGTGACTATCCTGATGCGGCAAAAACCGTTTGCGAAAAGGTTGTGGACGGTACTTGCGAACGGGCGATTCTCATTTGCGGCACGGGTGTGGGAATTTCCATTTCGGCGAATAAAATCCATGGCATCCGTGCGGCTTGCTGTTCGGATTACTATTCGGCGAAATACACCCGCCTTCACAACGATGCAAACGTGCTTTGCATGGGCGGTCGAGTGGTGGGCGCAGGGCTTGCCGTGGAACTTGTCAACGTGTTTTTGAATACGGAATTTGAAGGCGGCGGACGGCATTCCGCACGCGTGGCAAAAATTATGGCGTTGGAGGAAGATTGATGGTATTTTCGCAGGAGGAACTGGACCGGTTGATTGGCGAGGACGTCCCGTATTTTGATTTAACCACCCACCTGTTGGGGATTGGCGCAAAACAGGGCGAAATTCGTTATTTCACCCGTGAGGACTGCGTGCTTGCTGGCATGGAAGCGGTGCGCGGCATTTTTGCGCGGCTGGGAATCGAA
>DBRO01000097.1:6131-6258 GCA_002306005.1 Ruminococcus sp. UBA1366 | reverse complement strand
TGGGACTTTCCGAAACGGTTCTGGTGTTTGCACAGCATTGGAGTTTTCTTGGCGGCGCG
This sequence comes from Ruminococcus sp. UBA1366, assembly GCA_002306005.1. Lineage (GTDB taxonomy): Bacteria > Bacillota > Clostridia > Oscillospirales > Ruminococcaceae > UBA1366. Next base: position 6,199 of record DBRO01000097.1, on the reverse strand, counting down.
GAGGCGTTCTGTGCCGCATTGCCGGAAATCCGGCATCGGGCTTGCGAAAAGAAAGTCCTAGCCGAGGC
>DBRO01000097.1:0-6085 GCA_002306005.1 Ruminococcus sp. UBA1366 | reverse complement strand
GCAGTCAATCCGCAGGCAGTGGTGCTTGCCGCCGGCGGCATTGACGAACACAACGCGGCGGACTATGCCGCGGCGGGTGTCAACGGTATTGTGGTAACCTGCCTTGCCAACGCAAAACCGGTGGATATGGGCGTAAAAATAACCGCACTGTAAAGCAGTGCGGTTATTTTTTTGTTTGTTCGTCCAAGGTTTGGCGGTAGGCGGGTAGGAATTCCTCTAAAAAGCAGTCCACCTCAGGGAGTTCCATGGCTTTTACGGCTTGCAGGGTTGCCTGCTCCGCACTGCGAAAATCCTCGTTGCCCATCTGGCTTTCTTCTATGCATTTAATATATGCCGAAAGCTTGTCAGCGGCTTTCACAAGGCGGTGCAGTTCAGTTTCTTCCGGACTGGGCGAGAGTAGGGATTCGTATGCCGGACGCAAATCCTCCGGCAGTTGAGCAAGCAAACTCATCGCCGCACGATCTTCCACCTCCGCGTAGGCACTGCGGATGGACGCACTGTGATATTTCACCGGTGTGGGCATATCTCCGGTAATAATCTCTGTTGCATCGTGATAAACGGCAAGCAGTGCGGCGCGTTCGGGATTCACATTGCCGCCGAAGCGGGTGTTTCGCAAAACTGCCAGCAGGTGTGCCAGCATGGCTGTTTCCAAGCTGTGTTCGCTGATATTTTCNNGCCATAAATCCGCTGGTTTTTCGGGAGTTTTCGTTCATGCTGTCCTCATTTCCGGATAAAAAAGAGCCGGTACCCCAGCCCTTTAATATGCACTTTTAAATGTTAGAAAGGTCTTGTGTTTTCGGCAATGCCCGCTGCTGCCCAAGCCGGACGCTGTGTGCGCTGGATGCTGCGAATCCGCATGGTTTTACCGGTTTCCTGTTCGTAAGCTACAATTGCCGCGGTGATGGCGGCAACGGTTTCCTCATCAATGCCGGCTTCCACAACGGGCGCTGCAGGAACAGAAACCGAAGGCTTTTTATTCAACAAGCCGAGGATTTTTCCGGTACGGCTTAACGAAACTGCCGCGAGGAAGAAAACAATCACTAAAACTGCCGCAATTCCCGCAAGCAGGTAACTGGCGTTTTCCTGCGAGAGCGCCGCGGCGTTGGCAAGATAATACTGATACATGGCAAGGCTCCTCACTAAAAAATAATCTTCTTTTATTATACACAATGACGAGAAAAAAAGCAAGAGCCAACATAAGTTTTTTTTCATTTTAGCAGATGTTTGCAGGAAACGAGTATACAAAGTCAAAAAAATACAAAATAATCCTTGAATTCATGAAACAAATATGTTATAATCAAATGGAATGTTATAATTGTGTGAAGTAAAATCACGAAATATCGGACAGCATAAAAAACGAAAGGGGATTATCATGTTTTGTTTTCATTGCGGAAAGCAAATAAAGGATGGCAGTTCATTTTGTCCTTTTTGCGGGCAGAATTTGCGAGAGGAGACAAATACGCAAGCCGAACCGCAGATTCCTACGGGTACACAAGCCACCGAGCAAAATCATGAATGGAACAACAACGCAGGGCAAGTAGCCGTCAAGCAAGCGCCCCCGCCGGCACAGGAATCGTATGGGGCATATCCCTATGTGCAAAATCCATATCCGGAAAATCCAGCACCGATGGCGCAGCCGCAGGTTGCCATTGCGGCAAAAACGCCTTCCGGCGGCTATCATTTCAAACTGGGAATCCTGTACTTTTTCATCCTACTGCTTTTGTTTGTGTTCCTAGCATCAGCATCTGTGCGGGCTGTGGGCAGCGATAAAATGGTAGATACGCTTACTTCGGAAATCGATATGACGGATATTACATTAATTGGTGTGTATCAAGATGGCGAAGAAACCTATCCGACGGTGGAAGAGTATATTTTGCAAAAGGCAAATAGCCAAAGCGCCATGATTAGCATGAGCAGCGGCAGTTTGGATAAAAAAGATGTGCGCGAAATTATGGAAATCACAGATGCACAGGGCTTTTTTGATGAGGCAGTGGAAGATTTAGTGAATTCCTATATGACCGGTGATGAACCGGAAGGCATTGAGGCGGAAGACATCGCGACCGCATATCTTCAAAATCGCAGTGAAATTGAAGAGATTTACGGCAGTAATATTGATTCTGATGAAGTCATCTCCGCGATTTATAAATACACGGATGAATACAACACCATGCTGGAAGACCAAGTAGGAAGACACGGCAGTTTTTCATGGACAAGAACGCTTGTGAGTGTGATTGCTTCTCCGGTGCTGTTTATTCTTACCGGAATTGTTTTGTTGCTCTTGATGATTTATACGATTGTATTCCGGTATTCGCAAGGCCGTGACGGAGGTTCATTAACGGCACTGGGCGTTTTGCTCACAGTTGTTTCCGGAATTTACACCATTGCATTTGCCTGTATTGGATTCATTGTGGATGCGATTGGCGACAAAGCAGGCGATGATGTTTATGTGGACGGCTTTATTTCCGACATCATCGGAATAGTACAGTCGCAAATGATAAAAACCACTGCTATTTATGCAGCGGCGGGCGTTGTATTGATAATCCTTGGAATTATCATTAAAAAGTTCATTTATTATAAAAGAACAAAAACAGCGGCAGCCGTATAAACATAAGGAGGGGATCGCTTTGAAAATATGTCCAAAATGCGGGGGCTATGTGCAGGATCACGAGCCAAAGTGCCCTTCCTGCCAGACTTTATTTCAAACCGGCGCGTCAAATCTAAAAATGGGTATGATACTTCAAATTGTCGTGTTGCTTCTTCTTTCGGCGGGCGTAATTTTGGGAACTGTACTCAGTCCGGTATCAGCTTCGGTGGAAAAGGATTCCGAGGATAAGGAAGATTCACAGGAAGCAGGCGGTAACGACCGGCTTTCTGTTTATGTCAGTAACGCAAAAATCGAAACCGCAAATGACAATGCCGCAACCATATATCGCTCTGCAACCGCAATAGCCGGCAATGCAATGGCAGAAGGCACACCGATTTCGAGCGGTTGGTATGGAATGAGCAACGGACAAACCTTTTCTTCAAGCGATGATACGGATTTTATTTACGATGTATTGGATTTGTTGGATTCGTCTTCTGCAGATTCATCATGGGCGGTCTATATCGATGACGGCACAGTAATTCTAGCATATTATGGTAAAACCTCGGAGGACCATTATATAGGCGGGTATCCAACGCAGGCGGAGGGAACTTGCGACGGCAGTTTTGAGACGGTTTATTTTAGCGGTTCTCCCAGCAGTTATGAAATTGAGGATGGCGATTGGGCGCCGGAGAAGATTTTTTATTAGGCTGTTGCCAATAGTAGAAAAAGTATAAATGTATGAGATGTCAAAAAAACAGCGAAATGCTATCTGCATTCCGCTGTTTTCTATTACAGGTTATCCAGTTCACGCAAATCAAACGGGGTTTGCTGATAAACGCAGTAGTTCAGCCAGTTGGAGTACATCAAATTCGCCTGACAGCACCAAGAAAACCGCGGAGTGTTTTGCGGGTTGTTCTCCGGGAAATAATTGTAGGGCAGGGCAATGTCCAAGCCTTTGTTTATATCGCGGAAATACTCTCCGGCAAGCGTCATGCGGTCGTATTCGGAATGTCCGGTCAGGAAGAAATTCCGGTTTTGCGTGTCGCAAAGCACGCTCACACCGGCAAGCGGCGATTCCGCCAAAATAACAAGTTCCGGCACGGCGACCACATCCTCACGGCGGATTTCCGTGTGGCGCGAGTGGGGAATTTCAAACACATCGTCAAACCCACGCAAAAGCGGATGATTCGGATAATTCGTCGTGTGCGGAAACACCCCGAACATTTTTTGCGGCAGGTCGTATTTGGGAACACCGTACCGATAGTACAACCCCGCCTGTGCGCCCCAGCAAATGTGGATGGTGGAGAACACATGAGTTTTTGTCCATTCAAAAATCTCAGTCAGCTCCTGCCAGTAATCCACATTCTCAAAGTTCAACAGCTCAATCGGCGCACCCGTGACAATCAGCCCGTCAAAGCGCTCATCGCGCATTTCGTCAAAAGTTCGGTAAAATTTAAACATATGCTCTGCGGAGGTATTTTTCGATTTATGAGAAGAAACCTGCATCAGTTCCACATCTACCTGAATAGGCGTGTTGCTGAGCAAGCGCATAATCTGCGTTTCCGTGGTAATTTTGTTGGGCATTAAATTTAAAATTGCAATCCGCAGCGGGCGAATATCCTGATGCTCCGCGCGGTCATCGGGAATCACAAAAATGTTTTCTTCAATCAGCGTGGAGTAAGCCGGAAGATGATCCGGTATGCGTATCGGCATAGAAAGTCCTCTCTTTCTTATAAAGTCAGCAATTCTATTGTAGCATATTTTGCGAAATTTTTCAACTGCTTTCTTTCGGGTTAGATTTCAGCTTTAAAAGTTAATAATATATGAACATCATGCGGAAAATTCGGGTAAGCTCTTGCAAAATTCGGCGGAATGGGTTATAATATAGAATAGCGAAAAAAGGGGAAACCCAACGAAAGAAGGATTACTGATGCTTGACATCAAATACGAACTAACCACATCGCCCAAGGAAAAGCCCACGGACGAAAGTAAACTGGGCTTCGGTAAAATTTTTACCGACCATATGTTTATTATGGACTATACCACCGGAAAAGGCTGGCATGATGCCCGCATTGTGCCGTATGGCAATCTGGAGCTTTCACCTGCCTCCATGTGTCTGCATTACGGACAGGAAGTCTTTGAGGGGCTGAAAGCCTACCGCACCAAGGACGGCAAAATTCAGCTGTTCCGTCCGGATGAAAACTTCAAGCGCCTGAATGTTTCCAACCAAAGACTGGTCATTCCGCATCTGGATGAGCAGGACGCGCTGGATGCACTGCTGGCCTTGCTAAAGGTCGAAAAAGACTGGGTTCCGCATACGGAAAACGCCTCGCTGTATATCCGTCCGTTTATTATTTCTGTGGATCCGTATATTGGCGTTCGCCCTGCGGACCACTATATGTTTATCATCATTCTTTCGCCCTCCGGACCGTATTATTCCACGGGGCTTAGTCCGGTGAATATCTATGTGGAAAAAAATTACGTTCGCGCCGTGAAGGGCGGTATGGGTTATACCAAAACTGCTGGAAACTATGCGGCTTCGCTGATTGCACAGGACGAAGCGCACCAGCAGAATTATTCGCAAGTACTTTGGCTGGACGGCGTGGAGAAAAAATATATCGAAGAAGTCGGCGCAATGAACATCTTTTTTGTGGTGAACGGCGAAATTCTTACACCGGAGTTGGTGGGTTCAATTCTGCCGGGAATTACCAGAAAATCGGCAATTGAAATCCTGCGCGACAAGGGTTATAAAGTGACAGAACGCAGGATTACCATTGAAGAAATTGCAAAAGCCTCCGATGAGGGCAAGCTGGACGAGGTGTTCGGCACGGGTACAGCGGCGGTAATTTCGCCCGTAGGACATTTAAAATGGGGCGAGAAAGTGATGCTGATTAACGACAACAAAATCGGTAAAATATCCCAAATGCTGTATGATACCATGACGGGAATGCAGTACGGCGACATCGAAGACAAGTACCATTGGATTGTGGAGGTCAAGTAGCCGGAGAGGAATTTCTGATGGCTTGCAATTCAAACGTATTGTTTGGAATTTTTCTGTGATTCTTGATTCTAGCATTGTTTTTGTAAGAAACCACACAACGCGGAAGAGCTTTTTGGAGTTCTTCCGCGCTTTTTCGTGTGGTCGCGAAATCGAAAAACCAGTCACGCTCGTCCGTCCGAATGAATAAAATAGAATGATACAAAAATTTTTGTGTCAAAGTACTTGACAAACGTATGTTCTTATGTTATCCTATATGTAAAGAACAATTGTTCTAATCAAGAAAGGACGGATGAAATGGACTATATTGATATTTCCAAATGGCAGGGTAAAATGGATTTTACCAAAGCAAAAGCCGCAGGCGTGGAGGGCGTGATTCTGCGCGCCGCGTACAGCGACAGCACCGACAGCAAATTCGAGGAGCATTATAAAGGCGCGATTGCGGCGGGCTACAAAAACGTGGGAACGTATCTGTTTACCACTGCGCATTATGACCGGAATTT